>DBXB01000053.1:70619-73479 GCA_002309155.1 Bacteroidales bacterium UBA1223 | reverse complement strand
GACAAGTTCTTTAGCTTGTCCGTTTTTTTTTTATTGTAAAACGTAATGATCTAAAAACCTCTTTTTTCTTTACGGACACGTGCCATGCGTTCGGAGAAACCACCATTCTCTACAAAATCCTTTTCTAGTCGTTCCAATTGTTTGAAAAGGAGATAATCGGCCTGATATATGAGTATAATAGTCATATTGGCAATTGTCTCTGGAGATCTTGTTTCACATAGATTCATAAAAAAATTGGCATCATTATGCTCTTTGCCTATTTTGCGCATGGCTTCCCATTCAGCCGATCCTTCTTTCCACTGTTGATGTCCTCTGGTCCGCAGATAATCAATGTAGTCCTCAAGTAACTCTTGAAGGCTTGCTTTTGCAACATTTATTAGTTTAATCTCTGTCTTGGCCGATGTCGCCGAGGCTGCGCAACCTTCAATAATGTTTTGTTTTCCACTCCTTGCCGCCTGTATCATTTGATCTACTGTTCTGTCTCCTTTTTGAAGATAATTTTGGCAGAAATAATATGTTATTTCATAAATAACTTCTGTCTTTTGATAGGATAGCAGTTTGCGGTAATTGCCAGACGGCCGAATGAGTTTTTCCATTTTTTTAGGGACTTTAAGGTCTTTAGGGACTTTAAGGTCTTTAGGGACGTTAAGGACTTTAAGGTCTTTGTGTTTTACATCATCTCCACGACTACGGCGTGGCGGGTCTTCTTCTTTACTCGGTAGATCACTCCGTCGACTTCGATGCGTGAGGGGGGCTCTTCACCATCCTTGAGTAGATAGATGATATAGCGGTGTAGTCCGTCTTTGCTTTGTGTGAAACGCACGTTATCCTGAGCGTAAGGTTTCAAAGGGCGGGTGCCGTAAATGGCTTGACCGTTTTCTTTAAGCCATTTGCCAATCTCCTCCATGCGTTGCAGACATGGAGTGGGTATCTCGCCGTTGGCGTCGGGTCCGACATTGAGTAGCAGGTTGCCACCTTTGGCGACGATGTCGCAGAGCATGTGTATCAGCTCGTTGGTAGACTTGTAATTGTCGTTGTGGACATACGACCAGCTGTCGCCCATGGTCATACAGGTCTCCCACGGGTAGGGCAGGGGCTCGTCTGGAATCTGCTTCTCGGGGGTTTTGTAGTTCTCGTATTTGCCTCCCACGCTACGGTCCACAATAATCAGGTCGGGGTTGTTCTCACGTGCCATCTGTGCTATTCGTGGCATATTGATGTCTTGTATCTGACCGCTGCATCCAAGCCAGGGCCTTGTCTCGTCGTTGACGCTCCATTCAGGGCGAATCCATCCGCCGTCGAGCCATAGGATGTCGATGTCGCCATAGTTGTGCGTCAGCTCCCTAATCTGGTTGTAGGTGAAGTCGCAGTATTTGCGCCAGCGGTCGGGCTTGTCGGCTATGTTGTAATTCACGTTGCGGTCGGGGGTCGCCCATTCCGGAGCCCAATAGTCGGGGCAGTGCCAGTCGGGCTTGGAGAAATAGTAGCCTATCCACATATTGTATTGGCGGAAGGCGTCGGTGAGTGCCTGGGTGATGTCGCTGTATTTGTTTTTGAAGAACGGACAACTGCTGTGGACCGACGAATAGGTGGTCTCGTCGGTGCCGAAAAGACAGAATCCGTCGTGGTGCTTGGTGGTGAACACCATGTATTTCATACCAGCCGACGCCGCGGCTTTTGCCCATCGAGCGGGATTGAATTTCTTGGGGTTGAAGGTCGTGTTGAGTGCTGTATATTGACGCTTGTACTCGTCGTATGGCGCGTCTTTGCGGTCAATCCATGGCTCGCTGCACAGTCCCCAAGACTCGACGGTGGCCCACTGGGAGTAGATGCCCCAATGTGCCATGAAGCCAAACTTCAGATCCTGCCATTCCTCAAGGCGTTTGACGATGACGGGGTCGGTCTCGTCATTTTTCTCGTCGTTTATGTCGCGGGCCCGCGGCCGTTGATTGTCGATGGTCTCCTGCGAGAATGCCATTCCGCAGAATAGCAGAGCGATGAAGAAAATGATATGTTTTCTCATGGTATGAAATGTTGTTTTATGAAACAACAAGGGTCGCCGCATGCGGCGACCCTTGTCAAAGAATGTCGTCTATCATTCGAAGGAAGCGATGGCTTTCTTGATGATTTCGATGGCTTCGCGGAGCTGTTCCTCGGTGATGACCAGAGGAGGAGCGAAACGGATGATGTGCTGATGGGTGGGTTTTGCCAACACGCCCATGTCACGCATCTTCAGGCAGACATCCCAAGCCTCTTTACCGTTGCGGGGCTTGATGATGATGGCGTTGAGAAGACCCTTGCCACGGACTTTCTCAATCATCGGGCTCTTGAAATTGCTCATCTCCTCGCGGAAGATCTTGCCCAGACGTTCTGCGTTCTCCATGAGGTGCTCTTCCTTGATGACCTGGAGGGCGGCGATACTAACCTTAGCGGCGATGGGGTTGCCACCGAAGGTCGAGCCGTGCTCACCGGGTTTGATATTGAGCATGATGTCGTCGTCAGCCAACACGCAGCTTACGGGGACTACGCCACCGCCGAGAGCCTTGCCGAGGATGAGGATGTCGGGACGCACACCTTCGTGGTCGCATGCCAGCATCTTACCGGTACGTGCAATACCGCACTGCACCTCGTCGGCCATAAACAGGACGTTGTGTTTGTGGCAGATGTCATAGCATTTCTTCAGGTAACCCTCATCGGGTACATAGACACCAGCTTCGCCCTGGATAGGCTCTACGAGGAAACCGGCAATCTTGTCGCCGTGCTCGCTGAGCACTTTCTCCAGTGCGTCGGGATCGTTGTAAGGTATGCGGAGGAAACCGGGAGTCATGGGGCCATAGTTGGCATAGCTCTCGGGGTCGTT
>DBXB01000053.1:0-70605 GCA_002309155.1 Bacteroidales bacterium UBA1223 | reverse complement strand
AAGTTGCCTTCGCAGCAGACAATCATAACCTCGTCGTTCTTGATGCCTTTCTTGACGACGCCCCAGCGACGTGCAAGCTTCAGGGCTGTCTCGTCGGCCTCGGCACCGCTGTTCATGGGCAGCACTTTCTCATAGCCGAAATACTCGGTGACGAATTTCTCCCATTCGCCAAGGCAGTTGTTGTAGAATGCGCGGCTGCTGAGGGTCAGCTCATGAGCTTGGTCGCAGAGGGCCTTGACAATCTTGGGATGGCAGTGACCTTGGTTCACAGCAGAGTATGCTGAGAGGAAATCGAAATATCTCTTGCCTTCGCAGTCCCAAACAAAAGCGCCTTCGCCTTTGGCGAGGACAACGGGTAGTGGATGATAGTTATGGGCGCCGTATTTGGCTTCCATTTCCATGAATTGCTCAGATTTTGTCATAGTTTTAATTTTTTAGAGCTTTTTGGTTTTTAATTATGTTGATTTTTATGATATTCGACAGTGGTAAGCATGCTAATGTGCTAATCAGCACAGTGTCGCAAAATAATTTGCAAATTTACACACATTTTTTTGATAAAAATGTGTATTTTTGCATTTTCTAAATCTTTTTTTTGATGGATGAGGATAATCTCTTAGAAATACAACACTTAAATGTCAGTTTCAAAGACGCCGACGGCGAGTGGCGCAAGGTGGTCGACGATGTTGGATATACCGTGAAACGGGGTAGGGCGCTCGGCGTGGTCGGTGAGTCTGGCTCTGGCAAGTCGGTGAGTAGTCTTGCCGTGATGGGTCTCTTGCCTCCTCCTTCTCATTGTAAGGTCGAGGGTTCGGCGCTCTTTATGGGTCAAGAGCTGATAGGCATGGACGACAAGCAGATGCAGGATGTCAGAGGCAAGCATATATCGATGATTTTCCAAGAGCCGATGACATCGTTGAACCCTGTGAAACGTTGTGGTGAACAGGTGGTGGAGATGATGCGCCTCCATGAGCAGGTGGACTATGAGGAGGCTCGCCGCCGGACCTTGGCATTGTTTGAAGAGGTTATGCTCCCTCGCCCCGAGTCTATTTTCGACAGTTATCCCCATCAGATCAGTGGTGGACAGAAGCAGCGTGTCATGATAGCTATGGCGTTGGCATGCAATCCCGAACTGGTGATTGCCGATGAGCCCACCACGGCACTTGACGTGACTGTGCAGAAGACTATCCTTCAGCTGCTGCGAGACTTGCAACAGAAACGTAAGTTGTCGATAATATTCATCACCCACGACTTGGGTGTCATTGCCCAGATAGCCGATGACATCGTTGTCATGTACAAAGGCAAGATAGTGGAGCGTGGCGATGCCGCCACGGTACTCCACAACCCTTCAGAACCTTACACCCGTGGACTTATAGCCTGCCGGCCTCCCTTGGAGGGCCGTCCGAAAAGATTGCCCACTGTCGCCGACTTCATGAGTGGCCGTGATGTGGCGGCGAGTGATGAAGATGTTAGAGAAACTATAGATAGGACACAACCACCGCTATTGTCGGTGAATGGCCTGGATGTGACTTATGTCCTTGAGAGAAATGTTTGGGGTAAGCCTCGCAAGAAGTTGAATGCTGTCGATGGCGTCAGTTTCGATGTCTACAAAGGCGAGACCTTAGGTCTGGTCGGTGAGTCGGGATGTGGCAAGACCACGTTGGGACGGGCTATATTGAGATTGGTCGACAGCGCTTCGGGAAGCATTGTGTTCAAGGGTAAACGTCTCGACACTATGAAACCCGGCGAGGTGAGACGCATGAGACCGAGTATGCAGATTATCTTCCAGGATCCATATTCTTCGCTGAATCCTCGTATGACGGTAGGTCAAACCATCATTGAACCTCTCGAAAACTACAGGATGTATGGCAATGCCACACAACGCAGGGAGAAAGTCTTGGAACTTATGGAGAAGGTAGGTTTGGATCCCGACTGGTACGACCGCTATCCACATGAATTCTCAGGCGGACAGCGTCAGCGTATCTGCATCGCCCGCGCCCTTATTCTCAACCCGGAACTGGTGATATGTGATGAATCGGTGAGTGCCCTCGATGTCTCGGTTCAGGCACAGGTGCTTAACCTCCTGAACGAACTCAAAGAGGAATTCGGCTATACATATATCTTTATCTCGCACGACCTTTCAGTGGTGCACTTCCTTTCGGACAGGATATTGGTTATGCAGAATGGCAAGATGGTGGAACTCGAGGATTCGGACAAACTGTTCAAGAACCCTCAGAACCCGTATACTCAAAGGCTGTTGGACGCTATTCCTAGAATGTAAGGATTAACTCCTTGCTATTTCTTCTTTGCCAGCATCTCTTTTGCCTCAATGGTCATAGTGGTATGAGGCACAGCCATCAAACGCTCTTTGGGGATGAGTTTTCCCGTGACTTTGCAAATGCCGTATGTCTTGTTCTCGATGCGAATCAAAGCCGCCTCGAGATCTTTGATGAATTTCTGCTGACGTGCCGCAAGACGTGAGTTCTCTTCTTTCGAGAGGACGGAGTTGCCCTCTTCCAAGTTCTTGAACGTCGGAGCGGTGTCGCCATCGCCGTTTCCGCTGTTGGCAACGGCGGCGTTGAGTAATTCGAGGTTCTTCTTTGCTTCGTCTATTTTGCTAAGGATTAACTCTTTGAAGACCTGAAGTTCGTCTGCGTCGTAATATTTTTTCTCGTGTGAATTGCTATGGGAACTCATGATTACCTCCTTATTTTGATTGCAAAAGTACTCATTATTTCAGACGGAGAGCTATAAAGAAATTAACATTGATTGTTATTAACTTATAGATACAAATCAATCAGACCGTTAGGTGCGGTGATGAAGATTGTTTTTTTGTCTCGGTCCACTTTCTTTATGACGGGGTCGATGATTGGAATGAGGATTTCGGTGTCGTTTTTGAAGATTTGAAACAGGGGTTGGGCGGGGAAGTCGATGACCGACTTGATGGTCCCGATGTCGCCTTTCTCGCTGTCCACCACATTCCATCCTATTATTTCATGGTAGTAGAACTTGTTACCGGTAAGTTTGGGAAGCAGGTCGAGTGGGAGGTATAGGTTGCAACCGACAAGGGCTTGAGCCTCAGCGGGAGAGAGGTCTTCGAAGGTGACGGTGGCCTTATTGCCGTTGATGGATATCTCTTTTATGAAGTAGGGGATAAGAATTCCCTTGACTTCAACAAACACTGAGTCCAGGGTGGCGTAGTCCTCGGGTGTGTCTACATCGAGAAAGAATATCACCTGCCCTTTGAATCCGAAGGGTTTAGTGATTTTTCCCAGTTGGTAACAGTCTTTTTGGAGCATTGAGTTGTTTGGTTGTTGATATGTTGATATGTTGATATGTTGATAGGATGATAAGGTGTTAAGATGTTAAGGTGATAAGATGATATGTTTTATTGCTTAATCGTTAGGGTTATCGTTAAGGTTGTAAAGTTTAAAGGTTACAGTTTACAGTTTACAGTTTACAGGCTGTTTCTAGGTTATCTAGATTGTCTAGAGTTTCTAGTCTGTCTAGAGGTTCAATCAGAAGTTAAGGTTTAAAATATATAAAAAAAGGACAAGCATTGTGGCATGTCCTTTTTTCTATCATTTGGCATTAATTTATGCCTCGGTGTTCTCTTCAGTGGCGGGAGCCTCTTCAGCGGGAGCCTCTTCGGCGTTGGCTTCAGCATTAGCTTGGGCTGCGGCCTCGGCTGCGGCACGACGTTTAGCGTCGATAGCGGCGGCACGGTTGTTGTTGACGTTGATTTCGGCGTCGAGACGGCTCTTGGCTTTCTTCTTGGCGTCGCTCTCAAGGTCGTTGACCTTCTTGGCTATCTTAGCGTCTTTGGCTTGTTTCCACTCGTTGAACTTAACATCGGCCTGTTCCTGGGTGATGGCACCTTTCTCGACACCAATCTGGAGGTGACGTTTCAGGAGGACACCTTTATAGGAAAGGATGCGACGGCAGGTGGTGCTGGGCTGAGCGCCCTTCTTGATCCACTCTACTGCACTGTCTTCGTTAAGGATAATCTCGGCGGGGTTGGTCAGGGGGTTGTAGGTGCCTAATTTCTCGATAAATCTACCATCTCGAGGTGCACGACCGTCCGCGACTACGATATGATAAAAAGGCTGATTCTTTTTACCATGACGCTGTAATCTAATTCTTGTAGGCATAATTGTTTGTTATTAATGTGATTAAATAAAAAATTGAATAATTTTTGGATTTGCAAAAGTAGTACAATTTTTTATACTGACAAAATTTTTTGATAATTAGTATTAAAAAGAGAGTAAGAAAAAGGAGTAAAAGTTGATAGATGATCCTTTAAAATGTCCTGCGCGTGTCAGAATCTGAACTTAATCATTGACACTCCGTTTACAGTGGTTATGAACCCCACGTATTCGTCGCCGATTTTTTTGACATGTTTGCCAAAAAACATAGGTTTGTCTAGAATGTCCAGTTTTTTTGTCACAGAGCCGTTGGCGTCAAAGTGGTAGATGGCTATGCCTTTTCCTCCGGAGTTGAGATTCTGTTTGTTGATTTTTTTGTCGACGGTATAGGTGGCTGGTCCTTTGTGACTCTCAGTGCCGACAAGGTAAGTGTCGCTTCCCTCGACGCATAATGCGTAAAACAGTTTGGTCGGCTCATATTTGCTAAACAGATTGTTGCGTACCATCTTGTTCCATATTATGCTTCCATTCTTATCGATAGCGAAAACAAGCATGCCGACGATATTGATGTCGTACTTGTTTGGGTAGTTGACTAAAGTGGCGACAGCGCCATAGTCGGTTTCTTTGCAGTTTTTTAACTTGAGGTAATAATTCTTTCGGGGATCTAATTTTTTCCCCAAGTCAACACCGTCAAAAACACACTTGTCATTGTTTGTTACTGTTTTGTAGTCGATATTTACAGTGCTTGTTTTTGTATCGGCGGATATGCCGAAATATTTGATTTCTCGCTTGTTTTCGGGGTCGTTGCCAAAGCCCACGGCCAAGATTTTGTTGTCGCGGTAACAAATCAGGTCAGTCTTTTCTATTGCCACAGAGGTCTGTTGAGAGATATCTATGCCATTGTTTTGGTCAATGACGCTGAAATATATTTTGTTGGCTCCTTTGCCTTTCGAGCGTCCTAGGGTGATTATTTCGCCGTCATTGGTTACCATCATATTGCTAAGCCAGTAAATGGGGTAGTCACGTTGCCATTCGATGTTCATCTCCTCATCAAGGAGAATCTCCACTGCCGCATATTTGTCTTTGCGTTCAACGACAGCTATGTCGATTATTGCCGCCAGCAACCCGTCTGGCGACTGGCTTGCCCAGAGGTAGTGCTCTTCGGAAGATTTGTGTTTGTACGAAAAGACAGTATTCGGTTCACCGATAAGTGTCAGCGTTTTTGCGTCAAGCACTGCTCTGTTGTATTCGTATGAACCGTCCCATTTCTTGTAGTGATAGATGAGGATATATATTTTACCTTCAAATATTGATGCCATTTCAGCATGATCCAACTTTGTGTCGGGGATATCGACGCTGTGCACCATATTCATATTGTCATCAAAAGCAATGACTTGTACATTTTGAGCGATGGATTTGTAGTTTTTTGTCACACCTATCGTCAAACTGTCGTATTTCCCGACTATTATCATCTCGTCGATTTGCCAGGAACTGTATTTTTTGTTTTCGGCACCGATTTGTTTGTTCATTTGTTGGGCTCCTGCCGACACTAATACGGCGAGAAACATGACCAAAAGAGATATGTGTTTCATAAAACTATGACAATTAAATGAATAATGGATAATTATCGAAAGTAAATAATAAGCAAAAGTAATAATAATATTTCAAAGTGTCGGTAATAATGTGATGATGAAAAACAAGTTGTATCGATGAGTATGATTAATGTATTGGATATCAGTATAGAGACGTCTTTCGCTGTTGACCTTTATACTTTAAACTTTACTATGTCAATATGTTTGTGTAAATTTGTAATCTGAAAATTCGACGGATGGAAGTAATCAACATCGAAAATATCAGCGTTTTAGAGCGAAAAACGATAGTCACTGTGGGCATGTTTGACGGTGTCCATTGTGGACACCGGCTGCTTTTGGAACGGCTTTTGACTGCCGCTGCCGAGAGTGGACTGATGCCCGTGGTGGTCACCTTCGACCGTCATCCTAAAGTGGTTTTGAGTCCCGACTCGTCGGTGTCGTTGCTTTCAACCTATGATGAGCGTATGTCGCTTTTGGAGAGTTGTGGCGTGAGTAATGTGGTTATTGTCCATTTTGACAACCAAACCGCTTCGCTATCTGCCTGCCATTTCGCCGAACAGTACCTGTGCCGCAAGTTGAATATGAGGGAACTGGTACTCGGATATGACAATCAGTTCGGCTGCCGCATGAATGACGATTTCGCACAACTACCGCAGCTTGCTCAACGGATGGGTTTCTCAATTCGTAGAGTCGAGCCTGTCGAGATGTTCGGCGTCGCTGTTAGTTCCACGAAGATTAGGAAAGCCCTCGCCGAAGGCGATATTGAGAAAGCCAACGCCATGCTGGGTTCATCTTATTCTGCCAGTGGCGTTGTCGTTCATGGGCGCCATGTCGGCACCTCGCTGGGATTCCCTACCGCAAATATCAAACTTGACGACCCGCTTAAGCTGTTGCCCGCCGAAGGGGTCTATGCCCTCAGGGTCAGGATTGGCGATGAGGTGTTTGTCGGTATGGCGAATCTTGGTACCCAACCCACATTCGATAGCGGAAGAGTGGAGTTGGAAGTCCACCTGATAGGTTTCGAGGGCGATTTGTATGGCAGTAGACTTACCGTGGAATTTGTCGGAAAAGTTAGAGACATTCAGACATTCCCGTCTGCCGAGTTGTTGGTCTCTCAGCTGCGCCGTGATATGGACGTGGTCAAGAGTATGGTTGAATTAAAACGATGCTAAAAATGAAGCGAATCATTCTTTTCATAATTGTCTGTCTCTTTGTGATTCCCGCCTCCGCTCAGGTCGACAGGGTCTATAAGTCGTTGAAAGAGGTTCGCAATCCCGATTCCGTATATACCCTGAAACTGAATTATAAACGTCTCAAACAGATTCCTGCAAAAGTCTTCACGATGAGGAATCTGCGGACGTTGGATTTGGGACGTAACTTTATCGACAGCATACCTCCCGAGATTGGAACGCTAACACACCTCGAGACTCTTGACTTGCGCCGAAACCGCATTCGCACAGTCCCTCCCGAGATAGGACGACTGACACGTCTTGAAGAGCTGAACCTGAGTCGCAACCCCATACTCGACCTGCCTGACGAGATGAGTAATCTCACCAACCTTGAACGACTCATCATCTGGTGTACCGGCGTGATATCGTTCCCCCCGTCGTTTGTGGCGCTCAACAATACACTGAAAGTTATCGATATGCGTGTCTGTCCCATGAGTTGGGACGACCAGCAGGCGATAGAGGAGCTTCTTCCTTCCCCACGCAAACGGTGGGATTATGTCTGCAATTGTAAGTGATGGAGCTGAATGTTTTGGATTTGTAGTTGATGTTAAAGTCTAGTATTGAATAATTGAAGAAAGATAATTTAAATATTGCCGTCTACCAACAGGATATAGTCTGGGAGGACCCTGATGCCAATTTCGAGAAGGTCGAGAAAACCCTCGCGTCTTCTTTCGCTGATGGTTGGAGTCCCGATGTTATCGTTGTTCCCGAGACATTCACCACTGGCTTTGGCGACCATATGGCGGGTCAGGCGGAACCACCTCTGGGACGGACTTTCGAATTCGCATTGTCGCAGGCCAGGAAATACGATGCTCTCTTTGCTGGCACATGGACTGTGCGTGAGGAGGGTGGTATCTATAATCGTATGCACCTCGTCAAACCCGACGGCAGTTACAGTACCTACGACAAAGCCCACACTTTCCGTATGAGCAGCGAGGCGTCACAGCTTGTGCGTGGGACTCGCCGAGTGGTGTGCGAATGGAAGGGGTGGAGACTTAAACCCGCCGTCTGCTACGATCTGCGTTTCCCGAAATGGTTGCGTAACGGTCCTGAGTTCGACTACGATATTCTTGTCTTCAGCGCCAACTGGCCCGGTTCGAGATACGAGGCGTGGACTACGTTGTTAAAAGCCCGAGCCATAGAGAACCTGTGCTATGTCGCCGGCTGTAACCGAGTGGGTACTGACGGCACAGGGATTGCCTATGCTGGCTGTTCGGCTATCATAGATTACAAAGGTCTGGCGCTGGCCAGCGCCGAGCCAAGTCTCGATGCCGAAAGACAGGGAGAGCAGGTGCTGACAGCCGTCTTTAATGCCGAAGCCCTCGACCGTTTCCGTCAGCGGTGGCCCTTCAATCTGGATTTCGATTAGAAAAGAGGATTGTTAAATGGATTCGAGCAATTCAATAAAAGCTTCCTGTCGCGGTTTTGCGTTAATTGACAAATTATGGAATCTAAACTTTCTTTCGACAAAATAAGGGAACTGGTTGATGCGGAAACCACCAATGCTCTGTCGCACAGGATGGTTGGCGAGATGTCGTTCTCTACTGATTATACAAGGGTAAGCCTCGAGCTCCGCCGTACCGAGGAATTCCGCCAGATACTGCTGATGGAGAACAGCTTCCCCTCTCAGGATTTCTTTGACCTTACTGAGGAGTTGGAACGTCTCAAGGTCGGCAATACGGTAATAGACCTTGAGGCTATGGTTGACCTCAAGGCGTCGTTACAGACAATAAACGGCTGTCTTCGATTCCTGGCAAATGACGGTGGCGTCCGTTATCCTGAATTGTTCCGCATGTCGCAGAGTGTAGAGCTCGACGCTCAGCTGCTGAAACGTGTCTCTAAGATTGTCGACGACAAGGGTGAGATTTATGACGACGCATCGCCGGCGCTCCTTGAAATCCGCCGCCAGATGAACCGTAAACGCACCGAGGTGGATGTGCAGATAGGCAAATCCCTGTCACGTGCCAAACGTGAGGGCTGGGCGCCCGAAAACGCTGAGGTGACGATACGCAACGGTCGTCTGGTGATACCGATGCTCGACACTCACCGTCGTAAGATGAAAGGTCTTATACATGACGAATCGGCGACAAGGCAGACGGCTTTCCTCGAACCCGCCGAGGTGGTGGAACTCAACAACGACTTGCGGGAACTTGAATTCGCTGAGAAACACGAGATACAGAAAATCCTCGCCACCCTGACCGACTATATCCGGCCACAGCTGCCGTCGCTAATCAACGCATACTGGTTCCTGGCACGTATAGACTTCCTGCGGGCAAAGGCACGCTTCGCCATAAGCATTCAGGCTGTGATGCCGATAGTCAACGACCGTCCGATGACTGACTGGATTGACGCCCGTCATCCGCTGCTCTTCCTGAACCACCGTCAGCAGGGGCGTGAGGTGGTGCCGTTCTCGCTGAAACTCACTCCAGAAAAATCTATACTCGTCATTTCTGGACCCAATGCCGGTGGAAAATCGGTGTGCCTTAAGGCAGTGGGACTTCTGCAGTATATGTTGCAATGCGGACTCTTGGTGCCTTGTCGCGAGACGTCGGAATTCGGCATCTTCAACAGCGTCTTTATCGACATCGGAGACCAGCAGTCGTTGGAGAACGACCTGAGTACCTATTCGTCGCATCTGCAGAATATGAAGCAGCTGCTGACTGTCGCAGACGACAGGACTCTCTTCCTTCTTGACGAACTCGGCGGAGGCACCGAGCCCCGCTCTGGTTGCGCCATAGCAGAAGCATTGTTGGAGGAGCTCTACAAGCGTCACTCGATAGGTGTCGTTACTACCCATTTCGCTGAACTCAAGCTCCTCGCCGACAAATACGAGGGCATCGTCAATGGCGCTATGCTTTATGACACTGAGCGTATGTTGCCACTCTACAAACTGTCCGTAGGACTGCCGGGAAGCTCTTTTGCCTTTGAGATTGCCACCAAGATAGGGTTCCCGCTGGATATCCTTGAGGCCGCCGAGCAGAAGGTGGGGGGTGAGATGCTTAATTTTGAACATCAGCTCCAGCAACTCGAACTCGACAAACAGGAGGTGGCGCGTCAGCGTGCTGAACTCAGGGTTTCTGATGATTTTCTTAACGACGTGATAGTCAAATATCAGAGGCTTACTGAGAAATTGGAGGGCAAGAAGTATGATATATTAAGCGAGGCCCGTCAGCAGGCTCGTCAGATACTGACCGACGCCAACAAGACAGTGGAACGTACCATTGCCGAAATCAAGGAGGCTAACGCCGAACGCCAGCGCACTCAGCAAGCCCGCAGTGATATGCAGCGTGACCTTGACCTGCTGGAGAGTCAGCAACAGGATCATGACCGTCAGCGACAGGAACAGCGTCATAAGAACAAAACCATTGACCATTTCGCTGACCAAGAAAGAACCACGGATCGATCCTCACAGCAAGAGACAGATGATGTCGTTGAGGGTCCGCTGATGGTAGGTGACATCGTCCGTATAGATGGTGGCGACACCTACGGCCATCTTGTGGAACTGAAAGGCAAGAAGGCCGTTGTGGAGAGTAACAGTCTGAGAATGACAATAGCGGTCGACAGACTGACGAAGACACGCAAAAAGGCTATCCCCGTCGACAAGACGCAGCAACGCAACAACCGCTTCCAGTCCATCTATGACGACATCAACGAGAAACGTAAAGTGTTCAATCCAACCCTAGACCTCAGAGGCAAGCGTGCCGAAGAAGCTCTTGACGAGTTGCGTCATTTCATCGACGACGCCCAACTGCTTAGCGAGAAGGAACTGAGGATTCTGCACGGTAAAGGGTATGGCATCCTGAAGACAATCATACGTCAGTATCTGCAGGGACTCTCCGAGGTGCAGTCATACCATTCAGCCCCCGTGGATTTGGGAGGTGACGGAATCACTGTGGTTCACATGCGATAAGAGAGGCTGGATTTCATAAAAAATCTAAAACTGATGACTGAATAAAGAAAAATTCATACTTTTGCAAAAGATAAACAATAAATTTGTAAAACATTTAAATCAATAAAGATATGAAAAAGTGGATTTTACCTATGCTTGCTATGTTCGCCATGCTCGTTGGTTGTACAGAGAGGCCACATATAATCACCTCTTACTACACGGTGACTCCTGACCAGTGGGAGCAGTCTATTACCACCTACGACAATGGTACCTATGATGTGAACTACTACTACTCCAGCTGGGAAAATGTGGATATCACTCCTGATGTTATCGAGTTTGGAGTTGTGTTGGCTTATTATATCGATGACGACAATCGTGACAATATGCTGCCCTACACCATCTATCTTAAAGATGATGCCGGTGCTTTCTGGCAGGAGCGCATAGAGTTCGATATTGAGAGAGGCGTCATCACTTTCAAGATCAAGGACACCGATTTCAATACAGCCCAGTCGATGGCTAATATCGGAACCATGAAATTCAAGGTCAGCGTCATTCGCGATTATTGATACCCATATCCAGTTTCTGGAAATATAAGAGCCACTCAGGGTTGACCCATGAGTGGCTCTTTCTTTTCCCTCCACGACTGTCGTGGGGCAGTATGTTTTGAGTTTCGTCTGTCGTTTTAGCTATCTCTGGAAAGAGAAGACCAGAGGCAGATTGCCGGCGAACAATTTGACTGACATGGCAAGAAGTATGACGCCGAAGAATTTGCGTAACACATATATGATGTCAGCGCCAAGTTTGTTGGCTATCTTGTCAAGGAAACGGATTACAAAGTAATCAAGTATGATATTTAGCAACAGTCCGATGAGGATGTTTGCGGTTGCGTATTCTGCCCTTAGCGAAATGAGAGCGGTGATGGCTCCGGGACCTGCAATCAGAGGAAATGCCACTGGCACGATACTAGCTCCCGATGTGCATCCCTCGTTCTTTATGATTTCACGTCCAAGCACCATTTCAAGTGCAAGGATGAAGAGTACAAGGGCGCCGGCTACCGCAAATGATGCGGAGTCGATGCTGAAAAGTTTCAGCAAGGCGTCGCCGAGAAAGTAGAAAGCAACAAAAAGAATGAGTGCTACCGATGTGGCCTGCAACGGTCTTATAGTCTTCCCTTGTTCACGCATAGAGATGAAGATGGGGATGGAACCAGTGATGTCGATAATGGCGAACATCACAAGGAATGTGCTGAATATCTCGACGATACTAATCATTGACATCTCCCTCCCAAGAACATTTGAATCGGTGCTCGTATTCTTCTATGAGTACCTGACGGAAATCGGGGTGTGCTATGCGGATAAGGTCTTCGGCACGGTGTTGTAGGGTACGGCCTTTTAGACGTGCGATGCCGTATTCGGTGACGATGTAGTCCACGTCATTGCGTGATGTGCTTACGGCGGCTCCTTGAGTGAGGAAAGGTTTGATGCGGGAGATGGTGCCACCTGCTGCGGTGCTGGGCATGGCGATGATGGCTTTGCCTTCACGGGCGAGGGATGCGCCACGGATAAAGTCCACCTGTCCGCCAATACCGCTGTACTGTCGTATGCCGATGGTCTCACTCGACACTTGTCCCTGCAAGTCTACCTCGAGACAGGAGTTGATGGAAATCATTCGGTCGTTTTTGGCGATTATCAGAGGACTGTTGACATAGTCTACGGGGTGGAATTCCACGTCGTTGTTCTCATCGACAAAATCGTATAACTCTTGTGAACCCATGATGAATGTCACGACTGCCTTTCCTCTGTGCAGAGTCTTGCGTCGACCATTGATGACGCCCTTTTTCATCAGATCCATAACCCCGTTGGAGAACATCTCGCTATGGATGCCGAGGTCGTTCTTTTCTGTAAGAGACTGGAGTACGGCGTCGGGAATGGCGCCGATGCCAAGCTGGAGTGTCGATCCGTCGGCAACCAGCGATGCGCAGTTGCGACCGATGGCGAGTTCGACTTCGCCGGGTTCGGGCAGGTTGAGTTCCTGCAGACGGTAGGCACAAGGGATTATGTGGTTCACCTGAGAGACATGAATCATGGTGTCTCCATAGGTGTAAGGCATCAACTCATTTGTCTCGATAATGACGGTCTTGGCTGCGTGGATGGCGGCATGGGCATAGTCACAACTTACGCCAAGAGAACAGTATCCTTCATTGTTGGGAGGTGTTGTCTGAAAAACGGCTACGTCGCAGGGAATGTCGTTGCCAATCATCGATGGCACATCCTTAAAGTAAGCAGGAAAGAAATCGCCTTCGCGACGCTCTATCACTTCGCGCGAATTTGCCGAAAGGAAATTGCTCACATGGCGGAAATGGCCGTAGCATTGAGGCTTGTAGCAAGGATTGTCGCCAAGCGTTGTCATGTGGAATATCAGCACATCGTTGTAGTCCTCACAATGGTCGGCAAGGGTCTGTTGAATCAGTCTCGGTGCGGCCGCGGCGTGTCCCATAACCACACACTGTCCGTCATGGATGTCCTTGATGGCGTCGATGGGCTTTGAAATCTTGCGTTTATAATCTTCTTTCCAGGTCATATTGGTTAGTATTTACAATGTTAATATTCTCCTCGTCACTTTAGTGCAATGCTGTTTCGGGTCGAAAATGATTGTTTAAACAGTGGGGGAGAAGACTTGTCACCTGGTGACATTATGTCCATCCTTAAGAAGTAGAGCGAACATCTGGCTTTTGACGCGAAAGCATTGTTCAAAACAAAAAGGCAGGTATCCTGGCTTTCACCATCCTTACGGCGCCTTCTCAGACATGTTGCGTGTCCAATGGCATGATGCCGAAGGAATCTCTGGAGATTTACAGTTGCGCGACAGCTCACGGATTGCACGTGATTCCCTCTTGGTGGCCACTTCAGAATAAAAATCCAGTGGTCAACCTTTTTGTTTGTTTTTTCAAAGTGCTGTTGCATCGGCAGATACAATATGTTCCCATTTCACCGATGCAGATGCAAAGTTAATAAAACTTTATTAATAATCGAGAAATATACCTGAATAATTATTGTCAGTGAAATTCCTTACCCTCTTAAGGCATGAGGTAGAAAATGTATTGCAACTTGTGGTGCTACGATAGTATGTTCTTTCATTTACTATATTAATTAGCAGTTGATTTCTCCATTTGCAACAATGGCTGCGGTACCTCCAACATATATTTTTCCGTCGGCGGATATTCGTGTGGATACCACAGAAGGTCTTCCCATCGTCTCTCCCTGCAAGAAGGAGAAGTCTCCCATCGCAGGAATAACTCCATGGATTGACAGATAATGTGTTAGTGCCGCATTGGCTGTGCCGGTGGCCGACTCCTCAGGTATGCCATACAGAGGGGCGAAGTCACGCACATGGGCAGTGTGGGAATCCTCACCGAGAGCAAAGCAATGGAAACTTACGGACTTGTGCTTTTCCGTAAGTGCTGAGACGACCTCCATGTCGGGGTGCAAAGCATTGAGCGACTCTATGTCTGGTATTTGTATCATGATGTCCTCCAAACCGGCATATGCCACCTGGACGGGTAGCGAGGGGTTGTAGCCGTCTATGCCGAGCGCCTTGTAGATTGGTGCAGTGTCCGAAACGGTCTTCACGATGCGAGGTGTGGCCATCTGCATCATCACCTTTTCACCCACCTCGATGCAGAGGTCTCCGGCCAGAGTGCGGCACCGGCATTCTCCTTCCGCCATCCCAAGACTGTGTAACAACGAGAAAGTGGCGATGGTGGCATGACCGCACAGTTCCACTTCGGCCATTGGCGTGAAGTACCGCAGATGGTATTCCGTAGGGGCGAGCCTGCGTACAAACGCCGTCTCCGAGAACCGCAGTTCCGCAGCAATCCTTGTCATCAGTCCTTCGTCGGGGAATGAGTCCTCTCCCAGCAGGACCACTCCGGCGGGATTACCCCCGAAGGGGCGGTCTGTGAAGGCATCAACGATATAGTATTTCATGGTATTTTCTGTTTTTACCTCTTCCAGGCTCCTATAACCTCTCCGATATACACCGTGTGGATGCCTGCTTCAAACTCTTTGTACCAGTCCTTTGGGGTGTTGTTGCGGAAGTCCTGCTCGGTCTGGTGCCATGCCGTCATGGTTTCGCACTCAATGACCGTCTTTGCTTCCTCGTAGTAGGGAGTGCCGTGTTCAGTGTAGGTTATGTGGAGCCCGAGGGCTGCAGCCTTGTCGCCATCGCGTCCGCTGTTCTTGCCCATATACTGCCACACTTCTGGGTTGTCGAATTCCATCACGGTGAAGCGAGGATGACGCTCCATGAACTCATAGGTGTAGCGTGCTGGAGCAACATACACTGTCACGGCCGGACGGTCGTGTCCGAGGTAGTTCCCGATGCCACCCCAACCGATGGTCATGGCATTGCTCTCCGTAGAGTCGCCACAGCAGAGTATGAGGTTCTTGGTGAAGAAGGTGAATCCGTTGTCGGCGAAGTCCTTCTGCACATCAAAAGGTTTAAGCTCAGTATTCATTGTTGCGTCGTTTTTGTTGATTTGATCCTGATTGCCGTTACCACAGCCAGTCATTATGGCCAATAGTATGGTGGAGGCAAATAGTATGTGTACTGTCTTTTTCATATAATGTATGTTTTTAATTGTTCAACCAACTCGTCGCTGATGTTGTTGCCGATTTGACGGCAGACATCCTGACTCCACCGTTGCGCCATCTTAATTAACTGAGAGTTATTGTTGATGCCCGTTGAATTTTCAATTTCCAATTTTCCATTTTCAATTGCAATCTTCGCATAGATATATCCTGCATTGAAGTTGTCGCCAGCTCCGACAGTGCTGACGGTTTCGATGTGTTGCACTGGGTAGGTCTCGCAGCCTTCGGGCGTATAGAGGCGTATCGGACGGGCCCCGTCAGTCAGTATCAGGGTGTTGCAAAGGTGGCTTATCTTCTCGTAAATGGCATCGCCGTCGTGCAGACCGTAGAGGAAGCCGAAATCCTCTGTAGAGCCACGCACCACGTCGGCCAACCGCATATTCTCCTCGATGTTGGGCATCACCTCCGGCAGGTCAGCGATATGGTTCTTGCGGAAGTTGACATCGTAGTAGAGCCAGGCACCGGCTTCACGGGCGCTACGTAACAACTTGCCCACCACAGGTCGTATCACGGGGTTGATGGCGAAGAAGGATCCGAAGAGCACCACGTCGTCCTTGCTGAACACGGGTAACGGTCCGTCCAGCGATACCGAGGCGTGGTCTTTGTAAAAGATATACTGCGCATCGTTGTTTTCGTCGAGGAACGCCAGCGAAATGTGCGACTTCACATTTTCGTGTCGACAGACATACTCCGACGACACACCATTCTCCTGCAGGTAGTGGCAGATGATGTCGCCGATATGGTCACCGCCAACGTCCGTCACCATGGCGCAGTTCATACCTGCCCGTCCGAGCGAGACGATGCTGTTGAACGTCGACCCGCCAGGCACTGCCTTTTGTGGCTGGTCGTCCTTGAAGAGGATGTCCAAAACCGTTTCTCCGATACCTATCACTCGTGGTTTATTCATAATGGTAGAAAATTAAAGCGCAATCTTTAATCCTTTTTTATAGTTTATTACTTTAATGTTTCAACAAAGGTCTGTGGTAGGATGACGTTCTCCACCTCAATTGCATCCGCAAACAATGGGGCAATCTCTTCGACCCTGAATCCTGCTATGCCACAGCCGATTTGGGTGACGAAGAACTTGTACTCGGGGTGCTGTCGTGCGAACTCGATGAACTCATCCACGTAAGGCTTGATGGTTTCCACTCCGCCTTGCATGGTGGGGATTGCGTAACTCTGCCCCTGCAGGCCCACGCCCTGACCCCATATTGCGCCAAAACGGTTGTATGCCAGACGCGCCGCGCCACCGCCATGTGCACCGGCAAGGTTGCTGCCGAACACAAATATCTCATTCGGCTTCAGTTCTGTTATCCTTTCGGAAGTATATTCTCTGTTGTACATATCTTGAATTAATTATTGACCAGTTAATAGATAAATATGTAAACTCTAATCCCTAATCCCTAACCCTAACATCTTAACATCTTAACGATTAAACGATTAAACGATTAAACAATTAAACCATCATCCTTCATACATCATACATCATACATCACCCATCATCCATCATTCATGTGATAATCGCTCTCCTTCCATTCGAACTTGACGGTCTGGGGAACGAGGTACTTGCCAATCTTGTAGTCGATGTTTGCCTTGTGTGCCTGACTGAGTTGGAAGCATCGAGGTACACGGTACATCTTTCCGTTCTTGATGAAGTGTGCTCCCGTCTGGTGAAAGCGGAAAGCTATGTTCTTGGCTATGCACTGTTCTCGCACTGCAAGAACCCAGTCATAGTTACAGGGACGCGCATTTATTCCTGACTCTCCGCCCACGGACACCTCATTGATGGTGTTGTTGAGGTAAGGTGTAAGGTCGATGGCTGTCAACATGGGAGCCACGATGATGCTTTTGTGCTTGATGGGCAATGACAGGAATATGGGCAGGCGGTAGTCAGCCATTTCCTGATTCTCCACCGTGCATCCTACGATGACATTTTTGTAACCGTCTTCCCAGTCATCGGGCACGCACTCCATGAAACGGTCGATGCGTTTGGTGAAGAAAAAGAACCACAGGTCACTCCGCTGCTTTATCATCTTCCAACATTCAGGTCGCCACTCGTCAGCATCCCTCAGCAGAAAGTCGGACGTGAAGCAGGTGAAAACCACCTTGCCGCTCTCTATCTTCCATGACTTGTCACGCTTCTTCTTTATCGGCAGGTTAAAGTTGGCAGTCTTCCTGCACTCACTGCTTGATATCTCGCTCCCATACATCTCGTCTTGGCGATAGACATAGCAGTACTTGCACCCAACACTTATCTTGGTGCATCCGTGCCATGGATTCCAGTCAGCGTATATTTCCCAATGCTCAGACATAATACATTAGCTGCAACCTAATTTCTTCCCTATTCCCTCAACCATAATCCTTCAACCATCATACATCATACATCAACCCTCATACATCAACCATCAACCATCAACCATCAACCATCATACATCATACATCTTATCTCTTCTATCACCTCTATATCCGCAGGCAACCATTTCACGCTATCCAGTTCATCCTTTGTCAGCCATTTCGCCGCCTCATGCTCATTCAGATGTAGCGCCTCCGTCAGTAGTGAACACAGATAGCAATGCATCGTCAAGTGAAACTTAGGGTAATCATACTCTACAGTACAAAGAAACTTATCCACGCTGATTTCAGCAGACAGTTCCTCACGAATCTCTCTCTCAAGCGCCCCCTCTGGCGTCTCCCCAGCCTCCATCTTTCCGCCAGGAAACTCNNTCCCACCAGTCTTTCCACTCGCCATATCCACGCTGCGTGGCGAAGATCTTATCACCTTTTCGGATTATCGCTGCAACAACTTCAATCTGTTTCAAGTTCGTATAGATTCATTATTATTAAAACCATCACTTTTTGTGAGAACGATATTCGCCAAACAAACAGCATATTCGACATTAGAGTCTTGAGGTTTCCATGCCAAAGTATAGCTAACTTTTGCGGTTGTCACTTGGTAACCCTTATCCGTCCACGCCTTGAGTTTGTCTTTTCCAGAGGCAGATAATGTGGCCACATTGGTCTCTTGTTCATTTAACAAGTATCCGTCTTTGTATTGTATGCTATCACCACTCCTGAGGCGAAGCACAATATCCTTGCGCCCCTTGAAAAAATCAAGCCAAACATCACGCATATTCAATGCTATCGATATCGAAGAATATTCTGTAGGAGGATTGGTTATCAGATACAGGTTCCTCTTTGCTCGAGTGAGGCCCACATAATAAGTTCTCATTTCATTGACATCCCTTCCATCTGGAAGTGGTGACAAGAGATAAACGGTATCAAACTCACGACCCTTTGCTTTGTGGATGGTGCTTACAAATACAGATTTATCATCGGTTGCTATGAAATCCTCAATATTCGACTCGAAAATGTATTCACGCAAGTCGCTGTAATAATAGAATTGATGAGTAATCTCAAAGTCAGAGAAAAAGTGTAGCATAACGCTAAGACAACTACTAGACGCATACATTTCAATTGTACGTTGTTTGGCCTCATTCCATTTCTCTTTCGAAATGGTCACTTCGTTTCTCCCTCCAAGTTGCTTAAGGAAATAGCGTACTTCCGCAAGGTTGCCAAAACGAAAGCCTCCCATTGATTGAGCAATGGTAGCGTGTAAATTTCTCTGCTCCAACTCGTAAGCCACCTGCATTGTCTCCTCGTTGGTTCGAGTAAGTATCGCTGTTTTTCCCTCCACTTTTATTTCAACATCCAAAAACGATTTCAAAGTCATTACCTTGCCATCTTCCCCTGTTGCAGATTTGATTGAAGCATGTTTCAAACGACCAGAAATTCGTTGTACATAGCGGTTGGCACAATCGACTACCGCTTTTGCAGACCGATAGTTGTCTGTCATCTCGTATAACTTGGCACCCTGTTCTTCAACGAGTGACTGCATGTATCGTGAATCAGAACCGCGGAAACCATAGATATTCTGATCATCATCACCCACAGCTATGACTCGCATTTCTTCATTTTGTCGCATCAGAGCTTGAACCAAACGGAAATCATCCTGGCTCATGTCCTGAGCCTCATCTATGACGAGCACACTCTTGGCTATTTTCGATGCTTCAACTTCACCATTTTCTATCATCTCCGCCGCATGGCGTACTACATCTTTCGCCTCATCCAGACTTCCCTGTTTACCAACAAGGTCAAAACTGTATGAATGGAATGTTTTGATGTCTACATAGTGTGCGGCATTACCAACCAAATCTATCAGACGCTTCTTGAACTCTGTTGCCGCGGCTCTTGAGAACGTGAGCATCAGCAGTTGCTCGTGTTTTACATCCTCAAGCAACAACAATGATGCCAGTTTATGCACTAACACACGAGTCTTACCGCTTCCTGGTCCTGCTGCTACCACGATATATTTTGACTCTTTGTCATCAATAATCTCACTTTGACGGTTGGAGAGTTCACCAAAGAGTTTATTGTATTTGGCGGGAGTGATGTTCTGATCTATCTGTGCCCGACGATCTTCTTTGAAATATTGATTGATGAACTTACGGAAATCCATTGTAAAATAGTCGTTGACGAAACGAAGTGCCGCATTGTAATCACGAACCATCAAATTCGCATATTCACCCACGATGTGAATCTGACGGATTCGCTGTTTATAGAATTCGTCTAACAAACGGTATTGTTCCTTGCCATATCGTGTACGTGTAGCAACAAGTCGACCAATCTGCATGGTATTATAGAGAACAATGAAACCACCTTCTATCTTCATCAACTCAGTTTTGGTAAGATACAGCAATGCTTCCTCAATGTCAGCGATTGTGGGTTTTTCATTGTCGGCAAACATTGTTTCTTGCCGACTGGCAATGAATTGCTGTAATAGTTCCACAACTGAGAAGTTAACAAGTGTCATGTCTTTACTAACATCCTTCTGAACGCTCAAACGATTCACAATAAACCTGCAAATATCCATCCGTCGTTCGAATCGATTCTTTGTTGCCTCTATGGATGATTGAAGACGCACGTTAACATAACCTGTAATACTGTGTTCCTGTTTGTATATATATCCCTTTAGCGTCATGAAGTGGAGTAGCATCCTTATGCGTTTGACGTTGGAGTAACTCATGCCTGCGTTCTGAGCATCTTCATTCAGTTCCTTATAACTAAACCGACGTGACTCTTCTGAAAACTGCTGTAACATAAACTGCTCCAGGCGCAACATGGCATCAAGGTTCCTCACAGTCGTACCCTTGGTAATCCATGCTTGCATGTCGCGGCTATCGACCAGCAAACCATCCTGCCGCATCAGGTTGATGTTGCGTATAACAGTTGCTTTATTCATGCCAAGGATATCAGCGAGATAATCCACCCGACTTTCAGCTTCAGCACCTCGTCCTTCTGCAGTCGCTCGTGCACTGATAAGTGATTTGATAATGCGGGCTGCTTCCTCACGCGACTGTTCGTCAAATAGGGGCGAGATCATCAGTTTACGACGTGCCTCGTCCATATTCTTCACAGCAATACCCGTAGCAAATACGTGTGGCGAGTTACTGCCACGTTGTATGAATCCTGCATCCTCGAGAGCTGCTATTGCAGCTTTAACACGCGTCTCAATGTCATCTATTTCATCTCCCCATCCAGCCTGACGTGCTATATCTAATGGCGAGCAACTTACTTTATCTCGCTTAGCCGTAAGGTCCTTAATGGCTTTCCAAACCTGCTGAATCTCACTGATACTGAGTTTTGTTTGATTGAGGAGAATGAAGTGCTTATCAAGGTCACTATCTGCATACAACACAAAACATTCTGCCCGCATTTGTGGGTCTCGTCCTGCACGGCCAGCCTCTTGCACATAGTTCTCCAGTGAGTCGCTGATGTTATAGTGTACAACCAATCCCACATCTTTTTTGTCTACGCCCATTCCAAAAGCAGAAGTGGCCACAATTACCTGAGCTTCACCGCTCATAAAAGCATTCTGGTTCTTCACCTTTTCGGTGGCTTCCATTTTTCCATTGAAAGGCAAGGCACGAATGCCATCGTTGACCAAGTGCTGTGCTAATTCGCGAGTACGTCTGGTTCGTGACACATACACTATCGAGGGACAATTATGACCAAGTATCAGTGAACGCAACAAGTTATATTTTTCATCAGCGGTATCAGCATGAAGCACAGAGTAACGCAGATTCTTACGCTCCGCATTGGCGGCAAACACTTTAAATTCTAAGCCCAATTTCGCTCTAAAGTAGTCGCAAATATCACTGATTACCTTCTGTTTGGCTGTCGCTGTGAAACAAGATACTGCAATAGGTTGACTTAATTGTTTCTTTTCCTGCAACTGGCGAATGAAATCGCCTATATACAGATAGTCCACACGAAAATCGTGGCCCCAAGCAGAGAAGCAGTGTGCCTCATCTATCACGAAACGTACAACATTGCGTCCCATTAAAAGACGCTCAACAGTCTTGCTGCGCAACATTTCAGGAGCAATGTATAGCAGATTGGCAGTTCCATCAGCTATCTGCTCGATAGCAGTAGCGCGTTCGATTGGATCTAACAGCCCATTGATAGTCACGGCGTCACTAATTCCAAGAGCAGCAAGGTTATCTACCTGGTCTTTCATTAACGACTGTAAAGGTGAAATAACCACTGTTAGTCCATGCATATTTCGTCCAGCCATCAATGCTGGTAGCTGAAAGGTGAGGCTTTTGCCACCACCTGTAGGAAATATCGTCAGCAAGGATTCGCCTCGAATAGCAGATTCCACAGCATGCAGTTGCATAGGGACACCATCCAAGATGCGGAACTCATCAAATCCAAAGAACTCTTTCAGTCCAGAGTGAGCATCCAGCCGCTGATGACAATATTCGCAATCACCACAAGACGTATTGCACAGTCTGTTCATCACATTCACCACCTGTGGATAGTTCCGTATTACCCATGCCGGAGTGATAGAAAAGAGGTCATCAGCACCGATTACTGCCAAACAATATGCCAATTCTATGGGATAATGTTTGACCAAAGTCTCAAAGTCTGCATTGCTGCATACTTTCTCCTCATATTCCTTTAATAACAATTGCCTCCAATCTTTTTTGGATGCAAATATGGATGATATCCAACTAACATTTGGCGAATAAGCGATATACTTAAAGAATCCTCCAAACTCTTGTGTTTTATTCAGCAGGTAATAGTAGATTTCCTTTCTGTTATCCGTCAACTGATTCCAGGCTGCTACTTCATCATTCAGCAAGTTACGAGCCTTTATCGAATCATTTACTGGATTATTTAGTTCGTCCACTTGCAACTTATCATCCTTTACGAGATGATGATAAGGTCGTTTAGGAAATAACAGCGGCGAAAGAAACAGCGTATCAATAATTGTAGGATTACCTCTCAATGATGTATATTTCAGGTCGAAATTGATAATATTATGCCCACACACTGTATCGCATTTTGACACAAAGGCATCAAAGTCAGCCTTGGAATGAGAGTGCAACACGGCACCGTCCTCCCTAACTGCTCCGTAATCCGCCACCTTCTTTGTCTGCGGATTCACCTCGGTATCAAAGAATACAATCATATCTCCATATTCTTATTAGGTTGTTGCTTGATCATCAGTATTCCTACTGTCTTATCATCTATATCCTTACCCTCATCAAGGAGTCTTAACAACGTTGACCGATTGTTTTGTGAGTTCTCGATACAACATCTGTCCCTTTACAGTTAGCAGGTATTTTTGACGGGGATGGCGGGGTGATTGGGGATACAATAGCCGGATATGGCCTTCAGAAAGAGCTGGTTTAAGGTAAAGATTCAAAACATTCTTTCTGTCTTTTAGGCCGAGACCTTCCATTATTTCTTTCACGGACAATTCCCGCTCACCAACAACTTGCACAAGTTTAAGAATGTCAGGGTTATCGGTGTGCAGCTTATCCTGTGATTGTCCTGTACTTGTGGGGTACTTGTGGGGTACTTGTGGGGTACTTGTGGGGGTGGTTGTGGGGGTCTGCCATTCCTCGGGTGGATTCACCAGCATGTATCTGTTTTTTAGTTCGTTGTTTTCACCCAATAGCAAATTGCGGAAAAAACGTACTAAGAATATCGGTTCTGCGTTGATGCCTTTTTGCACATTGCGATAGTTGGCACGCACTAACGCATTGCGGAAATACCAGGAATGACGCTCAAACATATCATTATTCACGCTGAAACCCAATGAGCGCAGATACTTGATGGTAAAGATAGCTGTGGTTCGAGTATTGCCTTCAGCAAATGGATGTATTTGCCACAGATCTGCCACAAATTTTGCCAGATGCTCTACCATCTGATCTTTGTTTAAAACTGTATAGTCGAACTGTCGCTCTTGCCCCAGATCGTATTCTACTGTTATTCGGAGGTCCTGCCAGCGACCATAGAGCACAGTATCGTTTCGCAGCACCCACTCCTTTTTGGAAATGTCGTAGTCGCGGAAATTGCCAGCATGTTTAAACACTCCCTCGAAGATGGCGCGATGAATGGCCGTGAACCCTGCAACGCTATAGGTAAAGGCATCCGTCTGCAATAGTTTCGAGATGTTACTCGATACTCGGTCGGCTTCTTCCTTGTCAGCATCATCATCGTCGTGGGCAGTTTTCTTGATGTAGTATTGTTTCACCAGTTCTCGTGCTTCGTCGATGGTGATTTCGCCCTCAATATTCCTGCGGGCTGTTTGTTGCAGGTATTCTGAGGTCTTCAACCCGTCCACAGCCTGCAATCCAATAGCCACACGCCAAGCGTCTGCCCGGTCTTTCTTCTCTGGTTCGCCCTGGCGGATATATTCGTCAAAGTCTATGTCGCTTTGTCGATTATTCGTCATACCCATAATGATTTTCAGACTGCAAAGATACGAAGAATAACTGGAACAACAAAATATAAAATAATTCCTTATTAGGCTTTCAATTCAGTTAGGTTTAATTGGTAATCATGAAAAAATGAGTGATAGCGATGTGGAATTAAAACACACGCCCCCGCCCTTACGGGTACCCCCTCTAACTTAGAGGGGGATTTAGTTACATTCCAGCATAACCGTTTGTCGAATTATTACATGTTGTTTTTTAATTGTGACTTAATAGACAGTGTTATGTTGTTGGCAATAAAAAAACGCCCCGATTGGGGGCGTCTTTGTTGTCCTACCTGGATTCGAACCAAGACAAGCTGATCCAGAGTCAGATGTGCTACCATTACACCATAGGACAATTTGGATTGAGAATTGAAAATTCTGTCTCAATATCCTGCTTCCCTAACTCTGAAAGCGGGTGCAAAAGTACTAACTTTTTTCAATACGGACAAAAAAAAATTAATTCTTTTTGTATCTTGTTGCTGTTGTGATTTTTATGTTAACTGTATGTGGTTGCAAGGTATGGGGTTCCATTGGTTCAAACGGAGGGGATTTGATTGTTTTGGGGATAGAAAAAGCACTGTTCTCGCAACAGTGCTTTTTCGTGTTATGTGTAAGACGTATAACCTATGGGAGAATCAGAATTATTGGGCGGAAGTGGATGAGGACGAGGAGGTGCTGCCGCTTTCGGTGCCATCAGCCTCACTACCGCTCTGACTGTTGCGCTCAAGTTCCATCTTACCGAAACGCAATGTGATACCGGCGCTGATGTAACGGCTGTTGAGTATGCGGTTCTTACTATCGCTCAGGAAGTATGGGTTGGTGTTAGAGGAGGTGTTGCCGATGCTTTTGCCCCAGTTGAAGATATCCTGCACGTTGATATATGCACTGAGTTTGCGGTTGAAGAAGTCGGCACGTACTCCACAGTTGACCCAGTAGCGGGCGCTGCGGGTCGACATGAGTCCGAGGGTGGGCGAGGAGTAGTTGGCTGAGGCGTGGATTTGGTATTTGTTCCAGACTTTGGTCCACATGTTGAGTCGTATGCTGTAGCTCCACTTGCTGTCGGTGTAGGCCTCCTGTCCGAGTTTGTCGTATTGCATGCTGTAGCCGTAGTCGTAGAGGTTGGCATAGAGACGCATGTTGAAGAATCCGTTTGGACGATAGGTGGCGTTGATTGACGTACCGTAACGCCATGAGGATCCAATATTGTAGGGGGTCGAGTATTTGATGATGCGTCCGATGTATGGGTCAATCACGTCAGTGACGTCGGTGAGGTTGTCGATCTCACCAGTCGAGAGGCGTCCGTAACCTTCTATGCCGATACTGCCGGAGTTGTAGAACTTGGTCCATCCCGCCTCGGTATTGTGGGTGTAGCTCTGGGTCAGGTCGCGGTTGCCGGTGCTGTAGCTGTCTTCGGAATATGAGCGGAAGGTGGTGAGTTGTGAGCCGGAAGGATTGCGCATACGGAGGGAGTAGTTGAGTTTGAAGTTATGCATCTTCTCGGTGCGGTAGCTCAGGTGGATGGAGGGGTTGTAAGTGATGAAGTTCTCGGTGTATTCATCGCCAGGCAACAGTATGGTCTCGCTGTAGGAGAATCGACTGTTCGTCAGTCGGGCACCCATGCCGAGCTGGAGTGTGAATCCTCCCCAGCGGTGGGTCCACTCAACATCGGCGTCGACATCGTTCTCATGCTCTTCGAAAACATAGCGTCGTAGTGCGTCGAACAATGTCGGGTCGAGGATGGTGACACCGTCGTCATAGGTGGTGTCGAGCAGGTATGGACGGTAATCATTGTAGGAGTTATCGGTGCCAATGTTGAGTCCATAGCTCATCTCGCCGTCTTTGCTGTAGGGTCGGTTGTAGCGGGCACGCAGACTGACATCGGTGCCGCGGGTTGAGTTGTCGTAGTACTTGAAAGTATTGGTGTCGCTTCCGGTGCTGTCGGTTTGGTTGTATATACGGCTATAGCTGGTGCCGTTGCTGTTGTTGTGGGTCGATCCGAACAAGAAGATGCGCATGTTGTGACCTTGGCGGTCGAACTTTTTCGTGTAGGAACCGCCGAACATGCCGAAGAAACTCCTCGAGTTCATGTCGTTGGTCATGTCGTATTGGAAGGTGCTGGCTGTGGGCAGATACACATCCCTTCTGTGCCAGAAGTCGCTGTTGCTCTTGCTGCCGTTGAGGTTGAAGTTGCCCCAGACTCCCATGTCGCTCATGCTGTCAATCTCGTAGTCGATGTGGATGCCGATGCTACCTCCGTAGTTTTTGCCATTGCTCCAAGAACTGTCGTTCTCTAAGATTACATCCTGCAGTGAGTCGAGATTGCCCGGGTAAAGCGGATTGTCCTGACGGGTGCGGCTCTTGCTCCACGAGTCGCTCTCGCTGGTGCTGTAACGGAAATTGGTGAAGAGGTTGATGCTTAATTTCTCGTTAGCCCATGTGTAACTGAGCCATGGACTTACGTTGGGCTGGGTGGCGGCGTTGACGCCAAAGCTGATAAAGTGGTTTTTCTTGATATGCGCTGAGGTGATGATGTTGATGACAGCCTCGGCATCGGTGGCATATTTTGCTGACGGGTTGGTGATGGTCTCGATGCGGTCGAGGGCGTTGGCGGGGAGTGTCTGCAGGTAGGTCTTGAGGTTTTCGGAGGTCAGTTTGGAGGGTTTGTCGTTGATCCAGATCTCCACACTGCTGACACCTCTCAGGGTGATGTTGCCTTCGACGTCGACCTCGACACCAGGGGCGTTCTGGAGGGCGTCCTCAGTGGTTCCCGCCTGTATGGTGGGGTCGTCGGCAACATTGTAGACCATCTTTTCTCCATCCATGGCATAAAGAGGTCGCGCGGCAGTTATCTTTACGGTCTTGAGAACCTCGGCACCCTGTTTCATGTTTATGGAACCAAGGGCGGTGTTGTTTGTGACGCTGACAGGTATGAAACGGGTGGTGTAGCCTACATATGAGATACGTAGCAAATATTCGCCTGCCGGCACCTCCTTGACTTCGAAATAACCATTAAGGTCGGAGATGGCACCTTTGACAAAACTGCTGTCTTCCTTATCGAGAAGGGTGACATTGACGTACATCAGCGGCTCTTTCTTGGTGCTGTCAATCAATGAACCCACAACCTTGTAGGTGCTTCCAATTTTTTTCTGTTTAACTGTAGAGCTCTTTTTCTGAGTCTGCTGCATCTGTTTTTCCCCACGGGGACCGCCATGACCTCCGGGGAAACCGCCGGGGAAACCTCCTGGAGGAGGGCCACCGGGACCGCCGGGTTGTGCTGACAGTGCAACTGAGAAAAGAATGAAAGTAAAGAAAAAGGCGATTGTTTTAAAGGATTTGCCGGTCATAAGTATAAAATTGCTGTTAAAAATCTAACAAATAACGTGAGTGATGTTTTCTTTAGTACGTGAATAATGCAATTTATTTTATGTCTACAATAATAAAAAGAGACCGATGTCGTTTTAAAATAATCCTAAAATGTCACAAGGACAGGACTCCTGATGATCTCATACAAAGAACATATACTAGACAACGGTCTGACTCTGTTGGTGGTTGAAGACCATACCACGCCGATGGTGTCGGTGAACACCCTTTTTGACGTGGGAGCTCGTGACGAGAATCCTAACCGTACAGGCTTCGCACATCTTTTCGAGCATCTGATGTTCGGAGGTACCCCAAATGTGCCGGATTTCGATATGGTGGTGACACAGTCAGGCGGCGAGTCGAACGCCACGACTAACAACGACTATACACAGTATTATATCACTCTTCCCTGTCGACAGTTGGAGACGGCGTTGATGCTGGAGTCCGACAGGATGAGGATGCTCGACTTCTCACCCCGCGCCTTGTCGGTTCAGCAGTCGGTGGTTACTGAAGAATATAACTACCGCTATGTGAACCAGCCTTACGGGGATGTGTGGCTCTTGTTGCGTCCGCTATGCTACAAGGTGCATCCCTATCGTTGGTGCACCATAGGTGCGGACATCTCTCACGTACAGCAGGCCAGTATCGACGATGTCAAGGAGTTCTTTTTCCGTTACTACAGACCTTGTAACGCCATTCTTGCCGTTGCTGGCAACGTAAAGTATGACGAGGTGGTCGCACTCGTGGAGAGATATTATGGCGACATACCTTCGGGAACCCGCCACGAGAGGCGTCTGCCCGTTGAACCAGTGCAGACCGAACGCCGTTTCCTCTCAGTGGAACGTGATGTGCCGTCGACAGCCATCTATGCCGCCTATCCGATGTGCGACAGACTTGCCGACGAATTCCCTGCCGTGGATTTGATTAGCGATGTGTTGTCGAACGGAACCTCTTCGAGACTTTATAACGAATTGGTGAAGCAACGCCGGATGTTTACTGAGATCAACGCCTACATCACCGGCGACCGCGACCCCGGACTGTTTGTTGTTTCTGGCAAGCTGAACGGCTCGGTCTCACCCGACGAGGCGTTGGCGGCAGTGGAGTGTGAGCTCGAGAAAATCAAACAAGAGCCTGTCGACGCCCATGAACTGGAGAAAGTGGTGAACAAGTACGAATCGACTTTTGCCTATTCCAATTACAAAGCCATAGACTGCGCCATGTCGCTCTGCTATTTCCATTGGCTTGGCCATACTGAGTGGGTGAACAGCGAGCCTGCCATATATCGCCAAGTTACACCTGAGAGACTACGGCATGCGGCTGAGCGACTGTTCAGACCCGAGCGACAGTCAGTGCTGTTCTATAACGCAAATAAATAGGAACGCGGACGGCCCGTCCGCAAAAATAAAAAAGACCGCAAGACGAAAGATAACGCATATGAACAATAAAAACCCTAATATCTTTGTGAAGTTTCTGATGCTGCTCTGGTATGCCTTCAGTCATCCACTGATATGGGTGTGGAAGAAACTGAGCACATTTTTCATGAATCTTAACTATCGGAGGATTGGAGGCAGGCTGGTGCACGGTCTTGGCAATTTCCTGCACTGGGTCATATTCAAGGTGATACTGCCACGCAAACACCGTGACATCACCAAGAAGGAAATCTACCGCATCATCTTCAAGGCCGACACCCCCGCAGGTCGCAAGTTCGACATCTGGCTACTGATACTTATCGGTCTGAACCTCTTTGTTATTATCCTCGACAGTTTCGAGGCTGTGCACGCTAATATGCGATGGGTACTGAAGGGTATTGAATGGTTGCTGACCATTATCTTCACTCTGGAATACTACCTCCGTGTATACTGTCTGCAACGTCCATGGAAGTATGCCCTCTCTTTCTACGGGATTATCGACTTCCTTTCAATATTCCCCGCCTATCTGAGTCTTCTCATACCCGCCACTCAGACACTCACGGTGCTCAGGGTGCTGAGGACTTTGAGAATATTCAGGATATTCAACATGCAGAGGTTCCTTCATGAGAGTTTCAATCTGATCAACGCCCTGCGACGTAGTATTACCAAGATATTGATATTTATGTTGTTTGTCTTTGTAATGGCTATTATTTTGGGTGCGGTGATATATATGTTTGAACATGGTCGCAATCCGGAGATGAAGAGCATCCCCACAGCGATATACTGGGCTGTTGTTACAATAACTACGGTGGGCTATGGCGACATTACACCTGTGACGCCCATGGGACAGTTTATATCGACCTTGGTGATGTTGTTAGGTTACTCTATCATTGCTGTCCCGACGGGTATTGTTGTTGGCGAGACCATCTATGAGCACCGCCATCATAGAATAAACCGTGAGTCGGACGAGTCGCATTCCACCAAGCCAGAGATGATGCCCGACACCATAAGCCAAATGGAGGAACCAGCCACCGAGGGTCAAAAGATTTGTCCCCATTGCGGTCATAAAGAGGATGACCCCGCCGCAAAATTCTGTATCTATTGCGGGACAATCCTGTCGAAGAGTCATCCCAGTGGCTGGATTAACGACTTCTTCTCTGGCGAATAATTTATGATTCATTAAGGCTATTCAGATTTCTATGATAAAACGCTTGCTATTTTTGCTGATAACCATGGTGCTGGCGACTGTCGCCACTGCCCAGAACTACACTATCAGCGGCACGGTCCGTGCCGCCTCGTCGAGCGAGACTCTCATCAGTGCCACAGTCTACGACATGCTGTCGGGCAAAGGCGCCCTGACCAATGCTCAGGGGCGATACTCGTTGACGCTACCCGAAGGGAAGGTTGTGCTGAGAGTCTCGTATGTCGGCTACGAGACTATATTCGACACATTCCAACTTGACGGAAACAAGATGAAGAACTATGATATGGTGTCGAACACTGTTCTCCACACCGTCACTGTTACCGCCGACAGAATCTCGTCACATCGGTCCTCTCAGATGAGTGCCATTGACATTCCTCTCGAGAATATCAAGTCGGTGCCGGTCCTCTTTGGTGAGACCGACGTGCTGAAAGCCCTCCAACTGCTCCCCGGTGTGCAGTCGGGCACAGAAGGAATGTCGGGCATATATGTCCGTGGCGGCGGACCTGACCAGAACCTGTTTCTGCTTGACGGGGTGCCTCTGTATAATGTGAACCATCTCGGAGGATTCTTCTCGGCGTTTAACGCTGATGCCATCAAGAATGTGACACTGTATAAGGGAAGTTTCCCGGCACGTTTTGGCGGCAGACTCTCGTCAGTACTTGACATCACTACCAACGACGGTAACGACAAGAAACTGCATGGCGACGTCTCTGTCGGACTCATCGCCGCCAAGCTGAACTTGGAAGGTCCTCTGTACAAAGACAAGACCACTTTCAATGTCAGTGTGCGACGTACTTATGCCGACCTTCTGATGCAGCCTTTCCTGTATATGGCGAAGTCGATTGGCGAAGATATCGATAAATTGAGACTGGGTTATTATTTCTATGACCTCAACGCCAAGGTGACACACCGCTTCAGCGACCGTAGCCGACTGATAGGCAGTTTCTATTCAGGCGATGACAAGATATATGCCAAGATGAAGTACAACTTTGGTGGTGACTATGAGGAGAGCCTGAAGCTCGGCTATAACTGGGGTAATCTTGTGGGCTCACTGCGGTGGAACTACGAGCTGACCCCAAAGCTATTTATGAACCTGACAGGTGCTTTCACCCGTTACCGCAACGACATCAGTGTGGCGATGGAGGATAATGAGTACTATGCCAACAATTTCACCTATACCACTTACGAGATGTATTATAAGTCGGGCATCAGGGATTTTATGGCAAAGGCGGATTTCGACTACCAGCCATCTCCCGATCACACCGTTAAGTTCGGCGGCGCTGTGACTCACCACATCTTTCAGCCTGACGTGACGGGTAGCAGAATTGAGACCAATGAGTCGGGTTCGGACTTTGTCTATGACACCGTGGTGGGTCAGAGTATTGTCCATGCCAACGAGATGACAGCGTTCGTCGAGGACGACTGGACTATATCGGAGACGGTGAAAATTAATGCTGGTCTTAATATCACCGGTTTTGCTGTACAGGATGAGTTCTATCCGTCAATTCAGCCGAGACTGAGCGGTCGTATTATGCTCAGCGACGACCTTTCGTTCAAGGCTGGTTACAGCTATATGACTCAATATATGCATCAGCTGTCGAATAGCTCCATCAGTCTGCCGACAGACCTCTGGGTGCCTGTGACGGCACGAATAGCGCCGATGTATGCCCATCAGGTGGCCGCGGGACTGTTCTATACTTGGAGTGGCATAGCCGATTTCTCGGTGGAGGGCTATTACAAGAAGATGATCAATATGCTTGAATATAAGGACGGCGCAAGTTTCTTTGGCACCTCTGTGGGTTGGGAGGACAAGGTGTGTATGGGCGACGGATGGTCGTATGGTGTGGAATTCCTTGCCCAGCGTACTGTCGGCAAATTGACGGGATGGGTAGGGTATACTTGGAGCCGTACCATGCGTCTGTTTGACCGTGAGGGACAAGTTCTGAACAACGGTGAACCGTTCCCCGCCAAATACGACCGCAGACATGACATCTCCATTGTGGCAAGTTACAAACCCAACAAAAATTTCGACGCCAGCGCCACATGGGTCTTCTCGTCGGGAAATACAGGGACTTTGCCTATGCAAGAGTTCGTGGATCCCGAGACAGGCCAGACAATCTCGTATGTTGAGAACCGCAACAATTTCAGGATGCCTGCATATCATCGTATGGATGTGGGCGTGAACTTCCATAAAGACAAGCGTCATGGTCGCCGCACCATAAGCTTGAGTGTCTATAACCTCTACAACAACAAAAACCCATTCCTGGTCTATAAGAAAGACGGCACCCATTATGTGGTTAACGGCCATCACTACGGCTCGGCACTTGTCCAGTTGTCGATATTCCCCATCATTCCTTCATTGTCATATAGTTTTAAGTTCTAAGTCCATGAAAAAAATAAAATATATCCTCTTGGTTGTTCTGTTGCCTTTTCTGCTGGATTCATGCGAGAAGGTGATTGATTTCGATCCCGGCGAGATAGAGTCTCATGTGGTGCTTATCTCGCGTCCGACGAATGACTCCACGGTGAATGTCTATCTGAATTACAGTTCTTTCTTCCTGGAGACATCGCAGAACACCAATATCAATGATGCCTCACTTTTGCTTGAGGTGAATGGTGTCCCGTATGCTGGTGTTTATGGCGGTCCTTCGAATTATGGTCTGAGCTGCTATTCTTTTGGCGTCATCCCACAGATAGGCGACAGTCTGAAAATTACCGTCAATGTGCCCGGTTATGACAAGATTATCACTTCCCAGACAGTTATTCCGGCCAGACCACAGGTGGATATCGTCGATTATGTGATAGATACTGTTAGCCTCTATGACTATTACGGTCATGAGAATCATATCCGTGTTCGTGTCAAGCTGAAAAGTGCCAACAACGATGAGTATTTCAGTATCAAGATGTATCAGGCTTACAGGGTGGATGTCAATGATACGACTGTGACTCAGTGGGACACGGTCGACCTGAGTCAAGTCTATTTCAGTGTCGACGATCCTCTGATAAACACCTCTGACATTGAGACTGCGTTGGATATGGATGACGGCAGTTTCTACGGCGACGAGTTGCTTGTCAGCAGCGAACTGTTTCAGAACGGCGAGCATGAGTTCTCATTGGAATTTGCCGACTGGTATGAGTCTGGCTACACGTTGAGCTATGCCAATAAGCCTTTGATTATAGAGGTGAGGTCGCTGACAAAAGATCTTTACCTATACACCCGTACCACCGGTCAGCAGTCAGAACTTGACGAATTCTTCGGCGAGCCTGTCCAGGTCCATTGCAACATTGATGGCGGCATCGGCATCTTCGGGGGGTACAGCATGATGAAAAAACGTGCTGTCAATCCTCGCTATGCTGATTTTTATATAGAACATGACAACTATAAAAAATGAGAGTATTAGTCACAGACAACACTCATCCTGTTCTGCTTGAGCGACTGCAGGAGGCAGGGCTGACTTGCGATGTCGACACTTCGGTCACTTATGAGTCTCTGCTGGAGAAGGTGAACAATTATGATGCCATAGTGGTTCGCAGTAAGATAGAGATTGACCGTGCGTTTATTGACCGTGCCAGACATCTGAGATGCATCGGACGTGTGGGCGCGGGGATGGAGACTATCGATGTGGATTACGCCGAGAGTGTGGGAATACGTTGTCTCAACTCTCCCGAAGGCAACCGTGATGCTGTAGGCGAACATGCCGTGGGACTTCTTCTGGCACTGGTCGACAAGATAGCCCATGCCGACAGCGAGGTGAGGCGGGGATTGTGGAAGAGAGAGGCCAACCGAGGTCTTGAAATCAAAGGACGTACGGTGGGTATTATAGGTTTCGGAAACATGGGCGGCTCTTTCGCCAAGCGGCTTCGAGGCTTTGAATGTGATATAGTGTCGTACGACAAATACAAACCGGCAGGCTATGCCCCCGATTATGTGCGTGAGGTCTCGCTGGAGGAACTTTTCATGAAGGCTGATGTGGTCAGTCTCCATGTGCCGTTGACGGATGAGACCAGATATATGTGCGACTCCCGTTTTATAGATGCGTTCAAAAATCCGTTCTTTTTGATAAACACTTCACGTGGCGCCGTGGTTAATACCGAGGCTCTTGCCGAAGGTCTCAGGCAGGGTAAGGTGTTGGGCGCCGCCCTTGATGTGCTTGAGTATGAGAATATGTCGAAAGACGGTCTGGATACCGATAACATGACGCCCGATATGAGATATCTTATCGAATCCGACCGTACTGTGCTGACGCCTCATGTGGCAGGTTGGACTGTCGAGTCGAAGTATAAACTTGCCGCGGTCTTGGCGGATAAAATCATCGAGGTCTTATGCTGATAGTTGACGATTGTATCATCTCCGACAACCTGGTTGAGGTCTGTTTCTGCTGTGATATAGACAAATGCAAGGGCGCCTGTTGTGTTGAGGGCGATTGCGGCGCACCGTTGGACAAGAATGAGATACCTGTCCTTGAGAAAATCTATCCGATTGTTAAGAAATACATGACTCCCGAGGGCGTAGCGGTTATAGAGAAGGATGGTGTCTCGTCGATTGACGTTGACGGGCTCCCGTGCACGCCTCTGGTCGACAATTGTCAATGTGCGTACGCTATTGTTGAGGATGGTATTACCCTATGCGCCATAGAGAAAGCTTTCAGAAAAGGTGAGATAGATTATCCCAAACCGATATCATGTCATCTCTACCCGGTACGTATTGAGGATTTCGGCGAATTCAAGGCTGTGAATTATCACGAATGGGATATCTGCCGGTGTGCTGTGGCGAAAGGGAAATCAAGCGGAGTTCCCTTGTATAAATATCTGAAAAAGCCCCTCGTCCGCAGATTCGGAGAGGAGTGGTATGATGAGCTCTGTGAACAGTGTGAAGGCAAAAGTTGGTAGTATAATTCTTTGCAGGAGAAAGAATACTCTCTTTTTTAGTATATTTGCATTTTCTATTTTGAATTCTCTGTGTACGATATAATAATGTTTGATAGAATTTTATGAAGAAATCGATACGCAATAAGATAATGATTTGCGCGGCAATCATAGCCGCCGTTCTAATAGCCGATCAGTGGTTGAAGATATGGATTAAGACCCATTTTGCGATTGGTGACGGCATACACCTGATAGGTGATTGGTGCCAACTCTTCTTTATTGAGAACGAGGGTATGGCTTTCGGCTTTTCTTTTGGAGGTGATTTCGGCAAATTGATGTTGACTCTCATTCGTATTGTGGCGTCTGCATTCATAGTTTATTTCATAGTACGGCAATTGAAGAAGGATGCCCGCTATATGGTGCTTATCAGTCTGTCGTTGATTTTAGTGGGTGCCGTCGGCAATATTGTCGACAGTTGCTTCTATGGTCTGATATTCTCTGAGAGCACACATACCGAAGTGGCAACATTGTTCCCTGATGGAGGAGGCTACGGCAGGTTCCTGTATGGCAGGGTAGTGGATATGTTCTATTTCCCTATAGCGGAATGGGTGTGGCCCGGCTGGCTTCCCGTGTTGGGCGGCCGCCATGCCGAGTTCTTCGGGGCCATCTTCAATCTCGCTGACGCTTCGATATGCGTTGGTGTCGCACTGTTGCTTATCGACCAACTTTTACTCCACAAAGAGTCTTCTCAAGAAGAGGCTGAGGAGACTGAAAATAATGACCCGAATTTGGCGGAAAACGCTACGGATAATGCTTCGGACCAAATCGGCCAGTCTTGATGACGGGAAAATTATTTTCTGTGTAAATAGTTGAATGATAGAATGTAATTGTGTGTATTCGGTTCTTTGAAAAAAAATATTTTGTCAATTTTGGAAATTGTTGTACTTTTGCACCCGATTTCAGAAAATGAAACGATGGCGTCGTAGCTCAGTTGGTAGAGCAGAGGACTGAAAATCCTTGTGTCACTGGTTCAATTCCAGTCGATGCCACAAAAGTTGGGAAGTACAAGTTACTTCCCTTTTTTGTTTGTGTAATGCATTAAAAAACTATTGTTATGAGCTTAGAAACCCAGATTAACTCCGACATCAAGCAGGCTATGCTTAACAAAGAGAAGGATGTCCTGGAATCCCTTCGTGCCATTAAATCAGCCATACTGCTACTGAAGACAGGAAAAGACGCCGTGAATGGCGAGGTACCCGAATCGGCTGAAATCGCCATGCTTCAGAAACTGGTGAAACAACGTAAGGAGGCGGCGGATATCTATGTGCAGCAGAACCGTCAGGATTTGGCTGACGAGGAACTGTTCCAGGCAAGCGTGATAGAACGCTACCTGCCCAAGCAACTGAGCCGTGAGGAAATCGAGGCGGTTGTCAAAACCATTATCGCCGAAGTTGGAGCCTCATCTCCTAAAGATATGGGCAAGGTAATGGGTCAGGCTTCCAAACGTTTTGCCGGTCAAGCTGACAACCGTGTGGTTTCGGAGATAGTGAAATCTCTCCTAAACCAATAGTGATGCCGTTCTGTTCATGATTAATACGGTCATAACAATTATATACCTTCTGGCTGTACCACTCCTGGTGATGCGGCTGTCGTACAGATGGAAGTGGATTGAGAAGGTGAGTCCGATGACAGTACTTTATGTCATCGGTCTCGTTGTCGCCAATCTCATTCCTGAAGGCAATCCCGTCTTCAACCTCGATGCTGATACGAACACTCTTTTCAGCAATGTCGCCGTGCCTCTGGCCATACCGCTGATGCTTATGGGGTGTGGCTTGGGACACTGGGAGGTGGGCAAAGCCTTTAAGGTGTTCATCTCTGGACTTCTGGCAGTGCTTATCGTGTCGGTGGCGGGGTTCTTTATCTTCCGCCCTGCCGGTGAGAGTCAGGAGTTCGCCCAGATTTCAGCCGTCGCAACGGGAATATACACGGGTGGCATACCCAATATGGGAGCCCTTAAGCAGGCTGTGGGTATGCCTAACGAGACGTACTTGTATATCACAAGTTACGACTTGATTGTCACAGGTATATATCTTGTTTTTGTGATTGTGTTCGGCAAGCGTGTGTTCCGTTGGCTTCTGCCACCTCGTGACAGGATTAATGAACCTTCCGAACAGATGTCTGAGTCGGATGCGACTGAGGATGGTCGCATCAGGTATTTTGACCGACTTCACCGCAAGGGTTCGTTCATCTCCATAGGTCTAACTTTGGTAATTGCGGCGATATCTTACTGCGTCGCGTTATGGGTGGGGAAGGGCGAAGGTCCCAATATGACCGTTCTGATATTGCTGTTGACTACCCTTGCCATTGCCGCATCGTTCCTACCATCAATGAAACAGCAACAGCACTCATTCGATCTGGGACTTTACTGTGTCTATGTTTTCTGTCTGGCGATAGCCAGCGCATGTGACGTCCGCAAGATGGATATTGCGGGCAGTCTGCCCATTCTGTACTATCTGGGATTTATTGTTCTGGGTTCGCTGGTCTTGCAGATATTGTTTGCCAAGATGCTCAAGATTGATGGCGACTCTGTGATGGTATGCAGCGTGGCTCTTATCAACTCACCGCCATTCGTGCCTCTTGCCGCAGCACTCCTTGGCAACCGCAATATCGTTGTCCTCGGCATTACCATAGGTCTGCTGGGATATATGCTTGGCAACTACATAGGCATAGGTCTATACCATCTGTTGTTGCTACTCTAAACGCACAGTATTTCTGAGAAAAACGGACAAACGATTATTTCGTTGCGGAATCGTATTGTCTTACACTCTCCTTTACCTCCTCGGGTATTGGGGCACTGGTGGCCGTGGAACGCATATAGCCAGACATCACGGTGTGGCAGGTGGCACAGGGTTTGCCTGAATCGAGGTTGACAACTTGTTGAGTTACCTGAAAACTCTTGTTGCCCCAGTGTGTGACCTCCGATGTTACAGCGATACGGTCGTTGTAATGTATTTGAGAGTGGAAATCGACGTCGAGATGCACTACCATCACACAGAAATCACCCTCTTCGGGAGTTACAGGTATTCCGGCGTCAGCAAAATAATGGGATTTGCCAAGGTCGAAGAACTCCATGATTACAGCATTGTTGACATGACCCATCATGTCGACATCATTAAAACGGATTTGCAGTGGTAGTGTATGCATCGGTTTTCGGTAAAGGTTAAAGGTTAAAGGTTAAAGGTTAAAGAGTTTCTGAGTTTTCTAGAGTTTCTAGAATTTCTAGATTTTCTAGAGCTTCTAGATTTTCTAGAGTTTTTAGTTTTTCTAGAGTTTCTAGTTGTTATTCGTGCCGGGAGGCTTCGAGCTCTTCTTTGAGATACTGTCCGGTGTAGTTGTCGCTCTGTTTCGCCAATTCTTCGGGAGTGCCGGCAAATACTATCTCGCCACCTTTGACGCCTCCGTCGGGACCTATGTCGATTATCCAGTCGGCGACCTTTATTACATCCATATTGTGCTCAATGACAAGGACTGTGTTTCCTTTGTCTACAATCTTCTGCAGAACATCGAGTAAGACTCGTATGTCTTCGAAATGCAGTCCTGTGGTCGGTTCGTCGAGGATGTAAAGTGTGCTGCCGGTGTCGGTCTTGCTGAGCTCCGTGGCGAGCTTTATCCTTTGTGCCTCGCCGCCACTGAGGGTCGTTGAGGATTGTCCGAGGGTGATATATCCGAGACCTACATCTTTAACTGCCCGCAATTTGCGTGCTATTTTGGGATGGGATTCGAAGAACTCGACGGCTTCGTTGATAGTCATGTCTAGAACGTCGGAAATCGATTTGCCTTTGTATCGGATCTCAAGTGTCTCACGATTATAGCGTTTGCCGTTACATACCTCACAGTTGATGTAGACATCGGGAAGGAAATTCATCTCGATGGTGCGTACTCCTGCGCCTTTGCAGGTGTCGCAACGTCCACCACTGACATTGAATGAGAACCTGCCCGGTTTGTAGCCTCTGATCTTGGCACTGGGTAGTTGAGCGAAGAGTTGCCTTATCTCATCAAATATCCCCACGTATGTGGCGGGGTTGGATCGTGGCGTGCGTCCTATGGGGGTCTGGTCTATCTCAATGACTTTGTCGATATTTTCGATGCCGTAGATGTCGCGGTAGGGGAGTGGTTTCTTTTGGGAGTGGTAGAAATATTGGTTGAGGATGGGGTGGAGTGTCTCGTTGATAAGAGTGGATTTGCCACTGCCGCTAACACCGGTGACACACACAAAGAGCCCGAGAGGGATGTCGAGAGTAACATCTTTGAGGTTATTGCCGGTGGCGCCTACCAGTAGGAGATGCTTGGGAACCTCGGGGTTTCTCCGTTTGGGAACGGAGATGTCGCGTGTACGGTTCAGGTAGTCGCATGTCAGCGATTTCTGTTTCAGGAACTCATCATGAGTGCCTGCCGCCACAATCTTGCCTCCACGGATTCCCGCACCTGGTCCAATGTCGATGACGTAGTCGCCACTGAGAATCATATCGCGGTCGTGTTCCACCACGATGATGGAGTTGCCTAGATCCCTTAGCTCTTTGAGCGCGTTGATGAGACGTCGGTTGTCGCGTTGATGGAGACCTATGGATGGCTCATCGAGAATGTATAGCACGTTGACCAGCTTGGCGCCAATCTGCGTGGCGAGTCTGATACGCTGCGATTCGCCACCGCTAAGAGATTTTGAGCTGCGGTTCAGCGACAGGTAGCCTACGCCCACGTCGAGGAGAAACTTGATGCGTGTAGAGATCTCACGCAGTATCTCATGCGCAACTTCACGGCGGTTGGGGTCGAGTTTATCTTCCAGCGACGTCACCCATTCATAGAGCTCGGTGAGGTTCATCTGCGACACTTCGCCGATGTGTTTGCCGTCGATAAGGAAGCAGAGGGACTCTTCTTTGAGCCGGTATCCTTTGCATGAGGGGCAGGGAACGGTATTCATGAAACTCGCCGCCCATTTCTGCATCGCCGCCGACTGTTCGTCGGTGGCCATCTCGTTGATGTAGTTGACTATACCCGGGAAGCCTCCTGAGTATGATCCCTCGCTGGCAGTGTTGATTCCCATATAGTCACTGGTTCCGTACAAGATGGCGTTCAGCGCCTCGTCGCTGAGTTCCCCGATAGGGTCGTCGACAGTGAAGCGATACAGCTGTCCCAGATTTTCCAGCTGTCGGTAGAGGTAGTTGGTGGGTGAATATTTCCCCAGCACGTCGAGAGCTCCGTCGCGGATGCTCTTTTTGGTGTCGGGGATTATCTTATTTATGTCGATTTCTGAGATCTCACCCAGACCGTTGCATTTCGGACATGCTCCGTATGGGGAGTTGAATGAGAAGGTGTTGGGTTCGGGTTCGGGATATGATATGCCGGTCTCGGGATCCATCAACATCCTGCTGAAATATCGGGGTTTGGCGTTGCCATCACCGCTGTTCTCAAGAATCATCATCATCCCTTTGCCATGTCGGAAGGCTGTCTTTACAGCCTCTTCAAGTCGGTGGGTGCTCTTCTCGTTGACCCTTACTCGGTCTACCACAAGTTCGATGTCGTGAATCTTGTAACGGTCTACCTGCATATTGTAGGTGAGCTCGCGTATCTCACCGTCGACACGGACTCTTAGATACCCTTTCTTGGCTATCTGTTGGAAAAGTTCCCTATAATGACCTTTTCTGCTTCGTACCAATGGAGCGAGTACTAATATGTCTTTGTCGCTGAATTCGTTGGTGATTATCTCGAGGATCTGACTTTCTGTATACTTGATCATCTTTTTCCCACTGACGTGCGAGTAGGCGTCGGCGCAGCGGGCAAAAAGGAGTCTTACGAAGTCGTATATCTCCGTCACGGTTCCTACCGTTGAGCGGGGGTTTTTGTTGGTGGTCTTCTGCTCAATGGAGATGACAGGACTGAGTCCGTTGATGCTGTCCACATCGGGACGTTCCATATTGCCGATGAAATGCCTGGCGTAGGCGGAGAATGTCTCCATATAGCGACGCTGTCCTTCGGCGTAGATGGTGTCGAAAGCCAGCGACGATTTCCCACTGCCACTCAGTCCGGTGAAGACCACTAATTGGTTTCGTGGAAGATCGATGTCGATATTCTGGAGGTTATGTTCGCGAGCACCGAGTATTTCGAGTTTTTCCATCAGTAGAATCCTTACATTTTTGTGATGAAGTCGTTCTTCTTGTCTCGGTCGGTGCGAATCTTTGACAGCCTGGTGCCATCCTCGGTGGGGAGTTTGACTTGGTAGCTCTTGTTCTGTTTGTTGACAAGTTTGTCGGACAACAGCCAGGGGTTAAGCTCCTTGAGCATTTTGTAAGAAACGCCGTTCTCCTTGGCGAAAGAGTATAAATCGATATTCTGACCCTTTAATGTCGATGTACGTGTGGTAATTGACGGGTAGAGGTCTGAAGAGCGCAGGAAAAATCCGTAGTCCTGAGGGTGCTGCATTATCTGTTTTACAGCAAGGATGCGGTATACATATCGAGTCGTCTCGTTGTTCAGTCTGGTGTCGTAGTAGCTTTGGCAACTCTGTTTCTGCATGTTTTTCGAGAGACCCGCCTCGCCACAGTTGTATGCGGCGGCGGCATCAGTCCAGTTGCCGAACTGATTGTGAAGTGACTTCAGATATTTGCAGGCTGCCTCTGTTGCCGCCTCTAAGTTGTTCCTCATGTCAACCTCGTCGGTGACCTCAAGACCATACTTCTGACCTGTGGTTTTAATAAACTGCCAGAATCCTTGAGCTTTAGCAGGCGAGGTGGCGTTGGTGAGACCGCTCTCGATGACACAGAGATATTTGAAATCCGAAGGAACTCCGTTCTTTTTCAGTATGGGTTCAATTATGGGGAAGAAACGGTGGGCACGTTTGAAATAAAGCAACGTGTTGGTGTGTCCGAATGTGTTGACAATCAATTCACGGTCCAGACCTTCTCTGACATAGTAAATGTCTAATGGAACGGACTCTCCAGCGAAAGAGAGTGTGTCGGGAATTTTGGGAGAATAGATTTGAGGGTTGGAATAGGTGGTTTGTTTAGCATCCTCTTTTCTATCACCGCTATTGGCGGCAAAGATGAAGATCTGAGACAACGACACTATGCCGATGGCGGCAAGTATGAAGGCTATGGCTTTTGCTGGTTTCAAGGTGGTTGGTTTTGATTGATTGTTTTGGAAGAGGGTGAGTTAGAATAGCTGTGAGAGTTTGTCGGCGATGTCTTTTGCCACATCTTGTTTAGATTTCAGCGTCCCCGCAGTGATGTAGCCGTTACGGTCGATAATAGTCACCTTGTTGGTGTCGTGGCCGAATCCGGCACCTTCGTCATGAAGCGAATTCAGCACGATAAAATCAAGGTTCTTTTTCGTTAATTTTTTCTTGGCGTTGTCAACCTCGTTGTCGGTCTCGAGAGCAAAGCCTACCAGAATCTGTCTTTGCTGCTTCATGGTGCCAAGGGTGGCGAGGATGTCAGGGTTCTGAACCAGGTTGATGGTCATACCGTCGCTATCGTTCTGTTTCTTTATCTTATGGTCTGCTTCATGTTCGGGACGGAAGTCGGCGACGGCGGCGCTGAGTATGGCGGCATCGCATTGTGGGAACAGTCCTGTGGCAGCGTCGTACATCTCACGTGCTGACATGATGTCTATGCGTTCGATGTCTGGATTCTGTGCGGACAGGTGTGTTGGACCAGTTACAAGGAACACATGTGCGCCACGGCTGGCAAGTTCCTCGGCGAGGGCGAAGCCCATCTTGCCTGTCGAGAAGTTGCCGATGAACCGCACTGAGTCGATTTTTTCATAGGTAGGTCCTGCAGTGATGAGTATTTTCTTTCCCTCCAGACTTCCCTTCGTGGTATTCAGACTGAAATACTCTGTCAGACAGTTGAAGATGGTTTCAGGCTCCGCCATTCTTCCGTTTCCTGTAGTGCCACATGCCAGTTCGCCACATTCGCTCTCGACGAAGTGTACGCCGTTACGACGCAGATACTCCATGTTGCGTTGCAGTGCATAACCTTCAAGCATATGGGTGTTCATGGCGGGGCAAATAAACAAGGGTCCGCGGAAGGAGAGTAGCAGGGTGGAGATGGCATCGTCGCCAATACCGTTGGCTATCTTGCCTATGATGTTGGCTGTTGCCGGGGCTACAACCATGGCATCTCCCCATTCTTTCAGTGAGATATGCTCAGTGCTATGAGGATTGTCTCTGTCGAAGAGGTCGGTATAAACCACGTTGCCTGATACGGTCTCGAGAGTCAGCTTGGTGACAAACTGTTGGGCATGCTGACTCATGGCGCATCTGACATTAGCGCCTGCTTTCACAAGCAGGCGCACTAGTAACGGGGTCTTGTAAGCGGCGATACCGCCGGTTACTCCGACAATGATGTTTTTCCCACTTAAGGGACTGCCGATGGTTGACATTGTCGTTATTGCTTCTCGGCTACGGCACTCTCGGCAATGGCTTCGTTCTCCATGGCCTCAAGGCGTTGCATGTTCTGGTCCTCTTTGGCAGGGTTGCGGTAGTAAATCTCGCCGTCGAGGTATTCCTGAGTGGCTTGCAGTGTGGGTTTGGGCATCTGTTCGTAGTGACGGACAACCTCTATCTGTTCGCGGTTCTCATAAATCTCGTCCATGGTGTCAATGCCTGCCGAGAACTCCTCGATTTTTCTGTGCAACTCGCGTTTCATGTCGCTGGCAATCTGATTAGAACGTTTGGAGAGCACGGCGACGGTCTCATAGATGTTCCCGGTCATGTCGCTGAATTTGGCGGTGTCGCGGGTGACGGTGGTGTTGATAGGACGGTTCTTCTTGGTTTCCATTATGATATTGATGATTAAATATTCTTTAAATGCTTCGTTTTAGAAGTTTAGTTCTCCATTGTCGCCAGGACGGCCTTGCATTTTGTATAGATGTCCTGACACTCGTTAAGATGTTTCGACTGTTTAAAGGTGGTGGCGAATTTGTCGAAATTGTTGACTACCTGAAGCAGGCGTTCTTTCATCTTGTCCTCACGGCTGTTGATGGCATACTCGTAACCAGCCTTGATGATGTAATACATGGCATCCTCTCTTCTAGGGGAATCGGGGTAGTTGCTTAGGAACTGGGTCAGTGAGACCACGGCGGCACGGTAGGACTCAGTGTTGTAGTATCCTACGGCAATCTCATAGTCTTTCTGCATCAGTTTGTATCTCAGTTGGTCGAGATATTCGTTCGCTTCGGGGATGTGAGTGCTCTGGGGATAACGTTCCGTGAATTGCTCCAGTTCGGCTATGGCGTCTTTGGTGATGGATTGGTCGAGTGTGTAGGCTGGAGAATCCATGTATTTGCAGTAGGCGCAAAGGAATGCGGCTTCCTCGGCACGACTGCTATAAGGGAAACGTTTCGTGAAACTCTTGAATTGGTATGCGGCGTTGTAGTAGTAGCCTGCTTCTATTAGACATTTGCCATAATACCACGAAATATCTTCCGAGTGCTCACTGCCACGATAATAGAGCGACAGGTTCTCGAATAATTGACGGGCACGACTGTAGCGCTGTTCATCATAATATTGCACGGCAGCCTTAAATTTGGCTTCGTAATCGGTACTTTTCAATAGTTTTTCTTGACCGCTACAACCGCCTAATATTATGATTGATAATATAATAAGTGATATGTGGCAAATATTCTTCATGGGGTGCAAAGATACAAACTTTTTTGGTTCTGAAATCGAAAAAATATTATTCATTGTTTTGATAACAATGAAAAACGCTACCGAAGGTGATTTATTGTGTGGAACTCTTATTAATTCGTAAAAAATATTAAATGAGTGTTGTTTCAAAATTTATTTGTATTTTTGTATCTTAAATATAAATATTATCTATGGACACTATTATCGTCTTAGACTTTGGTTCTCAATACACTCAGCTGATAGCTCGTAAGATTCGCGAGCTTAATATTTACTGTGAAATTCATCCGTTCAACAAAATACCGACCCTTACTGACGATGTGAAAGGCGTCGTCTTCTCGGGCAGTCCCTATTCTTGCAACGCCTCCGATGCTCCTGTGCCGGAGATGAAGGATATCAAAGGCAAACTGCCACTCCTGGCCGTCTGCTATGGCGCCCAGTATCTTGCAAAATGGGGTGGTGGATCAGTCCAACAGTCGAAGATTCGTGAGTATGGCCGTGCCAATCTGCAATGGATTGACACTTCCTCACCGCTGATGAAGGACATTCCTCTTGGATCTCAAGTCTGGATGAGTCATGGCGATACCATTGAGAGTGTCCCCGCCAATTATCGCTGCATCTGTTCTACCGACAATGTGAAATATGCTGGTTACCAGATTGAGGGCGAGCAGACTTATGCGATCCAGTTCCATCCTGAGGTGCATCACTCTACTGACGGACTTACATTGCTGAAGAATTTTGTCGTCGACATCTGTCACTGCGATCAGAGCTGGACGCCAGAATCATTTATTGACATGACCGTTCGTCAGATCCGTGAGAAGGTGGGTGATGACAAGGTTATTCTCGGACTGTCGGGTGGTGTTGACTCCTCAGTCGCCGCAGTGCTTCTCCACAAAGCCATAGGCACCAATCTGCACTGTATCTTTGTCGATAACGGTCTGTTGCGCAAAGATGAGTTCAGCAGTGTCCTCGAATCATATAAGGATATGGGTCTTAATGTCACTGGCGTCGATGCCAAAGCACGCTTCTATGAGGTCCTCGCCGGTGTCACCGACCCTGAGAAAAAACGTAAGGCTATCGGAAAAACCTTTATCGATGTCTTCGACGACGCATCCAAGGAGGTCACCGACGCCAAATGGCTGGCTCAGGGAACTATCTATCCCGACGTGATTGAGTCCAGCTCTGTCAAGGGACCGTCGCAGACCATCAAATCTCACCATAATGTGGGCGGACTCCCTGACTATATGAAGTTGAAACTCGTTGAGCCACTCCGCAGTCTGTTTAAGGATGAGGTTCGTCGTGTGGGTCGTCAGTTGGGTATTAAACAAGAACTTATAGGTCGTCATCCTTTCCCGGGTCCGGGTCTTGCCATCCGAATCCTCAGTGATGTTACTCCTGAGAAGGTTCGTATTCTTCAAGAGGTTGACGATATTTTTATCCGGGGATTGCGCGACAATGGGCTCTACGACAAGGTATGGCAGGCTGGGGCAATGCTGTTGCCAGTCCAATCCGTCGGAGTTATGGGCGATGAGCGTACTTACGAGAGTGTAGTTGCACTCCGTGCTGTTGAGTCTGTGGATGGAATGACTGCCGACTGGTCGCATCTGCCCTATGAATTTATGGCAAAGGTCTCCAATGAGATTATCAATCGTGTCAAAGGTGTCAACCGTGTCGTTTACGATATTAGCTCCAAACCTCCGGCAACAATAGAATGGGAATGAGAAAGTCTCTGATAATAATCATGCTCCTGCTGATGGGTGCAGTGTCGGCACAAGGTACAAGGACTGTGCCTGTCCAGGTGTCGTCTCTCACTCAGAGCATCAACAACAAGGATTACTACATCCATATTGTTGAGCAGGGACAGACTCTTTTCTCTATAGCCAGGGCTTATGGACTCAAATACTACGACGCTGTTATTAAGACAGATATCCATCTGATGAAAGTTGGAGATACTGTTTGGTTGCCGAAAAACGAGAACAGCGTGGCGGCAGTCTCTGCCAAAGCCAATGCTGTCCTCAAGAATGATAATGTCCATTATATCAGGATTGAGCAAGGACAGACGCTCTACAGTCTGGCCCGTCAATATGGTGTCACTGTCGATGACTTGATTGAGGCTAACGCCGAATTAAAAACAGAACCACTCAAGGCTGGTCAGATGCTGAAAGTGCCGGCAAAGAAGACAACACCAGAAACCACAGCGAGCCAACCTGTTACTTCCAGCGCCGCTAGTCAGGCCAGTTCAACTGGTTCAACTGGTTCGACTGGTGTTTCTAGTCCTTCTAGTGCTCCTAGTTCTTCTAGTGTCTCTAGTCCCTCTAGTGTTTCTAGTTCCACTAGTGTTTCTAGTTCTTCTAGTTCCGCTAGTGCTCCTAGTGTTTCTAGTCCCTCTAGTTCTTCAAGTGTCTCTAGTCCCTCTAGTGTTTCTAGTTCTTCTAGCACACCTAGTGTTTCTAGTTCTTCTAGTTCCTCTAGTTCCTCTAGTGTTTCTAGTTCTTCTAGTGTCTCTAGTCCATCTAGTGTTTCTAGTCCCTCTAGCCTTGATACAACAATCTACGCTGGGCGGCTACCTATGCCTTTCCGCCCGGTGGTGAATCCATATCCGTTTAATGAGATTCCTGTGGGCTTCCCAACCCAACAGGCCGAATTCCTGTCTTCGACAACAACCTCCTCCTACCAGTTCTCCGTCAGAGAAAGACAAGACAAGAACCGACTGTTTATCACGGTTGTTATGCCCCTCAACCTCTCAAAGATTGATGAGATATCTACCTCTAAGTTTGACATTGAACAGCGAGGCAAGAAGGATTACAAGGTCTTTGAATTTATCCAATTCTATGAAGGCATACTGATGGCTCTTGATGAGTTGCAGTCTCAGGGTATGGATATTATGCTCAATGTCGTTGACCTTACCTCCGAAAAGGATGAGGATGTGGTGGATGCTTTTGAGAGGTATCATGTCGCCAATTCGGATTTTATTATTGCATTGTTGGTGAAGAAACCTTTCAATAAACTTGCAGAACTGGCTAAACAGCACCAAGTCTTTGTGATTAACCCGTTCTCGTCGCGTGTTGAAGTTGTCGCCGACAACCCTTATGTTGTTAAATGTATGCCTTCAGTGAGTGGAACGGTTGCGGCTCTGCTCAATATAATGGAGAAATACCATTCGGGTGGCAACCTTTACCTTATCCATTCCAATAACAAGAATCCGTCATCAGTTGAGTCGGAGTATCGCAACGAATTTTTATCGCAACTGGAGAAGAGGAAGAATATCAAGTACACTCTCTTTGACTGGGCCGCCAATGCAAAGCTTATCCAGACGTTGAAATCCACCGACGACAACGTCATTGTCAGCATATATAACCAGGATAAGAACAAGAACACTGTTTTTGCCACAACTATACTGAACCGTCTCTCAGCACTCACGACGCATGTGCCAACATTGATAACGGTTTCTAACTATCTTCAGGATTTCCCAAGTCTGGATTTTGAGCAACTACAGCATCTAAACTACACGACAGTAACTACAGGCTATCTTGACTACAATACTACTAAACACAAGCAATTCATCGACACATACAAAGACAAGTTCCGCACTGAGCCTAATACTCTTTATGCTGGTGTGGCTCATGATATCATGCTGTATTTCACTACCGCACTTAACAAAATGGGGGCGGAGTTTTGGCGCAATCCTCAAAAGTTCAAATCTCCCGACAACATGCTTTTCCCGTTCCAACTGAAGCAGATTTCACCTTCGGGAGGTTACGAAAACCAGCTCCCCGACATTTATCAGATGCGAAACTTTAAGTTAATCAATTTGAAATGACACAAGAGAAACAAACCACAATACATAATCCGTTCACACTCTCAGGCCCGGGGCTTCATACGGGAGGGTTCTATCATGCTACGGTATGCCCTGCCTCTGCCAACACTGGCATAGTTATTCGTCGCACCGACCTTGGAACTCCTGTTGAGATTCAGGCGATCGCTACTGCTGTGGTTGATACCAACCACGGCACTACGGTGGCATCGGGAAAGACTACGGTATCGACTATAGAACACATGATGTCGGCTTTCCACGGCATGGGTATCGACAATGCCGTGGTCGATATCGACGGTCCTGAGATACCCATACTCGATGGAAGTTCGGTGCTGTGGGTTGACGGAATCAGACAATCGGGAATAGTTGAGTTGGACTGCGCTAGGAGTTATTTAGAGATTAAAGAAAATGTGGAATGGCGTGACGACGCCTCAGGAATTATTATGACTGCCACTCCTGCCGACGGATTCAGCGTGGAATGCAACATACGTTTCGAGAGTTCCCTTATAGGTAACCAGTCGGTGAGTTTCTCCGATTTTGCAACCTATCCTGTAGAGATAGCTCCTTGTCGCACATTTGTCTTCCTTCACGAAGTGAAGATGCTTCTTGCCGCCAACCTTATCAAGGGAGGTGACCTTGACAATGCCCTCGTATTTGTCGACAAACCTCTTGACGAGTCCGAGAAGGAGAGTCTTGCCCGTCTGTTCAACAAAGACAAGAGCACCATCCAGGTTCATGAGGGAGTACTTAATACGGTAGTCCCGTATTTCCCCAATGAACCAGCTCGTCACAAAATGCTTGACTTTATCGGTGATATCCGTCTTGTAGGCAAGCCGTTGAAGGGCCATTTCCGTCTGGAATGTCCCGGACACCGTGCCAATGTCGCACTTGCCAACCTTATTCTGAGTAAAATAACTAAAAAATAATAATTAAATCCATTTACATGGCTACATTCTACGACTTACATCCAGATGCCATAATTGGAAAGAACGTCCAGATATCTAACTTTACAACAATATATGAGGATGTGGTGATCGGTGATGACACCTGGATCGGTCCTAATGTTACAATTTTCCCTGGCGCCCGTATCGGTAAGAACTGTAAGATATTCCCGGGATCTGTCATCGCCGCGATTCCTCAGGACCTGAAGTTCAACGGCGAGTATACCACAGTCGAAATAGGTGACAACAATGTCATCCGTGAGTGCTGCACCATTAATCGTGGAACGGCGGCATCAGGAAAAACCGTTGTCGGAAACAATAACCTCATTATGGCATATGTCCATATAGCACACGACTGTGTGGTCGGCAACAACTGTGTCTTCGCTAACAACACAACCTTGGCCGGTCATATTGTTGTGGGCGATTGGACTGTGCTTGGTGGCAAGACCGCTATCCTTCAGTTTGTCCATATAGGTTCTCATGTCATCACTATGGGTGGCTCTTTGGTCAACAAAGACATTCCTCCATACGTGAAGGCCGGTCGCTATCCTATCTCGTTTATCGGCGTTAACGCCCTTGGTTTGCAACGTCGTGGATTCTCCAAGGAAGAGATTGCCAACATTCAGGACATCTACCGTATACTCTATCAGAAAGGTTTGATTGTCTCTCATGCTGTTGAGCTCATCAAGGAAAAGTACGGTAACACTGACGAGGGCAAGATTGTCCTCAGTTTCATAGGGTCATCAAATACCGGACTTATGAAAGGTTACACCTATATGAGCCGTAGTCATGACCCCGAGGCACAAAACTGATAGGTCTGACAGGTAGTACTACGCGGCCTGTTTATCTCAAAAGTGTCACCATGCCCTTTGCGGTATGCCAATTCTGCGGGTCAATCTCGCTGCGGTAGCGTAATATCCACACATAACTTGCTTGGGGGCAACGGTGTCCATTGTATGTGCCGTCCCACCATTTTGTATTAATGCTTGAACTGCTGAAGATATGTAATCCTTGACGATTGTATATGTCAAGTTTATATTCTATTATGCCTGTGAAGAAGATGTTGAAAGTTTTGTTCGTCGGTTCGTCGGGGGTGAAGACATTGGGAGCATAGAATGTCTGACGACGCATATATATAGTCTTTTCGGCAGTGTCAAGACAAGTGCTGTTTGCGGCAATAAGCATAAGCGTTACAGAGTCCTCGTTCTTGTCGGCGGTATATTGTACGATGTTTTCTCCTCCTGCATCTTCAGAGTTTATATACCACTGTAGCCAGTCTGCTCCTGTGCTTTTCGACAATGCGGTGAGGGTCGCCTGGTCGTAGGTGAGGAAATCAGGAGAGACATCCATCTCTGCATGAGGCGATATTATAGGTTTTAATGTCACTGTCGCCGTGTTTGGGCAAAGTGTGTGGTCGAGATAATCGACTTTGAGTGATAGTTGCAATGATGTCGGATGGTGGATTATTAGATTCCTGCCATGCTGTGAACCCCAGTCGTTGTTCCAATATCCGTCGACAGTCCATTCAAGATAGTCTACATTAGTAGAGGCATGTATATAATGTAGTTGGGTCTCACAGTCGGGGGCATCCTTGATGCTTACCATAGGTTTCGCCAACATTGTAAGGGTAAGTCTGACGGTGCTGTCGCAACCTACTGCGTTTTTGATTGTGTCTATGAAGATGCCTCCCGTTGTTAATGTGTTCCCGTTGTATTCGTATTGAGTGCCGTGGCAGAAGCTGTCGGTTAGTTCTGTGAGCGACGAATGTTTGATGATCAGGTCAAGAATGACGATGCTGTCGCAACCGTAATAGTTGCTGATGTGTATTTGCGGACCGAACGTCGAATAGTTGTATACTGTCCCGTCTTGCCACATGTAATTGTCACAATGCTCCTGTCTGTCGATGACAGTATCTGTGGGGTTGACGGTGAGGGCCAGGTTGACGATACTGTCACAACTCTGATAATTTGTATATCTGAATGTATAATTATAGTGTTGCGGCAGACTGGTGTTGGAGGTGGGGTTCAGTATTGTGTCGTTCCAAGTCAGAGGCAACTGATCGGTACATATAGTTGCGGTCTCATTGACAAGTGAAGAAGATTTGATGGTAAGATGCAATGTCACGGTGCTGTCACATCCTTGAGTATTGGTGTATACGTGAGTGGGTGTATTTGTTGAATTCGTGTAAACCGTGTTCCACCAAGTGAGACTGTCGCAGGCCGTGACCGAAGTGTCACCTGTGTTACTGTAATTGACAGTCAGATGCAATGTGACAACACTGTCGCACCCAGCGGCGTTGGTAAGCGTATGCGTCGCCGAACTCGTGCTATTCGTGTAATTTGTGTTCCACCAAGTGAAACTGTCGCAAGTGGTGACATTGGTGTCGCCCGTGTTGTTGTGATTAACAGTCAAGTGCAATGTGACAACGCTGTCGCACCCGGCGGTGTTGGTAAGCGTATGCGTAGCAGAGTTCGTTGAATTAGTGTAGACTGTGTTCCACCACGTGATACTGTCGCAAGCGGTGGCTATAGTGTCGCCCGTGTTGTTGTAATTGATGGTCAGATGCAATGTGACAACACTGTCGCACCCAGCGACATTGGTAAACGTATGCGTGGCCGAATTCGTGCTATTGGTGTAATCCGTGTTCCACCATGAGAAACTCTCGCAGGCGGTGGCGGTGGTGTCACCAGTGTTGCTATAATTGACAGTCAGATGCAATGTGACAACACTGTCGCACCCTTGAGTGTTGGTGTAGATGTGAGTGGTTGTATTCGTAGAACTTGTGTAAATCGTGTTCCACCATGAGAAACTGTCGCAAGCGATGGCGGTGGTGTCACCCGTATTACTGTAATTGATGGTGAGGTCTAATGTCACGGTGCTGTCGCAACCGTGGCTATTGGTGTAGACGTGAGTGGGCGTATTTGTTGAATTCGTATAATTAGTGTTCCACCAAGTGAAGCTGTCGCAAGCCGTGGCAATAGTGTCTCCGAAATTGTGGAATACGGGAGTTGCGATTTTGAGTGTGTTGTTTGTGGTATCGCATTCAGGTTGTTGGTTTCCGTGTTGGGCTATACCTGACCCTAAGTCGTTGATGGAGATTATAAGACTGTCTGTCTCGTTGAATGTGCAGAGGACACTGCGGGGGATGGTTAATGTGTGAGAGGTGGTCTGACTGCTTGAGTGATGGAGGGTTTGTGTCAGGGTGTCAGTCGTTATTATCATCCCTCTATATTCGTTCTTATATAATGTGATACCATAAGGAGCCAGAATGTCGACAAGACCTTGGTTTGAGTATTCGACAGTGATGCGGACTGAATCATTGTAGGTTGAACAAGAGGCTTGCGCCACCACTATGTCGGCGATAGGGGTGAACATGTCTCCGTTTTGGTTGAAGTATGGCATCTGGCGGAGAAATGCGTTGAATGGTTGATTGCCGTTAGGGAAGCGTGTGGAGATGTCGAAGTGATGTTGTGGGACAGTGAGGTCCTCGTTGATATTTACTGAGTTGTAGGCCCACTGATTCCACACCTTGCGGGCCGAAGACCATGTTCCTGGAACGACACTGCCGTAGACTGTTATGGTCCCTTGAGAGTTCATCCCTGTCCATGGTGTGTTAGATTGAGCGATGAGTATCTCCGCATGACCGTCGGCATTGACGTCCGCCACCACAGGGTATTCGGTGATTGTGCCAGAGTAAGCTGTGATGGGAGTACTCAACGCGTTTAGTGATGAACCGTCGACGATGTAGAGATTGCTGTCGTTGCGATAAACAATCTCGTCATGTCCGTCTTGATTGAAGTCGAATACTGTGTAGCCGGAAGTCTCATCAAAGGGGGCATGGTTGTGCATCAGTCTCATGTTTCCTGCATGATAGGTGTCGAAGGTGTATGCTTTCATTCCAATATTGGCAATGGAGAAAATAATCTCCGGCAGTCCATTACCGTCAAGATCGCCACTGTATGGTATTGAAGGTCCGAAACTGTTGTTTACGGAAATGCTGGAATGTGCTATTATATTACCTGTCTGTCCATCCCAGACATAGGGAGAGACAGTGTGGGAGGAGACGGGAGATGGCGGACCTATGCTGTAGGAGGTGCCTATGACACATATATCCATATCGCCGTCACCGTCAAAGTCGACAACAAAAGTCTCGCCGTCGAGATTGTCTATTGATGAGTCATATGTCGCTTGACGCAACAGAGTCCAACTGTTGCCAGAGGTGCCGGCCGTGTTGGTGATGTTTATCTTGTAGATGCTGTTGCCAGCACAGAGTTCGAGGGTGTCGTCACCGTCAATGTCGGCAAGGGCATACATGTAGTAGGGGATATGATAGCTGGCGTTATAACCATGTGGCAAGGCAAAACCCCTGCCAGTATCTGTCATGCTCCCGTTGAGTAGGAGGGTGCCGTCGGTGGCGTTGAAGATGTATTTCCCGCAGACCAGCTCGGCAACGCCGTCGCCGTTGATGTCGGCGACAGAGATGAGATAGTTGCGGTCGATGGCAGTGAGATTGAACCACCGTCTCGATCCACTGTAGTTATAACAGTTCACATTGCCAGTCCTGTCAAGAATGAATATCTCGGATTGTCCGTCGTTGTCGACGTCGGCAATAGAGATAAACTGCCCATGAAGGACATACTCTTGGGTGGTGATGGTCCGTTTTAGTACACCAGTCCTACCGTCGAATATCAGCAGACCGGAGGAGAACCAAGGAGAGTGGTTGGTATTGGGGCAAGCTATGATTTCAGGAATACCATCCCCATCCATATCGGCAACCATGGGGGTAGACATACTGTTGACGCCGGGACAAGAGAATAGAGCTCTGATCGCAAAGGCGTTGCTGTCGGGTGGAAGGCTGCAGGCAACGTTAAAGACATTATCGGGAAGGGTGTCATTACTATTTGCAGGGGGAGTCTGTGCCACAGAAATCAGTGACATCAAAATGAATAATAGTAATGATATGTGTGTTTTGAGTTTCACTTAGAATGGTTGCGTTCCGTTGCCTACTATATATCTGAAATACTGTATATTTAATTGGTTGGTGTGTTGAATTTAATTTACAAAGTTACTCAAAAAACATTGTTTTCATTCATTTATATGTTACGATAATTATATTATGGAGAATATTATGATGATATACTGTGGTTTATAATTATAAAAAGATGCCTCAAAACTTTGAGGCATCTTTTTATACAATTGTATATGTGTCAGGTGATGTTACTTGATGATGTCGACACTGCGCTTGATGAACTGGGTCAGAGCTTCACCTTTCAGCAGTCCGTTGCTCAGCAGGGCAAGGTCTGTGAGTTGGTGTACGAGCTTCTTCTGCATGTCAGCGTCATTCTCGTTGAGGATTTGTGCGATGAGAGGGTGGTTGATGTTGACAACCAAATTGTAACTGTCAGGCATCTCGCCATAGAATCCCATACCGCCACCGCTCGTCTGACTCATCTCTTTGTAACGACGCATGAACTCATTCTGGGTGATGACCATAGGTTGGTCGTCGCTCTCCATGCTTTCAAGTAATACGGTGAAACGGGCTTTGTCCACCTCATTTTCGATGATGGGTTTGAGTTTGTCTTTCTCTTCCTGCGACAGTTTCTCGGGGATGGCGTCGTCATGGGCAATGAGTTTCTCTACCGTGTCGGCGTCAACGCGTACGAAGCGGGTCTTCTCTATCTTCTGTTCAAGGAGGTTGATGAAATGAGAGTTGAGGACGCTGTCCATCATCAGCACATCATAGCCTTTCTCTTTGACTTTTGCGATGTATGCGTGCTGCTCATCTGCATCGGTGGCATAGAGGTAAATGACATTCTTGTCCTTGTCGGTCTGGAGTGCTTTGATTTTGTCGCGGTAGTCGTCGAGTTTGAAGTATTTGCCTTCAGTATTCTTGAGGAGGGTGAAATTCATTGCCCGTTCGCAGAATTTCTCTTCTGTCAGCATGCCGTATTCAACAAAAATCTTGATATCGTCCCATTTCTCCTCAAGTTGAGTCGGAGCATCTGCCACATCGTTGCCGTCAGCATCCTTGAGTTCAACTTTCTGCTTACTCATCTCCTCTAGTTTGTCGGCGACTTTCTTGCTTATGTGTTGTGCTATCTTCTTGACGTTGCTATCACTCTGCAGGTAGCTGCGGCTCACGTTCAGAGGGATGTCGGGACTGTCGAGGACACCATGGAGGAGCATGAGATATTCGGGAACCACACCCTCAACACTGTCGGTAACAAATACCTGGTTGCAGTAGAGCTGGATTTTGTTGCGGTTGGGGTCGATGGTTTTTCTAACTTTCGGGAAGTAGAGAATGCCGGTGAGGTTGAATGGGTAGTCGACGTTGAGATGAATCTGGAACAGCGGGTCTTCAAAATTCATCGGATAGAGTTCGTGGTAGAATTTCTTGTAGTCCTCGTCGGTCAGATCCGAAGGTTTCTTCCGCCAGGCGGGGTCGGTGTCGTTAATGATTCTGGGAACTTTCTTCTCGATACGTTTCGGGCGTTTTGTCTTTCCGCCATTGCCGTCATCAACCTCGTCGAATTCTGTCTCGCTGTCTTCCCATTTGCTCTCTTCTCCAAAACGGATGGCAACAGGCATGAAACGGCAGTATTTCTTGAGTAATTCGAGGATACGGCGCTCTTCGAGGAACTCCTTGCAGTCGTCGGCAATATGCAGAATGATGTCTGTGCCACGTTCTTTCCGCTTGTCTTCTTTCATTTCGAATTCAGGTGAGCCGTCGCAACTCCAGTGTACTGCGGGAGCGTCTTTGTACGATTTAGTAACAATCTCGACTTTGTCGGCCACCATGAAGGCGGAATAGAAACCAAGTCCGAAATGACCTATGAGGTTCTCCTGTACATCCTTGTATTTGTCGAGGAAGTCGTTGGCTCCCGAAAAAGCTATTTGATTGATGTATTTGTCAATCTCATCTTGAGTCATGCCGATGCCTCGGTCGCTGATTATTAGTTTCTTCTTCTCGATTTTCACCTCTACTGTGAGGTCGCCCAGTTCGCCTTTGAATTCGCCTCTCGACGCCAATGCTTTTATTTTCTGAGTGGCATCGATTGCGTTGGATATCAATTCACGAAGGAATATTTCGTGGTCGGAGTAAAGGAATTTCTTGATTACCGGGAAAATGTTCTCGGTTTGAACATTAAGGTTGCCTTGCATGATTTATATATTATATTGTTTAATTCAACATAATAAAGACAGTCAATTTTTGTTCCAAACTGTCATGTCTGCCATAATGTCAGACAGATGTCAATGCTTTGTGCAGACGTTTGCAAATCTGCACAACAAAAAAAGCTTCGGTCTGTCCCGAGGCTCAATCAAGGTTGTAAAGATTTTTTTGGATTATTCTTCTTTTCCGGCGAGGATGACGACTATTTCGCCTTTAACCTCCTTTGAGGCAAAGTGGTCGTGTATCTGGCGTAGTGTGCCACGAGCTGTTTCGGCATGCAGTTTACTGATTTCACGGCTTACGCTGACTTGGCGTTCCTCACCGAGAACTTCAATAAGTTGTTCCAGCAACTTGACAAGACGGAAAGGACTTTCGTAGATAATCATAGTGCGACTTTCCTCGGCAAGGCGTTGGATGGCTGTCTGGCGTCCTTTCTTGTGGGGAAGGAATCCTTCGAAGACAAAACGGTCGCATGGCAGACCGCTGTCAATAAGTGCCGGCACGAAGGCAGTGGCTCCTGGCAGACACTCCACTTCTATTCCAGCTTTCAATGCTTCACGTACCAACAAGAAGCCCGGGTCGCTAATTCCTGGTGTGCCGGCGTCGGTGACGACGGCAAGCGACTGACCTCCGTCAAGTCTCTCTACCAGTGCGTCAACAACTTTATGTTCATTGAAGATGTGGTAACTCTGCAGTGGCGTTTCTATGCCGTAGTGCTGCATCAGCACACGGCTGGTGCGGGTGTCCTCAGCAAGAATCAAGTCCACCGACTTTAAAACCTCGACGGCACGATAAGTCATGTCGCCGAGGTTTCCTACAGGTGTCGGTACTAGATATAATTTTGAATTTTGAATTTTGAATTTTGAATCCATTTCTCAATTCAACTTCTCGATTCAATGTTCAAAATTGATATTATTCTTCCTCGAAATCGTCGGGGATTTCCATGTCGTGGAAGACATTGGTGACATCATCATCCTCTTCAAGGATATTGATGACTTTGAGGACTTTGCGGATAGAATCCTCGTCAATGGAACGGGTGGTGTTAGGAATGCGCTGAAGTTCTGCACTCTCGTATTCGATACCTTTTGTTTCAAGCATCTTGACCATGTTGCCAAAGTCCTCGTATGCGGTGTAGAGGGTCAGGTATTCATCGTCGACCTCCATCTCTTCGAGACCGCCGTCGATAAGATCCATCTCGAGTTCCTCGACATCCATGTCGGGTTTGCGGGGAATTACGAAGACGCCCTTGCGGGTGAACAGGAAGCTGAGGCTACCGTTGGTTTCGAGGGTGCCGCCGAATTTGTTCATTATCGACTTCACGTTGGCAACGGTGCGGTTGTTGTTGTCAGACAGAGCCTCGATAAAGAGGGCGATACCGTGGTTGACGTGGCACTCGAATGTGAGTTCCTGCATGGCGGCGGCGTCTTTGTCGTTAGCTTTGTTGATAGCGCGCTGTAAGGTGTCTTTAGGCATGTTGCATCCGCGGGCGTTCTGAACCAAGAGACGCAGACGGGGGTTGCTGTCGGGGTCTGGACCGCCTTCACGAACGGCTATTGATACCTGTTTCAAGATGTTGGAGTACTGTTTTGAGCGCTTGGCGTCAGCTGCACCTTTGGCTCTCTTAATCTTAGACCATTTATTGTGTCCTGACATGATAAAAAAAATTAATTGTTATTATTTTGTATGAATTATTTTTAAAGTTTAAAAGTTTAAGAGTTTAAAAGTTTAAAGGGTTCGTTATAACGTTATATCGTTATTACGATTAATCGATTAATTTTCAATTCTCAATTTTCAATTCACAATTCACTAGTTTATTCTGAATTTGATGTATGTTATCGGTTTGCCTTCTTTCAGGAACATCGATTCGTAGAAAGTCTGGACTGCTGTGGCCATACCGCTGTGACCAGAAGCGTACAGGTCGGCAGTGGTGGCCTCTACCTCATAATGGGCAGGTGCTATGACCTCTTCCATGGTATAGTCGTAAAGTTCGCGTGAGTCGGTCTTGAGGTGCACTGGTCCTCCGCTCTTCAGGAAATGTCGATAGAGTGACAGAAACCTTTCGCTCGTCAGCCTTTTCATGGGTTTCTTAGGCTGGGGGTCGGGAAAAGTAATCCATATTTCAGAAACCTCGTCGGGAGCAAAGAATTGGTCAATCATCTCTATGCGTGTCCTCAAGAATGCCACATTCCCCATCTTCTCCTCATTGCTAGTCTTAGCACCACGCCACAGTCTTGCTCCTTTGATATCAACTCCTATATGGTTGCGGTTGCTGTTCTCACGGGCAAGGGCAATTGTATATTCTCCTTTCCCGCAACCCAGTTCGAGGACAATGGGGTTATCGTTGCCGAAGAATACGTTCCATCTGCCTTTCCATTCAAACCCTTTCTCTTCCAATTGTTCGAAAGAGACTTGGAAAAGATTTGGAAAGGTTAGGTTTTCTGCGAATCGTGCTAGTTTGTGTTTACCCATTGTGGAGAGGTTGATGACTACCATTGTTTGATGCTTACATCGCCCTTGTACCATTCCTTGATGTGGTTGTAGCGGGCTTTAGCTTCGGTCTGGGTGGCGGCACTGCCCATACTCACGTAATAGAGACCGTTGCGGTTGATGATATAAGCGTCGCATCCTTTGGACTTGAGTTGTCGGCAGAGACGGTCGGCATTGTTTTTGTCGACCGAGAATCCTGCGATAATGTCGAAACCCTGTTTGGATTCTGTCGCGATGTGCGACTGAATGGGTTGGGTTTTTGTCTTGTTATCCTTCTTGACGGTAGTGTTCTTCTTGGCGTCGTTATCCTCTGCGGCCTCTATCTCGGAAGGTGTGATTGCGGGGTTCACCTCTTTAAGAAGTTTTTCAAGCACATTGCGGTCAATGAGTTCGCTCTTTACTATGGTAGCTTTGCGTCGTATCAGACGGTCTTTGAGCAGAGGAGTCATCTCTTCACGTACATAGTCCTTGTAGTTGAGCAGGTTCTGCGGGACGAAGTCTTCTGTCTTCAGCAGTTCGGCGAGGCGAGTGTTGGCGTAACTCTCGACTCGGTCTATGAACTGAGTCTCATTGTCGGTTTGTTTCAGTTTCTTGAGATAATTATTCAGATAAGAGCCGAATTCGTCTACGATAGATTTGCTTTGTTCCGCTATTTCAGACTCGCTGAATGTTATGCCGTCAAACGAGAAAGTGTTAAATGTGATGTTGCTCCTTGCCTCGTCTTTGTCGTAGTCTGCCGGCACGTCGGGAATCAGATTGTCAATTTCTGTAGCATTGTCGCTCTTTGCAGTCGAAATCGCTGATGTCTTTTGTTTCAGCCAGTTCATGCCTTTGCTGTTAAAGAGATAGTGGTCTATTGCGAATGCGCATCCTGCCAGTATTGCGAGTATCAAGATAATTGTGAGCAACACTTTCCAGAATCCGCCCTTCTTTGGTTCGTCGTCATCATCTGTTTCGGGCGTTGATGGCGTTATGGCGTCAAGTTGCTGCAACGTGTTCAGTGCGTCGTCGCCAAAGGCTGAGGTTTCATGCTCGGCGATGGGTTCAGGTTCTGCTGGTGCTTCTGGTTCCTCGACAGGCTCAGGTTCTGCTATAGGTTCAGGTTCAGCTGATGCTTCTGGTTCATTGACAGGCTCAGGCTCTGCTATGGGTTCAGGTTCAGCTGGTTTTTCTGGTTCTGCTGGAGTTTCTGATACCTCAACAGGTTCGGGTTCAACGACTGGTTCGGGCTCTGCGACAGGTTTTGGTTCCTCGATGGGTTCTGGTTCTGCGACAGGTTCCGGCTCAACAGGTTTAGGCTTGTTGGTCGTTGTGGGCTGAGACATGTCGGAGATTAGGGGAGAGGAGATGATTTCGCCATCCTGGATGGGCTGTTCAAAAGCTGCGAACGGATCGTTCTCAGTCTCTGGAGTATAGTCCTTTAGTCCGGTTACTGGTGACAACATACCTGTGGTTCCATCGGGTTCTATGATGGACTCTGACTCAAAATGGCATGCTCCGTTTTCAGAGATGACAGTACCTAGTTCGTTGAGTCGGCATTTGCCTTCCGATGTGAGTTTTGCATTAAATGCGTCACAATAATTCTTCCAAATCAGTTCTGCTGTATGAAGACTTACGCATTCTTTGTCAGAGATAAATTTGACAAAACCATTGTTGTCACCTTGTTTGTTCTCAAGGACGACAGTCTGATGGCGTGGGAAGAATGTGGAGGAATCGGTGTCGAAATATGCTTCGTTCTGTCTTGTTGAGAAAAGTCCCACATGGGGCAACGAGACGGAACCGTTATGCTTTAGGTAGTCTACCAAATAATCGGTTATATTCATCTAACTAATCAACGTTGTAAAAGATGGTTAATATATCTTGCTTTAGAAGTGTAGTATTACTTCAATTTGTTCAAATCTTCGGGGATGTCGATGGCGACACTCTCTTTGTTAGTCTCGCGGACATAGATGGAGTAGCCGTTCTCAAGCCATCTCAGCTGCTCAAGCGACTCGCTCTTCTCGAGGGCGGTTTGTTCCAGTTTCACAACCTGTTCCAGTACTTCGCGGCGGAAAGCGTAAATGCCGATATGTTTATAATAAGGCTGGCGGCGAAGCCACATCTCTTTGGCGATGCCACGGAGATAAGGTATTGCCTGGCGACTGAAATATAGTGCGTTGCCTTTAGGTCCGCAGACCACCTTTACTGTGTCGGTGGAGTTGAGCTCGGCGAGGGATGTGATTTTCTTCTTCAGCGTTACAATCTGGGTGTCGGGATTGCTGAAAGCGTCGATGACTAATCTTATGTGTTCGGCGGCAACCTTTGGTTCATCGCCTTGGATATTGATGATAACATCATACTGTTTCAGTTCGTCACCAAGCTTTGTCATGGCTTCGCCACATCTGTCGGTGCCACTTTTGTGGTGCTTGCCGGTCATTACGGCGTCGCCTCCGAAAGCTGCCACGGCGTCCATGATGCGTTTATCCTCAGTGGCGACGAGAACTTTATCGACAAGACCGGTGCCACTGACACCGTTCCATACGTGTTCTATCATTGTTTTGCCGTTGATGACGACAAGAGGTTTGCCCGGGAATCGGGTTGAAGAGTAACGGGCGGGTATGATACCTAAAACTTTCATGGTGTATGGTTTTAAAAGGTGAGTTTATAAAAGAGCATATTGTTGAAAATCTGTCCTGATTAGAAAAGTCCGTTGAATTCGGCGTCGATTTTGTTGAATACCGTGCCAAGGTCTTCACGGCTGTCTGCGAAATTAAGTTCCTCGATGTTGATGACCATCGATTTGCCTTTGTTGTATTCCTCAAACCAGCGGTCGTATCGTTCGTTGAGGTTGGTCAGATAGTCGAGACGTATGGAGCTTTCGTAGCTGCGCCCGCGTTTCTGTATCTGTTTAATGAGGGAGGTTACGTCGCCTTGAAGATAAATAAGCAGGTCTGGAGGTTGGATGAAGGATTCGAGAAGCTCGAAGACGGCTATATAATTCTCGTAGTCCCTGGTGTTCATCAGACCCATGGCCTGAAGGTTGGGGGCGAAGATGTAGGCATCCTCATAAAGGGTGCGGTCCTGTACAAAGTCACGACCGGTCTGTTTCATCTCCAGCAACTGTTTGTAGCGTGTGTGGAGGTAGTAAATCTGCAGATTGAAACTCCAGCGTCGCATATCCTCATAGAAACTGTTGATGTAAGGATTGCTTTCCATGTTCTCGACCAGCACGTCGTACTGATAGTGTTTCGCCAACTTGTCAGTCAACGTAGTCTTGCCTGATCCTATGTTACCCGCTATAGCTATATGCATAATATATTTCTTTACAGCAATTCAATAAATATGCCGTTTTCCTGCCATCTTTCCGAAATAGTATCATAATTTTTATTCTGATACTTAGAACGATAGTGTAGAAAAGACACTTTATTTAAAAAAGCAAATATACAAATAATATTATTATTAAGCACGCTTTCCGCAACAAAAATCTGTTTTTTCGCAAAAACCAATATTCTTTATCTCAGTTTAAGAAAATAATCATAACTTTGCAATTTATCATAAAACTTATGTTGAATTAATAAAACACTGAATAACAATGTCTTTAATTAAATCTATCTCTGGTATTAGGGGGACAATTGGAGGTCCCGCAGGAGAAGGTCTCAGTCCTCTCGATGTGGTAAAATTCACAGCGGCGTTTGCCACTTTTCTGCAGAAACAACAGTCCGGAAAACGTCTGAAAATGGTTGTCGGACGTGACGCTCGTCTTTCTGGCGCTATGGTTGACCGCCTCGTGGTCGGTACACTGATGGGAATGGGCGTCGACGTGATTGAAACGGGACTTTCCACCACTCCGACCACCGAGATGTCGGTGACTGAGCATTGTGCCGATGGCGGAATTATTATCACCGCTTCGCATAATCCCAAACATTGGAATGCCCTTAAACTACTGAATGCTAAAGGTGAATTTATCGATGCCGCCGAGGGCAACGAGGTGTTGCGCCTTGCCGAGAGCGACGAGATTCGCTATGCCGAGGTGGACGATCTGGGTAACGTAACTGTTGACAATGACGCTATTGACAAGCATATAGAACGTGTCTTGGCTCTTCCTTTAGTGGATAAGGATGCCATTGCAAAGGCCGGTTTCCGCATCGCCGTCGACGCGGTCAACTCCACGGGTGGAATCGCCATCCCTCGTCTGCTCCGCGCATTGGGTGTTAAGGATGTTGTTGAACTCAATTGCGAACCGACAGGTCATTTTGCACATAATCCTGAACCTATACCTCAAAACCTCACCGAGATAGCTGCTGCAGTCCCGCAACAGAAATGTGATCTTGGCATCGTCGTAGACCCCGACGTCGACCGTCTGGCCTTAATTTGCGAGACTGGCGAGATGTTTGGCGAAGAGTACACCCTGGTCTCTGTTGCCGATTATGTACTCCGCAATACTCCGGGCAACACCGTCAGTAACATGTCGTCGACACGAGCCCTGAGAGATGTCACCGAGGCTATGGGTTACAGTTATTCGGCTTCGGCTGTAGGCGAGGTTAACGTCACAACTATGATGAAGGAGACTAACGCCGTGATAGGTGGCGAGGGTAATGGTGGTGTCATCTATCCCGCCCTTCACTATGGACGCGATGCCCTCGTTGGTGTGGCACTCTTTCTCACCAACATGGCTAAACAGGGAAAGAAGGCTACTGAGCTCCGTGCTGGTTATCCCGACTATTACATCTCCAAGAACCGCAAGGATCTCACTCCCGACATGGATGTCGACGCGATATTGCGCAAGATGGCTGAGAAATACAAGAACGAGCGAGTCAGCACCATCGATGGTGTCAAGATTGACTTTGCTGATAGTTGGGCACATCTCCGCAAGTCTAACACTGAGCCCATTATCCGAGTCTACTGTGAGGCGCATACTGCAGAACAGGCCGACGCTCTGGCTCAGTCTATCATCAAAGACATTGAGGGTCTCATTGGATGAAACGCTTCCTGCCTTTGTTAGCAGTGATGGCGTTGTTTGCCGCATGCGAACCTGACGACCCTCCTGCGCCGACTCCCGACCCCGACCCTCAGCCATCCTCACAGACGTTGCGGCTGGCTCCGGCTCATGATACCTCTTTTGAGGTTGGGGGTATTATGTTCAATATGAAATATGTACCGTCGGGATCTTTCATGATGGGTGCCACTACTGCATCGGGCGGTCAGGGGTATGACCCCGACGCTGACATGATGGAGCAGCCGGTCCACAGTGTTACTCTCGACGCCTATCTTATTGCTGAGATGGAGGTGTCGCAGTTTCTCTATTTCGCCGTCATGAGGAGTAACCCTTCCGAAGTCTCCGACCTCACTCTTCCTGTCCACAACGTTTCGTACACCAACGCTTTGCGATTCATCGATTCGCTGAACAGTCTCACAGGATTTGCGTTCCGTTTGCCTACCGAGGCGGAGTGGGAATACGCCGCCAAGGGTGGGGGCAGGGAAGAGAATGCATACTATTTTTCGGGTAGCAACGCTGTTGGACAGGTGGGATGGTCAGAGATTAATTCAGGCGGACAAGTTCATATGTCGGGACTTCTCGCCCCCAACGCTTTGGGATTGTATGATATGTCGGGTAATGTTATGGAGTGGTGCAGCGACTGGTATGGTGTCTATCCCTCATCGCCACAGACCAACCCTCAAGGACCGGAAATGCCTTCCAATGGCAACCAGCAGAGAAGGGTGATGCGTGGAGGTTCGTTCTGTCTGATGCCCTATTATCTCCGCAACACAGCACGCCAGTTCCACTACGGATCCCATGAGTCAAACGACACAGGTGTCCGTCTTGCTATTTCTGTGAAGAAGAATTAGTTCCAGTTTCGCGGGCTCCTATTCGTAATAGGATATCTGTCGGGTGATGATCTGGTAAAGGTATCCTTCCGTGGGGCTTACGTGGAAGACATAAGCGTTGATCCAGTTGCCTTTCTCGTCATACTGGTAAGTGTAGAGGAATGCCTGTCTCAGAGTTGTGAGGTAATAGCTGCATTTCTCGGCAAGAAAACCGTCGGTGTCATATCTGTATTTCTCGCTGCCTTTGTAGATGCTGTTCTCTCCTTCGGTATAGGTGGCGAAGGTCATCTCTCCCAGCTTGTTGTATTCATAGCTTATAGATGATATCTCTTTGTTGTCCTCGGAATAGGTAATCACCTTCAGCAGTGCGTTGTTCTTGTCGAATGTGTATATGGATTTCTCACTCAGCGAGTCGGCGATGCCGAAAACGTCAGCGGTGATGGTCTTCGCCTTCTTGTCGTAACTGTAGGTGGTCTGCGACACAGGGGTGCTGTAAGGTTCCTGAGTTCTTACGTCCTTGATTAGGCGGTACTTTTCGTCATAGGTGAAGTTCACGATTATGACAGGGTTACCCATGGTGTCATAGTAGGTGGTGCGTGAGTAGTTGCCTGCAGTGTTGAAGTTCTTGCGAGTCGGCTGTCCTATTATGCGCCCCTGGGGACTGCGTACAGTGGTGAGTACAGATTTCACATTCCCTTTGAGGTGCTCATCTTCAATGTCGGGAGTGAACTTCTGGGCTTTGGCGATGACGCCGAAAGCTATGAACAATGTTGCTAAAAGGACTGACTTGAGTTTCATGGTGAATGGGTTATTTTGAAAATGCAAATTTACGAAAAAATTATTATTTGCTTCAGTCGATGTGTCGAATGACGGTTAATATTGTGTCGGACAGTCTATTGTTTTTAGACTTAGAATCAGGTGTCGCAATATTTTTTTTTGAGTGAAATAAGTTTTTTGTAAAAAGTGCGTTATAAAATACAATTAATAGTAATTAACATTTTTGTTTCGTCTATACCACTCGCAGACAGCCACATCTAAATAAAAACTATCAGTATGCGAAATATTCGGTTGACTTTTGCAATATTGCTTGCCGCACTGCTTCTCGGAGGCACTGCTGTGCAGGCATTACCCAAGAAGAAAAAACAGGACACAGAAAAAGGCTATCGTTTCACTCTCTTTATTGCCGGCACACAAGATACAGTGATGTATCTGGGCTATTACTATGCCGGAGCTACTTACGCTTTCGATACCGCTCGCATCACCCCTAGGGGAATGTTTGTGTTTGAGGATAAAGAGACGGTGTTGAAGCCGGGTCTGTATTTCTTCACCAATCCGTCGGGCAATTATGTGGAGTTCGCTGTCTATCATGAAAAATTGGACTTCCATTTTGATACCGAAGAACCTGGATGGCAGGCAAATATGAGGGTGAAGGGGTCGGAGGAGAACGAGTTGCTTTTCAAATTCCATCAGCTCAACCGTTCTATGTTCCGCACCATCGACTCCGCCTCCAAGTCTATCGTCGACAGTGCCGCGTTTCTGGAATTCAGAGCCCGTCAGATGCAGATTCTCGACAATCAGAAGATGGACATCATCAACAACAATCCCGACAGACTTGTGTCGATACTTATGAACGCCACTCGTGAGCCTGTGGTGCCTGTCAAAGACTCGCTGGGTAACGATTTGTCTGTGAGGGAACGGTGGAATTATCTTATGGACCACTATTTTGACTATACACGTCTTGACGATGATGCCATGATACGCACCCCAGATATGATATTCCACAAACGTCTTACCGACTATCTGGATGTCAACCTCAAGAATGCACCTGCCGAGACAATCATAGAGTATGTCGACAAACTTATCGACCGCTCGATGCCCGCCAAGGAGAATTTCAGGTATCTCATCAACACCATTGCTAACAAATATCTGCAGAGCAATATCATGACTTATGACGCCATCTATGTCCACCTTGTCAAACGTTATATTGAGACAGGTAAATGCGACTGGATGTCGCCCACTACCATCGACGAGAATGTGAAAAGAGCTAACACCTGGGACAACCTCTTGATAGGCAAACCGGCGCCTCCCTTGGTGATGAAAGACTCTCAGGGACAGTTCCACAGTCTCTATAATATCAACAGCAAATACACCTTGTTGATTTTTTGGTCGCCCACATGCGGTCACTGCAAGACTGTGATTCCTGATTTGTACAAGAGGTATGCGAAGCTTAAGGACAAATATGGTATCACTGCCTATGCAATCCTCAGTGAGCCCGACGACGCCACCCGTCCCAAATGGCATGAGTTCATAGAGAAGAACGGTCTCAATTGGTTGAACCTCGACGGTGGCGAGGCAAACATCGACTGGCATGAAGTCTACGATGTCATCACCACACCGCAAATATATCTGCTCGACAAAGACAAGAAGATTCTGGCCAAGAAGTTGGGCGCCGAATCGTTCGAGCAGATAATAGAGTATCTGGAGAATCAATCAAAGTAATATAATAGAAAATGAAAAAATCATTATTAATCATTGGCTGTGCGCTATTGCTATTGACGACAGCCTGCAAACAGAAAAACATGGATAATCCTTTCTTCAGTGAGTGGAACACTCCTTACAACATCCCCGATTTTGAGAAGATAAAGACGGAGCACTACCTCCCGGCATTCGAGGAAGGCATGCAACGTCAGAAAGCGGAGATCGATGCTATCGTCAACAACAGCGAAGCTCCTACCTTTGAGAACACCATCGAGGCTCTGGAGCAGAGCGGTGCCCTGCTGAATGAGGTGAGTGGCGTGTTCTTCAACCTTGCCGAGAGCAACAACTCTGAGGAGATGGAAAAGATTGCTGAAGAGATATCTCCAAAACTGGCCGCACATAGCGACGACATTATGCTTAACGCCAAACTCTTCGAGCGTGTCAAGGCTGTCTATGACCAGCGCGAGAGTCTTGGTTTGACCGGTGAACAGCCACGCCTTCTCGAAGAGACCTACAAGAACTTTGTCCGCAACGGCGCCAACATCCCCGCCGACAAGCAGGATCGCTTCCGTGAAATCAACAGCCTGCTGTCGTCGCTGACGCTTCGTTTCGGCAACAACGTTTTGAAAGCCACCAACGATATATCTCTGACTCTTAGCGAGGAACAGGTCAAAGACCTGGGACTCAACGAGGGACAGCTGGCCGCCGCAAAAGAGGCGGCCGAAGCTGACGCCAACTGCAAGGAGGCTTACAAGTTCACACTCCACATGCCCAGCTGGGAACCTTTCATGCAGAACTGCAACGATCGCGAGATGCGCAAACTTATGTGGGATAGCTACTCTTGCCGTTGCATGGCAGGAAGCAAGAACGACAATAGCGCCATCATCGACAGCATTGTCAACCTGCGCCTTGAACGTGCTCAGATTCTGGGTTTCGAGAGTCACGCAGCCTACACACTCGACGACTGTCTGGCAAAGACTCCCGAGGCTGTCTACAAATGCTTGATGGATCTCTGGAAACCTGCTCTGGCAAAGGCAAAACAGGAGCGTGACGAATATCAGAAGATGCTCGTTGCCGATGAAGGCAAGGATGCAAAATTGCAACCCTGGGACTGGCGTTACTATTGTGAGAAACTGCGTGCCGAGCGCTATGCCCTCAACGACGACGAGATTCGTCCCTACTTCTCCCTCGACAATGTCCGCGAAGGTGCCTTCACCGTCGCCAACAAACTCTATGGTCTGACCTTCAGACAGAATGACGCTCTGCCCAAATACGATCCCGAAGCTATCGCCTATGAGGTCCTTGATGGCGACAATGTCATTGCCGTTCTTTATATGGATTTCTTCCCCCGCGAGAGCAAACGTAGCGGTGCCTGGATGACAAACTTCCGTGAGCAGTACGTCGACAAGGATGGCAACAATGTCATCCCCATCATCTCGATGGTCTGCAACTTCACCAAACCCACCAAGGACAAACCATCACTGCTCAACTTCGACGAGAGCGAGACTCTCTTCCATGAGTTCGGCCACTGTCTGCATGGTATGCTGAGCCAGTGCCATTACCGTTCGCTGAGTGGCACCAATGTGCCCCGCGACTTCGTCGAGATGCCCAGCCAGGTGATGGAGAACTGGTGCCGTCATCCCGAGGTGATGAAGGAGTATGCAAAGCATTACAAAACTGGCGAGGCAATTCCTGACAGTCTGATTACCAAAATCGCCGCCGCTGCCACCTATGGACAGGGCTTCATCAACACCGAATTGTTGGCTGCGTCGTTGCTGGATATGGACTATCACAGCATAACTAAGCCCACCAAGATTGTGTTGCCCGACTTCGAAGACCAGGCAATGGCTAAGATAGGTCTCATTCCTGAGATTATCAGCCGTTACAAGAGTCCTTACTTCCAGCACATCTTCAGTGGCGGATACTCGGCAGGCTACTACAGCTACACCTGGACTGCCATCCTTGACGCCGACGCATTTGAGGCTTTCCGCGAGAGTGGCGACCTCTACAACCCCGAGCTGGCCAAGAAGTTCCGCTTCCTGCTGTCGCACGGCAACACCATCGACCCGATGAAGATGTACGTCGATTTCCGTGGCAAACAGCCCAGCGTGGAACCCCTGAAACGCAACAGAGGACTGATTTAATTTATGGGGAGTTAAAGAAGTTAATGTAGTTAAAGGGAGTTAAAGGACAAATGAATAATGTATTGTCCCTTAACTTCCCCTAACTCCCCTTAACTCCCTTTTAATCCCTTTTAACCTTTTAAACCCTTAACCCAATGGGAAGAGCATTTGAATACCGTAAAGCAAGAAAACTGAAAAGGTGGGGACACATGGCTCGCACCTTCACCAAGATAGGAAAAGAGATTGAATTGGCCGTCATTGCCGGCGGTCCCGACCCTGCAAGCAACCTCCGACTGCGACTGCTGATGCAGACCGCCAAGAGCGAAAGTATGCCCAAGGAGAACGTGGAGCGTGCCATAAAACGCGCTACCGAGAAGGACAAGTCGGCCTACAAGGAGGTCGTCTACGACGGTAAAGGCCCTCACGGCACCGCCTTCGTGGTCGAGACAGCTACCGACAACCCCACACGTACCGTCGCCAATATCCGTGCCGCCTTCGTGCGAGGCAAAGGCGAGTTGGGCACGATGGGTATGAACGACTTCCTCTTCGAGCGCAAGTGCAGTTTCGTCGTCGCCTGGCGCGACGACATAGATATGGACGAGTTGGAACTCGAACTTATCGACTGCGATATCGACGAGGACTTCCGCGACGAGGATGAGATTATGATTTATGCCGATTTCAAGAATTATGGTCCCATCTCCAAGTACCTTGAAGACCACGGCTATGAAATCAAGTCCTTCAAGTTCGAGCGCATACCTCTCACAATGCGTGAGCTCACACCCGAGCAACAAGAGGATGTCAACGGCCTTATTGAACGTCTCGAAGCAGACGACGACGTAGTCAACGTCTTTCATAATATGGCGTGATAACGACATACAACATGGCGTAGTCAACGTCTTCCACAACATGGCGTAGTCAACGTCTTCCATAATATGGC
>DBXB01000005.1:8794-8919 GCA_002309155.1 Bacteroidales bacterium UBA1223 | reverse complement strand
AAGCAGCTTACCGATGCCATCCACAACCTCTTCACTTACAAGCATCGCGTTCTTTACTATGGTCCTCTAAGCCTCAATGACCTAACCGCTACCATCAATAAGATTCACACCGTGAAGTCCACCAA
>DBXB01000005.1:0-8703 GCA_002309155.1 Bacteroidales bacterium UBA1223 | reverse complement strand
GTCTACCTCACCGAATACTTCCGCGGTGTCGAGTACAACCCCGCCCTCGCACCGAAGGTGAACCTCTTCAACGAATACTTTGGTGGCTCGATGAACGCCATCGTCTTTCAAGAGATGCGCGAGAAACGCTCCCTCGCCTACAGCGCCAGCAGCTATTACAGCAGCCCCTTCCACAAGGATGACTGGTTCTACAACAGCGCCAACGTTATCACCCAGACAGACAAGCTGTTTGACGCCCTCGACGCCTATGAGGAACTGTTCAACGATATGCCGCAGTCGGAAGCCAATTTCAAACTGGCAAAGGATGCCCTGCTGGCCAGCTCCCGCACCGCTCGCACCACCAAGTTCGGCATCATCAGCACCTACCTCCAGTGCGAGCGCTTGGGTCTCAAGGAACCTCTGCGCAAACAGAATTTCCAAGCTTACCAGAAAATGACTATGAACGACCTGGTCAACTTCCAGAAACAGTACATCAAAGGTCAGAAGAAGAGCTACCTGGTTCTCGGCAAAGAGAGTGACATCGACTTCAACAAGCTGTCTAAATTCGGCAAAGTGAAGAAACTCACCCTCGACGAGATCTTCGGTTACTAAGATTATTGATTGACCAAAAGGACAAGCAAGACCAACTCGTTTTGCTTGTCCTTTGTTATCTGTCTGCTATGAATGGAAACGGTTCTTTGATGGCGAGTCTTTCTCGTAATAGGGAATCACGATGGTTCCTTGTCGCTTTTGTCGCCACTGTTATCCTCAGTTTGGTGCCATTCTTCCGTATTGGCTTCACTACCAGCGATGATGTGCAGTATTTCGTCACAGCCCAGCAGTCGTGGCAATACTGGCTTATGGACCATCAGGTATATGCTCAGCATCAAGGACGTTTCTACTTTCTGATTACCAAATTCTTTTACTATATCCCATATCTTGCGGACAATTTCTTCTTAACCAAGACGATTCAATATGCCACTTTGCTGGCTTGCTACGCCCTCTTCTCCTATCTGGTGTTCCGCATCATGAGGTCGCGTCTGTTCGCGATGATGGTTATGCTGGTATTGGTCTTCAATACCTGTGTGACACGTATGAGCTATTTCATTGCCGTCACCTCATATCCTTTCTATTTTACATTTAGTTTCATTCTTTTCTTATGCGGGGTGTTGCTGTTGGTCAAATATTACCAGTCTGCTCGTCGTCATAAGTGGAATCCTGTATGGGCCGGCATCCTCTTCTTTGTGGCGGGGTTGTTCTATGAGAATTATCTTGTCTTTATAGTCCTCGTGTCGCTTTACATCCTCTTGCGTCATATACGTCGTGACGGGTTCCTCCGTATGTGGAGTCAGTCGTCTCTTTATCGTGAGATTATCCCTCTCGCCGTGGCAGTTGTGGCGTATGTAGCCATCTATGTGGGTTACCGCCATTGGGTGGAGTCTTCTATGCCCGACCTGGCTCTCTATGGCGGCGCTATGATGTCTGGCGAAAATGACTTCAGTTGGCACAAATTCTTTAAGGTTGTCAACCGATGCACTTTTGTTACCCTGCCGGGACAGAATTATTTTCAGAGTAAAGCTTTCATCGCCGATAATTCCTTGTCGTTGCGAGGTTTCCATAATAATCCATGGTATGTCCTGACTCATTCCTCTCCTGCGATAATAATCAATGCTCTGCTGCAGGCGGGTTTGATGCTTTTCTTGTTGCGGAATATTGATGCGAGACGTTGGTCGTGGCGCAGGCTGGCGTTTGTCTTTGTGGCGGCTCTGACTTTTGCCGTCAGCGCCAATGTCCTGATAGCCATGACGCCTAAATATCAAGGATGGTCTGATTGGCTTAGAGGTTACGTGACGTCGTTCTTCTCTTATTTCGGCATCGCACTGGCTATGGCGGTTCTGATTGCCATGACGTTGAAGGTGGTTGGAGATAGTAGAATTATTGTCTGGATTCGGGGCTTCTGGACGTTCATGATTTTTTTCTTTGCCCTCCTTATCAGCTTCGCCAACGAACATCTCTCACGGGAGTGGCAACGCAGCCAAAACCGCTTTGTGGTTATCGACGAGATGGCTGAACAAGGATTCTTCGACACACTCCCTGACAATGCACTGCTCTATACCGAAGGTCTGCACCAACTCTCACGCACTGCTTACTCTATCTGTGAGGGGACTCATGATATTGAGAATTATATTAACCTTCGTGCCGGCCGCAAGTTTACATACGCCATCGACTCAACCCAGTTGGCAGAGAAGATGGAGGAAAAGCCCTATGCCTCATTGTTTGTGATAAACGCAAGGGAGGCGAAAAAATCCAACAGTCTGTTGGTGACAGTGACTTCGTGCGACGAAGTGTCCCACACCACCGTCTGCTACCTATCGGCGGCAAAGAATTACAACCTGTTCTATCTTTCAGAAGGAGGTTGGAATTGTAAGAAAGTTGTGTCGGAGAAGCCACGTCGCAAACTCACCGTCACCACCGTCGAAGGCATAGATGTCGATCCGATGTCTTTCTATGTCAGCGAGATGGAATAATATCGGTTCATAGTTTCAAAAGATAACAATCTCAAAAGGTGCGAAGCGGTTATTCGTTTGATATAAAAAAGGTAATCCCGACCTATATTTGTTTGGCATTGATAGTGTTGGTGGGTGTGTTTGTCGCCTTGCCGGAGATAAACCGTTTCCCTGCCTATATTCATGCTTGGTCGCAGTCCGACTGGTACTCGATGGCTATAGGCTTCCAGAACAACGGTTATGATTTCTTCCACCCCGAGACGCTGGTGATGAACAAGCAGTTTCCTGGTGGCTGGATGGTGGACGACGGCACGGCAGTGACCTCTGTTGATTTCCCCGTTCATGTATATATTGTGTCGCTACTGATGAGACTGTTCGGCTCCTCGGCACCATGGGTGTTTCGGGTCTGGACTTTGACTGTGAGTCTGTTTGGACTTTGTTGTCTCTATTTGGTTTGCGAAAGGCTTACTTTCAGTGTGCTGAAATCGCTGATGGTTACTTTCTTCGCTCTCTTTTCACCACTTTACTTGTATTATTTTGACAGTTTCCTGCCTTCGGTGCCAGCCATCTCTTTTGTTTTTGCGGGAGTGTTGATGTATGTGGTTTATCTTGGGAGTGGCAAATCCAAAGATTGGTATCTGACCATCGCTTTCCTGACTTTGTCGGCGTTGATGAGGACTTCGCAGGCCGTTCCGTTTGTGGCGGTCTTCTGTAGCGAGGTGTTGCGGTGGATTCTAAAGAGAAGGGATACTGTTTTCAATTCCCGTTTTCTCATCTCCTTGTTATTATCGGCTGTTGCCATAGGTGGTTACTTGATGTGGAATGCCCATCTAAGGAATCAGTATGGCTCACTTTTCCTTAATAATCTCAAACCTCCAAGGAGTTGGACGGATGTTTGTAATGTATTTGATATCATCGGTGAGAGATGGAAATTCCGTTATTTTTCAGCCATACAACACTGGACAGTCGTTGTCACCATGGCTCTTGTTGCCCTGACTCTGTTACTTAAAAAATCTTTGCTGAATAGGTTTCAAGACTTCAAACCATCACCAACAGTCGAAAAATACAAATCTCTGCGGTTTGATTTTCTGCTGTTTGTCTTGATTTATTGCCTTGGCGAGTTGTTGTTTTTCGTGGCAATGATGCGGCAGTATCGTGACCACGATTACTATTTTCTAGACAGCCTTTTTGTGCCGATTATATTGTTGTTTCTGTTGATTGTGCGCTGTTTGCCTGCTTTCAAGGGATTGTTAAAGGTGGTGCCTTTTGTTCTTGTTGTCCTGATGTGTGGCAGTATGTGGAACGCCGCCAAGCATGGCAATCTTGAGCGGCAGAAAGGTTATGACAGGGCTCGCCAGTGTGCTTTGGCTTTTGATGGTAGTGGTGAGTGGTTGGACGAGATGGGGGTGAGCCGAGATGCCAAGATTTTGACGTTGTTTGCATATCCACAGAATACACCGTTCTTGGAGATGGGAAGATGTGGCTATTCTGTGATGTATTTCGGACGGGATATGGTAGAAGCGTCGCTCGGTTTCAATTACGACTATATAATTGTGGAAGACAGTATATTCAAAAGGAACTATTCTAAGGCGGAATTTGTGCTGTCTCGACTTGAGCGAGTTGCGGGTAATGGAAAGATTTCGCTTTACCTGTTATGCGACAGCGTAGTGAACCATTCACCAGATGCCACCCTCGAAGACAGAAAGTCCAACTTTATCAGCAATATGAATAATTGTAGAGAATGAAAATCAGAATGAGAAATATAACTATAGCCCTGACGTTGCTGATTGTTTTATTAGCAACGGGATGTCGCAATAACGCTGACACAGATATATTCTACAATGATGATCTTCCGCCAATTAAGGAAGGCTATGTTGGACTGATGTACGGCCAGTTTGTGCTCGACGGCGAGGTATGGTTTCCAAAGATGCTTAACTACAAGGCGTTCATACGTCAGGTGGGCGACTCGCTCGAAGTGGTGCCGGCAGACTACTACCATGGGCGTTCAATCGAGGAGCACTTCGACACCATATCCTCATGGGATTTCAACGCTATTCGTCTCTGCCTTGATGTGCTGGACAGCGATATGGACAGCTCTGCCATGTTCCGCGCCACACGCCGTGTGATTCAGAAGGCGGGCAGTGCCGGTCTTAACGTGATGCTGCTTATCAAAACACCCATAGAACCCTACTGGCAAAGTTACACCAAAGGACTGCTCCGCCATCTTGCCGACCTGCCGGCATTGTGGGCTTACGATTTCTTCAACGAACCGCTCTATTTCGACCCGGAACCAGACCGCGACAAGATGGACGCTGTTCGTCTGGTGTCGCAGTGGCGACACTGGGTGCGTACCTACGCCCCGTACCAACTCTTTACCGTCGCCACCGCCGAACCTATAGAGGTGTTTGAGTGGGACCCCTCTATGCTGCCTGTCGACTTCATTGAGATGCATACATACCATCCTTTGCGTGTCCAATCCGAGATGTGGTGGTACAGCCACTATTGTGGCAAGCCGTGGATGGTGGGAGAGACAGGACTGCCCGCCGACAACGACTCGGTGCCTTACGGATGGCAGGAACAGTATATGTGGGACACCTACCGTTTCGCTCGCATCAATGGTGCCATCGGCTACGGTTGGTGGGAGTTCCAGGATTTCCCTGGCGGAGTGAATTTCGAGGCGCAGTACACTGGTCTAAGCGACCGCAACGGTAAACGCAAGCCGGCTGTGGAATTGGTGTGGGACCTTGGCAGGATTTGTCTTGGTGTAGGCGGCGACAGCGACATCATCCCTCCGGCGAACTACTATAATATGCTTGCCTATAGTAATATCTGTCTTACTGGAAAGGTGGTCGACGAGAACACTGGCAAACCCGTCGAAGGCGCCGTCGTTCGTGGATGGAACGACGACTGGTCGGTGGGAATGAACACCTATACCGATAGCAACGGTTGTTTCACGCTCTACAGCAATGACTACAACGTCCATTTTGAGGTGTCGGCACCCTGGATGAGCAGACAGAAATTTGACCGTCGCAATCTGAAATACAGAAACATCGGATCACTCGATCCCGACAATCTCCCTGACCGACGTCGGGAATACCAGCAGATTGACTATAAACCATATCTGAACCACCGCTACGACGATATTATACCGTTCAATATGTGCTTCGATTCGTGCCACTTCTTCAGATATAGTCTTACTGCCGACATCGGAACTATAAAACTGAAATCATTACGTTGATTAGTTATAGTAAAATAGTAAGGTAAAATGATACACCATTCACAGGTCACGGTTCACAGGTCACGGTTCACAGGTCACGGTTCACGATTATCTTCTATTATAACTTTCCATTGTTTTATTATTTAATCGTTACTTAAAAGATATGAATACTATGAAAACCATAATGTATATCCATGGCTATGGATCCAACGGCAACGCCATAAAAGGACAGCTTTTGAGGAAGATGCTTCCTCAGTGCAAGGTGGTGTCACCGACTTTCGACTACGACCACTCCACTCCGTGGACTATACAGAATCAGATACATGAAACTGTCGAGAAAGAGGAGGTGAAAATGATTGTCGGCAGCAGTTTCGGTGGGTATCAAACCCTTTGTGCCACGGCATTCTTTCATGGCATAGTGTGGGTCATCAATCCCGTCCATGATGTTGTGTCTACCATAAGGCGCATATTCCTCAATTCGAATTCCTTCGACCAATCGCACTTTGATCCTGGTTTCTTGGATGTTTATAAAGATTTCAACGACAAAATCTTCCGCACCCAAGTGCAACTCAACCAAAGCGGTCGCTGGCCTGCCGACACATCTCTCAATTTTGCCTTGAGTACCGATGACGAACTACTGGGTGACCATCATCCATTACTCGACCTCTTCCCCCATCACGACCGTGTCGTATGGAAAGACAGTTGTGGCCACCGTTTTCTCCGCTTCGAGGAACTCGACCTGATGCCGCAACTTAGACTATAAATCCGCATCGGCGTAGCAGTGCTTCGTTGTCCGGGTTTCTCCCCATAAAATTGCGGAATAATATTGCGGGGTGTTCGCTGCCACCTCGTGAGAGTATCTCACGGCGGAATCTCTTGGCGGTCTCTCTGTTGAATATCCCTTCTTCCTTGAAGCGTGAGAAGATGTCGGCGTCAAGCACCTCTGCCCATTTATATCCATAGTAGCCCGCTGCATACCCTCCGCTGAAAATATGTGTGAACGACGTGCTGACGCAGGTCCCTTCAACCACGGGTAGCAACTCGGTCATCTTGCTGTGCTCAAAGTCTTCAACTCTCATATCGTCGCCCATTGGTGATGTGAGCGTGTGGTAAGCCATGTCGGTGATGCCGAAATTGAGCTGACGCAGACACAGCCATCCTGCCAGATAATTCTTGCTGAGGTTGAGTTTCTCGATGAATTCGCTTGGGATAGTCTCACCTGTCTTGTAGTGCCGTGCGAAGGTGTTCAAGAATTCAGACTCGTAACACCAGTTCTCCATGACTTGCGACGGCATCTCCACAAAGTCGCGCCGTACGCTGGTGCCACTTATCGAAGGGTAATGGACTTCGCTGAGCATGCCGTGCATGGCGTGACCCATCTCGTGCATAAAAGTCTCCACTTCGTCGAAAGTCAGCAATGACGGCTGTCCGGCGGTGGGTTTCGTGAAATTACACACAACCTGAATCAGAGGCCGCACTTCTTTGTCGCCGATGTGCGACTGGCATCGGAATTCCGTCATCCACGCCCCACTGCGTTTGCTCTCCCGTGGAAACATATCAAGGTATAGAATTCCCATAAACCGTGCGCTGTCAAACACTTCATAGACTTTGACATCTTCCTGGTATACGGGGATGTCTTTGTTTTCGACAAAGGTGAGTCCATAGAGTTTTCCATAGAGGGAGAAGATGCCTTGACGAACATCCTCCAGTCGAAAATAGGGGCGCAATGCTTCGCTGTCGAAATCATAACGGCTTCTCTTCAGCTTCTCGCTCCAATACGAGAAATCCCAGTTCTGTAGCTGATAGTCGGCGCCACAGCTATGTGCATAGTCGGAGACCTCGGCCAAGTCTTTCTTGGCATAGGGTAGGGATGCCTTTAGTAGGTTGTCGAGAAACTTTAGCACCGTACTCTCGTCGCTCGCCATGGTGCGTGCGAGTTTAAATGATGCATAATCGGAATATCCAAGCAGATTGGCCTGTTTCTGTCTCAGATTTGCTATCTTACGAATAGTCTGGTTGTTGTCGTTATTGTTACCCCTGTTACCACGACTGTTGTAGGCTCTCCACATCTTCTCCCTCAGGCCTCTGTCGTCGGCAAAGCTCATGAAGGGACGGTAGGAGGGGGCTTTAAGGGTGAAAACCCATCCGCCCAGACTGCGTTTCTCCGCCTCTTCGTGGGCGGCGGCGACAGCGTTTTCCGGCAGTCCGCTGAGTTGCGACTGCTGAATGAGGTGCAGCACATAGTCGTTGGTGTCGTCAAGGGTCTTCTGGTTGAACAGTTCGTTGAGGGTTGCCAACTCCTCGGCATTTGACGCATACTGCTGTTTTAGGTCGTCGGCCAGGTTTACGCCATTGCGTACAAAACGTTGGTAGTAGTTCTCCAGCACTTGCCGTTGCTCTGTGCTATAGTCGTTGTCGTCTTTATTTTTGTAGAGGACCTTGATACGCTCAAACAGTCGGGCATCCATCCATATCTCGTTCTCGAAACGTGTTATCTCTGGCGTGAGTTCTAGAACGGTCTGTTGCAGTACGGGGTTGGTATGACATTCGTTGAGGTTGAACAGTATCGCCGTTGCTCTGTCAAGATCCTCGCTGGCGGTCTCAAGCCTTTCTATGGTGTTGACAAAAGTGGGAGAGTCGGTCTGAGAGGTAATATCATTGATGTTGGTTCGTGCCGTGTCGATAGCCTTTCGTATGGCGGGGGCGAAATCTTCGGGGCGTATAATATTGAAAGGAGGGGTTCCGTGCGGTGTGCTCCATTCCTGTAAAAGTATGTTGTCTTCCATATTTTTATTTTTCTTACAATATCTTACAATATAATATTGATTTCTTCGTTAAGATATAAACAAAAAGTAAGGTATAACGCTGTGCGATGGTAACCGACTTATTATAAGTGCACAACTTTAAACTTTGTGCCGTAGGCTGCGCGGTATGCCTGCCGAGCTCGTTGAGGCAACACCTTAGAATTTAGTAAAATAAAGTGAGTCAACCTTGAACCTT
>DBXB01000029.1:1234-4171 GCA_002309155.1 Bacteroidales bacterium UBA1223 | reverse complement strand
TTGTTGATGGAGGCGCTGCGCATCGGATCCAGAACGGGGCCGAGAAGCATGCAGGTACCGTTGTTGACATCGATAAGACTGTTGATGTAGTCAGCGCTACCGCAGATGGCACCGGCGACGCAGTCATTGGTACCGTTGATGTACTTGGTCATAGAGTAGACAGTGATGTCGGCTCCGAGACGGCAGGGATTGAAAATCATCGGGGTGAAGGTGTTGTCGACGATGAGTTTGGCGCCAGCGGCATGAGCCATCTTGCTCAGTTCGGGAATGTTGGCGATGCGGAGCAAGGGGTTGTTCATAGTCTCAGTATAGACAACCTTGGTGTTGGGGTGCTCAGCGAGGGCTTTCTTCACGCTCTCCAGATTCTGCATGTTCACGAAGGTGGTGTTCACGTTGAACTTCTTCAGATAGTTTGCCATGAAGGCGAAGGTTCCACCGTAGGTGGTCATCGAGGCGACGATGTGGTCGCCGGCGTTGACTTCGTGGAGCAGTGCGCTGGTGATGGCGGCGAGGCCGGAACCGGTAACCCAAGCCATGTCAGTGCCTTCCATAGCGGCAAGACGCTGGCAGAGGGCAAGGTTCGAGGGATTCCAGTGGCGGCTGTAAAGAAAATAGCCTTCTGTCTCTCCATGGAAAGTCTCGGTCATCAGATGAGCCTCGGGGAATGTGAATGTGGCGCTGTCGCAGATTGCGGGGTTTACACCACGGTTGGCATCGCGACCGTCGATGCGCTGAATTGCTGTTGCAGGATCAAATTTTTGCATAATTGAATGTGTTTATTATTGTTTTTAGTTATAATCGTTGATATGTTCGCACGTCAAGCTGACTCGCTACATTTAATCTATACTGCGGTGCTCGCAGGCTGTGCCACGCGGGGGCTCACCAGATATGTTGAAGTTGTAAAATTGTGATGTTGTTAAATCGTTTAATCGAAATCATTTGTCCCTTAACTCCCATTAACTTCCTTTAACTTCTCTTAACTCCCCCAAAAATTCCCCTTTTTCACATCTCATTTCTGTTGGTGGCTCCAAAGCGGACGTTGAATGCTCGCCCCAGCAAGTAGTCGCCTTTGCTGTAGGTCAAGAAGGTGTAGATCATATCGGAGGTATAGACTAGTAGGTAGCATTTATACCCGTAACTGTCGGTGCCGGGGTCCCATGATGAAAGAAATGCGTTCTTTGCCGCATCCCAAGTATAGTATGTCGAACGCTGTCCGTCGACTTCGAGACGCATATCCTTGATGTCGTTGAAGTCGGACATCTTCTCGAATTCGTCAAACTTTTGATTGATGATATTGTCGGCTATCTTGTCGTTGATAAAGTATACGGTCTGCCAGGCATGACCGCCGAAAGTGTGCCATAGGGCTGCGTTTACATTAAAACTGACTTGGATGGAGTCTTCGTTTACATAGCGAAGAGTGTTGTAGTCGGTGTGTTTGTTCCAGTTGCGGTTCAGAGAGTTGACGCCGTCATGAGTGTATCCTTTACCTTCCAGGTACGAACCAGTCTGATTCCAGGTGGTGTTATGGCATATCTCATACAAGTCTTGCAGACTGAACATCTCCGACTTCACATCGTTTAGATGGTCCAAAGCGTCCGCCTTAAAATCATCGTCACATGAGATGAAGAAGGGGAAAATCAGAGCAGAGAACAAGAAGAATATGATACGTTTCATTCAGAAATGAATTTTAGTTTTGGGATGCAAAAATACAAAAATTATTCCATAGAAACGACAAAAAAATAATGTTCTTTATTTATTAATTAATTTATAATTGTTTAACCCCAATGTCTGTTTTGATGGATCATGAATCCGTCTGAATTCAACCATAGTGAGTCTGGAATTGTCGTTTGCGGATTGCAACTCTGTCGCAACGTGTCCTGTCCGTCAAAACCACTTTGCCCATACACCCATATTAAACTCCCCCCAAAGGCAATTCGTCACATTCGTTGGATTTTTTATAAACTGTTAAAAATACTTAAATAGTGTTAAAGTTTCGTCTGAGAAAGGGTAATCAGGCAACTTGTGAATAGATCCCCCTAAAGGGCTATGAATTGTATAACCCAAATATGTCAGACAAGATGAAAAGAAATACACTACTTCTGACGATCCTCGCACTGACCGCTTTCTTGCCGTGGAACGAGGTTGATGGTCAAGTCAACACTACGGTCGGCGGTCGTTTCGACTGGGTGAGGACATTCACCGGGAGAGACAACTCAGACGGTACCCCTGTCAACGAAATACTCGGTTCGGTGATGGACCGCGAGGGAAATGTCTACATCCTTGGTCAGTTTATAGGCGATGCCCATTGGGACAACGGCACCGACAACGCCTCCAGGATCCTTCCTTTCTCGCCACAGGGACACCGTAGCGCCCTCATTGCTAAATTTTCGCCCGATGGCAACAGGGTGTGGCACAAAGAGTTCTACAGTAGCTATTCCGATTTGGATGCCTGGACCATCCGGATGAAGGGAGACTCGGCCATCATGGTGTATGTCAATATCCTATACCCATTTAATTATGTAAATGAAACAAATGAATTGTATTATTTGGACAGGCTCTACGTCAATCCCGAACGGTTCCCCATACCCCCCGACAGTCTTCGGACCGGCATAAATGGTGCCAATGCCCTAATCACATTGAGCCTTGACGGACACGTCATCGAAGAGCATTTCTTTTATGATGTTTTTGTCAAGTCCGACGGATCGCTGCTGAGAAACAACATCGGCAATGACTATCTGGAGACTAGCGACGCCCCGTTGTCGTTCAACATCGACAGCGAGGGGAACATCCTCATGATTCGCAGAACAAACGACGTCATAGGCCAATATTGCGACACCTGTCCAGACGGGCACTATATATGGTCACCCACAGAGGGCAACATCAGCCACCGCCGCATGGTGATTGACGGTGGCGCGAAGCAGCTGGACATTCCTCTTG
>DBXB01000029.1:0-1181 GCA_002309155.1 Bacteroidales bacterium UBA1223 | reverse complement strand
TTCGACCGGTCCACAGAATTCGAACCCAGCGACCCCAATGAGTTCATCGAAATGTATCTACAATCCTTCGACATTGACGCCAACGACAATATGTACATCAGCCTCTATCGCCATCAAGCCCGATACCTTTTTCTGCCCATAAAAAACTCCGATTCGATTTATATGGAGTGGGAGGACTGTGTGCTGCGATACTCCCCTGACCTAATGCCGACGGGAATCGTACAGACACCGACAACGTATATACCGAGCGGACACCCCGCCGGTGACATAGTGTGGCTCAGCACCATTCTCGACACGACCACCAACAGCTTGTTCCTGATGGGATTTGCGGGGAGAGACACCACCTACGCCACATTTATTTACGACGGCGACACCCTCGACCTGGTGAAAAACGCCTGCTGGATGCGACTCGATGCCAACGACCTGAGCCTTATATCCTATGGCAAGGCACGCGCTGCCAACTATTGCAACTGGAGAAGGACATACATGCTGACAGACAAATGGTTGCGATCGCATAACGGCTCGTTTGCGGTGGCCGGCAATAGGGTGTTCGCCCAAGTGAAGTTCCAGAACAACATTCTCTTCCAAGACACCATGATAAACCGGTCATACGGCATGGGGCTATTCGTCTGGGACTACGACGGCCACGAGTTGGCCTACATCGACTACAACTCCAATGGCATCCACGACAAACAGGGTTACATTCACCTGAAAGACAGTTCCGTCTGGGTGAGTGGCACCGTGATGTCCGATGCCGACTTTGGCAGTTTACATGTCAATTCCACAGGCTACAGTAGCGCCTATCTGGTCCGCTACACCGACACGGCCTTTCTGATTCCATATGTCTATGACACCACTAACCACGGCGGTGAGGTGAGCATCACCGTGGTGGGCGACGAGAAATCTTTCGTGGCCTATCCCAACCCATTCCGCCAACGTGTCACCATCGAAACGAAAAACGGAGAGACGCTGGCTGAGACCGCCTGGCTCACTGACCTTACAGGCCACCGAGAGCAGGTGCGCCTCACAACTGAGAGCACAAGCCTCTACACCCTCGACCTCACCGCCCGCCCACAAGCCACCTACCTATTGACATTGACCACCGCATCGGGCAAGACCCACACCGTAAGACTCATGAAAATGTCTGACATCTTTTCACGATGAAACCAATTAGAAACATT
>DBXB01000030.1:20311-28462 GCA_002309155.1 Bacteroidales bacterium UBA1223 | reverse complement strand
TAATTACTTCTACATCGAATATTTTTTGTATTTTTGCATTTTTAAAAATCTATGGTCCGATGAAAAACGACTATACTTATGAAATGGCTTTGACTATGTTGCCCGGCATCGGTTCCACATCGGCACGTCAACTACTGGACATCACTGGGTCTGCCGAGTCAGTCTTCAAGGCTTCGCCCGCCGAACTTCACTCTCTATTCGGGCACCACTCAGAAATCATTGATGCAATAAACTCAGAATCGCCATTCAAAGCTGTTGAGCAGGAGATGGAATTCATCCTCAAGAACAACATCAAAATCCATTACTACACCGACCCTGACTATCCCCAGAGGCTTAACAAACCGGGGTGCACGGACTCCCCTATCCTCCTCTACTCTCTTGGCAACGCCGACCTCAACCCCGAACGTGCCGTCAGCATCGTAGGGACACGCAAGGCGACTCCTCAGGGAGTTGAACTCACCCGATCACTTGTGGCCCAACTGCGGGGCGAAGGCATCACAGTGGTCAGTGGTCTAGCCTATGGCATCGACGCCGCGGCACATACCGCCTCTGTCGACAATGGTGTGACAACCATAGGTGTCGTCGCTCACGGACTCGACATGATCTATCCTCAACGCAACCGTCAACTTGCCAAACGTATGGTTCATCAAGATGGCGCCATTATTACAGAGATGCGAAGTGGAACTCCGATTTCAGCAGGTATCTTTCCCGCACGCAATCGCATCATCGCCGCCATGAGTGACGCCACCATCGTCGTTGAAGCTTCCAAGGTCGGTGGTGCCCTCATCACCGCCAATCTTGCCTCCGGCTACAACCGCGACCTCTTTGCTTTTCCCGGCAGGATTGGAGACAAATACTCTGAAGGATGCAACGCCATCATCGCCAACTGCAAGGCTATGCTTATCCGCAACGCTGACGACCTCTTCCACGATATGGGATGGGACCGCAAGTCTCGCAAACAGGGTCGACAGACCACCATCTTCCCTAACCTCACGCCCGACGAACTGTCTCTATACAACATCATGAAGGATCACGCCGAAATATCCGTCGACGAACTGCACCAACTCTCAAACCTACCACTCCCAATCATAACCTCCACCCTTCTCTCTCTCGAACTCAAGGGTTGTTGCATGTGTCTCCCTGGCATGATGTACAAAGCATTATAAACCAAACAATAAATCTCAACTACCTAAAAAAATAACATAAAATAATTAACAAATCGGATTTTTATAGTAAATTTGCATTTGTTTTTTGACGGACACACTTTAGTGCCGTTATATTTTGTGTGTATTATAAATTTAAGTGAATTAACAAGATATTATATTTAAGTAAATAAATAATAATATATATGGACAATACTTGCAAAGGGAAGATTTCACAAATTATCGGTGCCGTTATCGATGTCACCTTCGACGACGGTGTCGCTCTTCCCGATATCTATGACGCCCTTAGTGTAAAACGCCCCGACGGTACAGACATCATCCTCGAATGCCAGCAGGATATCGGTGAAAACACTATGCGTACCATAGCAATGGACAGCACCGACGGTCTTCAGCGCGGCATGGAGGTCGTAGCCCTTGGTGGTCCAATTTCCATGCCTGTGGGCGAGAATATCAATGGTCGCCTCTTCAACGTCATCGGACAGACCATCGATGGTATGCCAGCACCTGAATGCGAGAAAAAATACGGCATACACAGAGAACCGCCTAAGTTCGAGAACCTCTCCACCACTCAGGAAATCCTCTACACCGGTATCAAAGTCATCGACCTCATCCAGCCTTTCCTCAAGGGTGGTAAAATCGGACTCTTCGGTGGCGCTGGTGTTGGCAAGACCGTGCTCATCCAGGAGCTTATCAATAACATCGCCAAGAAATACAGCGGTATGTCAGTGTTCACCGGCGTAGGCGAACGCACCCGTGAAGGCAACGACCTGCTCCGCGAAATGATCGAGGCTGGCGTTATAAAATATGGTGACGATTTCCTCAAAAGCATGGAAGAAGGCAGCTGGGACCTCTCCAAGGTCGACAAAGAGGCTGTGCGTGACTCTAAATGCACTATGGTCTTCGGTCAGATGAACGAAACCCCTGGCGCTCGTGCCCGTGTGGCTCTCTCGGGTCTTACCCTCGCAGAATACTATCGCGACGGTGACGAGAAAACCGGAGGAAGGGATATCCTCCTTTTCATCGACAATATCTTCCGCTTCACTCAGGCTGGTTCAGAAGTTTCCGCACTTCTCGGACGTATGCCATCGGCCGTGGGTTACCAACCAACCCTCGCCACTGAGATGGGTATGATGCAGGAACGCATCACCTCCACCAAACGAGGCTCCATCACCTCGGTTCAGGCAGTCTACGTCCCCGCTGACGACCTTACCGACCCTGCTCCCGCCACCACATTCGCCCACCTCGACGCACAGACGGTGCTCAGCCGTAAAATCTCCGAACTCGGCATCTATCCCGCTGTCGACCCGCTTGACTCCACTTCCCGTATCCTTACACCCGATATCGTTGGCGAGGAACACTACAATACCGCACAGCGTGTCAAACAGACTCTCCAACGCTATACCGAGTTGCAGGATATCATCGCCATCCTCGGTATGGAGGAACTTGGCGAGGCCGACAAACTTGTTGTCTCACGTGCCCGCCGTGTACAGAGATTCCTCTCACAACCCTTCTTTGTCGCTGAAGCATTCACCGGTCTCCAAGGAAAGTTCGTCAACATCGATGACACTATCAAGGGATTCAACATGATTCTCAACGGCGATGTCGACTATCTCCCCGAACAAGCTTTCCTGCTCGTTGGTACAATCGAGGAAGCTATCGAGAAAGGCGAGAAAATCCTTGCCGAAACGAAATAAAGTTGAAAAGATTAAAAGTTAAAAAGATTTAAGTAATCGTCATCCTTTAAACTTTTAAACCTTTAAACTAATGAACGTCAAAATCATCAAACCTGACTCAACACTCTACGAAGGCGCCGCAACTCTCATCCAGTTGCCCGGCACCAATGGACTCTTCGAACTTCTCGAAAACCACGCCCCCATCATCTCCAGTCTTGCCCAGGGTCGTATCCGGATCATCACCGACGGCAATGAGGAGAAGACCTTCGACATCAATGCCGGCGTGGTCAAAGGGCAGCAGAACGATATTCTCATCCTCGTACAATGAACAGCAACGTACATTTAATCACAGAAACAATAAAGTAAAAAACTATATCTTATGAAGAAATTTTTAACATCATTATCAATTCTTGCACTTCCCGCGCTTAGCTTTGCAAGCGAAGCCGACCTGCAAATGCCTGCAACATGGACCGACGCCCCTGAAAAGACTATCCTTTATTGGGGTTTCCTCATCGTGGCTCTGGGTCTTCTTTTCGGATTCTGGCAATTCAGTAAAGTCCGTAAACTCAAAGCCCACAAATCTATGCTTGAGATAGGCAACGTCATATTCAAAACCTGTTCCACTTACCTCAAACAACAAGGTAAATTCCTCATCATTCTCTTCCTCTTCATTGGTGCCGCCATCGCTCTCTATTTCGGTGTCCTCAGTGATATGAAGATTGGTGGTGTTTGCCTCGTTCTCGCATGGACCATTATCGGTATCCTTGGCAGTTACGGCGTGGCTTGGTTCGGTGTTCGCATGAACACCCTCGCCAACGCACGTATGGCATTCGCCTCCCTCCGCCGTCGTCCTCTCGACCTGCTCAATATTCCTCTTCGTGCAGGTATGAGCATCGGTATCGTCCTTATCTGCGTTGAGCTCGTCCTCATGCTTGTCATCCTCCTCTGCATGCCCGGCGACCTCGCTGGCAGCTGCTTCATGGGCTTCGCCATTGGTGAGTCCCTTGGTGCTTCAGCCCTCCGTATTGCCGGCGGTATCTTCACAAAGATCGCCGATATCGGATCCGACCTCATGAAGGTTGTCTTCAAAATTGGCGAGGATGACCCGCGTAACCCCGGCGTCATCGCCGACTGCACCGGTGACAATGCCGGCGACAGCATCGGACCCACCGCCGACGGTTTCGAGACCTACGGTGTCACAGGCGTCGCTCTCGTCTCCTTCATCCTTCTTGCTGTTCCCGATCCCTCTATCCAAGTGAAACTCCTCGTATGGATTTTCGTAATGCGTATCCTTGGTATCATAGCCTCTGTACTCGCTTACTACATCAATGGTGCCATCGCCAAAGCCAAATACAGCAAAGCTGACGACATCAACTTCGAGCAGCCTCTTACCTCGCTCGTCTGGATAACCTCCATACTCTCCATCTGCGGCACATTCCTTGCCAGCTACTTTATCCTCCGCGATGTCACCATCGTAAATGGTCTCTGGCTTGCACTCTCTATCATCATCAGCTGCGGAACCCTTGGAGCTGCTCTTATTCCCGAATTCACCAAACTCTTCACCTCGCCCACATCTAAACATGTAGGCGAAGTTGTTGAAGCCTCCAAGCATGGCGGTGCCTCCCTCAATATCCTCAGCGGACTCGTCGCCGGTAACATGGGTTCTTTCTGGACCGGCATGGTATTCTTCGTTCTGATGCTCATCGCCTATATGGCCGCCAACGGCTTCGGTATTGAGCCTGTCTTCGGACCTTACTTTACCATCTTCGCCTTCGGTCTTGTGGCCTTCGGTATGCTTGGTATGGGTCCTGTCACCATCGCTGTCGACAGCTACGGCCCCGTTACCGATAACGCTCAGTCAGTCTACGAGCTCTCCCTCATCGAGGACGACATCGACAAGACACGCAAAGAGGTAGAGGATGAATTCGGATTCACCCCCGACTTCGAAAAGGCTAAATATTACCTCGAAGCCAATGACGGTGCCGGCAACACTTTCAAAGCCACTGCCAAACCCGTCCTCATCGGTACCGCTGTCGTAGGAGCCACCACGATGATATTCTCCCTCATCCTTATGATTCAGAAAGCTCTCGGCATCGAGCCCGCCAGCATCCTGAACCTCCTCAACCCCTACTCCATCCTCGGATTCATCCTCGGCGGTTGTGTCATCTTCTGGTTCACTGGAGCCTCCATGCAGGCTGTCACCACCGGTGCAAACCGTGCTGTTGAGTTCATCAAGAACAACATCAAACTCGACCCCAACGCACCTAAGAAAGCCGACACCGAGAAATCACAGGAAGTTGTCAAGATCTGCACCAACTATGCTCAGCGTGGCATGATCAATATCTTCATCGCCATCTTCTGCTTCGCCCTTGGATTCGCATGCATCTCATCTCCCGGCAGTATCGGTGGCGAGAACGCTGTTTGCCTCTTCGTTAGTTACCTCATTTCCATCGCAGTCTTCGGACTCTTCCAGGCCGTCTTCATGGCTAATGCCGGTGGTGCATGGGATAACGCCAAGAAGGTTGTTGAGGTTGACCTTAAAGCCAAAGGCACTCCTCTGCACGACGCAAGCGTCGTTGGAGACACTGTAGGCGATCCTTTCAAAGACACCAGCTCAGTGGCTCTCAACCCCATTATCAAGTTCACCACCCTCTTTGGTGTCCTTGCCATGGAGATTGCCATTGCCGAGAAATTCCAAGCTGTAGCCCCCTACATTGGAATAGCATTTATCCTCATCGCTCTGATTTTCGTCTACCGTTCATTCTACAAAATGAGAATCAACAGCTGATATACATTTCTGTGCCGTCACATTCTGACGGCACATATCGACTGCTATTTACCGAAGAGCCACCGCCTGTGCGGTGGCTCTTCTCTTGCCTATAGCAATCATTATCAGCAGATATTGGTTTATTTAGTATATACCACACCTACTATTGACTGAAATATGTATTGTCCTATAAAATAAACAGGCGTAAATGTCAAAAAAAATTATTTATGTACATTACACTGTATTGTCACATTTTTGTCAGTCTCTTTGTCAGAGTCCCGCTGTGTGTCGTTATGACTACGGTGTAGGTGCCGGAGGCAAGGCTGCCAACATCTATCCGCACCTCATCGCCGTTGACAGCCACGGTCTTGACACATCTGCTTTTCATGTCGTAGATGGCCACAAGCTCCATTGTTGATGTGGTTACAACAGTAAAGTGTCCTCCTGTGGGGTTTGGAAGCAGCACGGCTTGTTCCTTTACTGCAATATGGATATCATCAGTATCCACCCTGGTTGTGTCAAAGATGGCTGTAAGTACGCTGTCTCTATCCATGGTTATTATTCTTGCGGCGGAGGTGTCGCCGTCGCTCCATTCCACAAAACGGCATCCCTCGCCCGCCACGGCCTGCGGATTGGCCAGGGCTCCCTCTTCAAATATTCCACCGCCGTATGTCTCGCCCCACAACGGGTTGTTGCTGTGCAGAGTGAGGGTGACGTATGGTCTCTCGAACTGCACCGTGTCGGTCCACGGCACCCAGACGGTGAGGGTGTCGTAGTAGCAACACTGCGCCCTAACACGGAAAGCCATTCTCTCGCCGTAGTTCAGTCCGGCAAGGGTGAAGAGCGTGTCGTAGGTCTCAGCCACAGTCCAACTGTCCATGGGTTGCGAAGCGTCGCCGTAGGCTATCTGGTAGAGGCAGTGTGTCGACGTGTCTGTCCAGTGCAGGGTGAAGGTGCGGACATCGGTATAGTCGGCCGTGGCGCCCGTCAGGTGTCCGCAATTTTTTGTCAGTTGGTGCCGCGCCCACAGAATGCTGTCAGTTATGGGGAAAAGACAAAATAATAAATTATCAGCATTAAGCGATTTGAGAATTTGACTACTAGAGAAATATTCGGATATTATATAGTTCGTAAAAGGCATATTCAAACTTTTAATAGGCCAGATCTGCACAGTTCTTCCCGCAAGTCTAAAATAATGTTCATGACCCCATTCGGGCCTGGCAGGTCCTATTGCGAGTCCAAAACTGGTGTCGTCAATATTGTAACCTCGGTCGAAAAAAGCCTCTATTACAGGCAGAAGAGAGTCTTTGTAGTAAAATTGATTAATGTTACTATATCTAATTGTAACAGGGATTCCACATGTGGGACTCAAGCTGTCAATAATCAACGAATCTGTTTTGTGGAATTGTCCATTTACAATATTGTATAGGCAAACCATTGTGCCTATATCTGTCGCATATATTTCGGGCACTACAGTCGCAATACCGTAAATCTTACAGCCAGCTTTCTGACTGGGGAACATATTTCCCAATCGACCATGGTAGATAGGTGCACAATCAAGTCTTACAGTGTCAAAGTAAGGAATAATATAGCCACTATTTGTGTCTCCCGGGTATATTATACGTTGTGCCGAAACAGTGTTCCAGTAACAACAGAGCACAAAGGATAACAGAAGAACTTGTATATGAATTGATAATCTCATAATTACTAGGTTAATATCAAAACCTAAACATCCATACCTTTGCTGTGGATTTGCGTAAAGTCTTGTCGATTTTAATCATAATCATTTGGTATTTAATGGTTAATAATAATATTGATTGATTGTATATGTTTGCAAATATACTTATATAAATTGATATAAACAAATTAATTGGAAAATAAAATAATTAGTCAAAGTAAAAAAGTAACAGGTTATTATTTTATTATTACTAAAATGATATTGGAGTTAAAGGGGGTGTTAAAATTGAAAATTGGCCACGCAGTTCATTTGTCAATTCACAATTGGCTCATCAAACTGACTCGCTACATTTAATCTATTCTGCGGTGCTCGCAGGCTATGCCACGCCAACCACAGCACACGATTCACCATTCACAGGTCACAAGTCACGTTTTCTTCTTCCCATTGTTTTACTTTATTTTATAATCGTTAATAAATTGAATAAAAGAAAAAGTCAAAAGTTTTGCCATTATTTCAAAATAAATAATAATTTTGCAAAAGTCAACAATAAAACGTCGAATCGCCAACAGTCTTATTGTCAGATAATTCAACAAAGCAATAAATAAATATTATATAGTACATTATTATTATATTATGAAGAATCTTGTAATAGTAGAGTCCCCGGCGAAAGCCAAAACCATCGAGAAATTCCTTGGCAAAGACTACACCGTAATGTCAAGTCACGGACACATCCGCGATCTAGCAAAGAAAGAAATGAGCATTGACATCGACAACAACTACGAGCCCGAATATATAATCTCGGAGGAGAAGAACAAACTCGTCAACGAGTTGAAGAAAGCCTCCAAAACCGCTGAAATGGTATGGCTCCCC
>DBXB01000030.1:0-20184 GCA_002309155.1 Bacteroidales bacterium UBA1223 | reverse complement strand
GCCCGCCGCGTGCTGGACCGTCTGGTAGGTTACGAAATAAGCCCCATCCTCTGGGCAAAGATTAAACCAGCACTCAGCGCCGGTCGAGTTCAGAGTGTGGCTGTTCGCCTTATTGTGGAACGTGAGGAAGAAATCCACAACTTCAAATCCCAGAGTTTCTTCCGTGTCACCGCTACATTCATCAACACTGAGAAACGCAAACTAGTCGCCGAACTCAGCCGCCGCTTCGACACCGCGGAGGAAGCTCGTCAGTTCCTTGAGAGCATAACAAAATCAACTTTCAAGATAACTAAAGTCGAGACAAAACCCGCCCGACGCAGTCCCGCACCTCCGTTCACGACTTCCACTCTTCAGCAGGAAGCCAGCCGCAAGCTGGGATTCTCGGTGGCTCGCACAATGCAGATTGCCCAGCAACTGTATGAGTCGGGATACATAACCTACATGCGTACCGACTCGACCAACCTCAGTCAGGTCGCCCTCGACATGGCAAAGGCACAGATCTCTAAGACCTTTGGCGATAACTACGTAAAAACACGCCACTACCACACAAAAATCAAGGGAGCTCAGGAAGCTCACGAAGCCATCCGCCCCACCGATCTGCAAACCACAGATATCACTGCCGACTCTGCGGGACGTCGCCTCTATGAACTTATCTGGAAACGCACCATCGCCTCACAGATGGCCGATGCCGAACTGGAGAAAACCACGGTAGAAATCGCCATATCCGACAGCAAAGAGATGTTCTGCTGCACCGGTGAACAAGTACTCTTCGAGGGATTCCTCAAAGTATACTTTGAATCGACCGACGACGAGGAAGAGACCAGTCCCAACCACAAACTCCCCCATGTTACTGTCGACTCTCCCCTCACTCTTGAGATAGCTGAAGCTACACAGCACTTCACACAGCATCCTCCTCGCTACACTGAGGCCAGCCTGGTGAAGAAACTTGAGGATCTAGGCATTGGCCGCCCCTCAACCTACGCACCCACAATCTCCACCATTCTTAAACGTGAATATGTAAGCAAGGAAGACCGCGCTCCCCACGATGTGGAGATCACCACCCTCACTATGATTCCCGGCAAGGATATCACAGAGACACAAAAGGTGGAGCACTTAGGTGCTGAGAAAGGCAAACTTCTGCCTACCGACATCGGCACCATCGTGAATCAGTTCCTCATGGAACACTTCAACGAGATTATGGACTACAACTTCACCGCCAAAGTCGAGAAAGACTTCGACGACATAGCCAACGGCACACAGGCTTGGAGAGACGTCATCGACCAGTTCTACGTACCCTTCCACCGCAATGTAAAACAGACCGAGAACCGTTCAAAACGTACCAGTGGCGAACGTCTGCTGGGACAGGACCCCAAGACCGGCAAGAACGTATACGCAAAGATTGGCCGTTACGGTACACTGATTCAGATTGGCGAGACCAACACCGACGAGAAACCGCTCTTTGCCTCAATGAAAAAGGGACAGAGCATAGAGACCATCACTCTCGAAGAGGCTCTCGACCTCTTCTCTCTACCTCGCACCATTGGAACATCAGAGGGCGAAGAGGTTGTTGTCAGTATTGGACGTTTCGGACCATACGTACGTTTCGAGGGCAAATTCTACTCACTGTCAAAGAACGACGACCCCTACACCATCACTCTGGAACGCGCCCTCGAGATTATCGAGACCAAACGCAAACAGGCTCAGGAGAAAGAGAAGATGAAAGAGCTCTATCCCCACGAGATTGGCGAATACGAAGGCGAAATGGTGGTCTCGAACAACGGCAAATACGGACCGTATCTCACTTACAAGAACACCAACTACCGTCTGCCCAAAAACGAGAAGATCGATCCTCTGACCATGAAGCTTGCCGACGCTGTTGCCATTATCCGTCAGACGGACGAAAAAAAGTCTAGAAAGAAGAAGAAAGCCTGACCCTACAGTTGACAGACACGCCTCCAGAGTTGGAGATGCGGTAAAAACGTTCTAAGTCAACACCATCAACACTATTACTGCAATGGAGACTCACATCAGGGTCTCCATATTGCGTTTCACGGACGTAGTTTATTTCAAATTCAGAAATCTCGCTACGGTTTCCGTTACGTGACATACATATCTCCGGGATTGAGTCGCATATCCATTTTATGTACTCCGCATTGTTCACATGACGAGTGTGGTCGAGTGCCGAATAAGGAACGTCGATATGTCTGAGCAGGCTCATCTCAGTAGGCATTGCCAGTTTCTCCAGCTTGTGGAAACGAGTTGCGTCGTCATTCTCCATCTCGAAAGGAAGGATGATGTCGCGCAGTCGTGACACCCGACGAGAGTCCATATCCAATACCACCCAATTAGAGGCACTAGAGGCACAGATCATCCCGTCGCTGTCAATCAGTTGGTAGTCACGGGGAGCTATCAGACCATTGTCTGGTTTAGGCCAGGTACGGAGAGTCAGTCGCTCGCCCGCCAAAGGCAGACGTTGTATGTCGTAGTAGGCATGAGTGAGCACCCACGCCTTGTGACGAGGTTTCAGTCCCTCAAAGCCCACACCAAGAGAGTCGGAATGGTCGCCAGCCACATCTTGGAACAGTCTCGCCAGTCCCCAGAGAGTCAGTCGGTCGTCCTGGTCGCAGATAAGAGTAGAGAGAGTAAAAGATTCGGTAAAGAACATGGCATGATTGGGGTTAAGGTGTGAAGATGTGAAGGTGTGAAGATGTTAAGATGTTAATGGTACCTGAAGTTAAAGTTAAGGTTAAAGTTAAGGTTAAAGTTAAGGTTGATTTACATTCTTTCAGGAACCTCGATGCCGAGAATCGACATCATGTTCTTGATGCCTAACGAGACGGCGGAGCAGAGGCGGACGAGGAAACGCATTCTTTGGGTGTCGCTCTCACGGAGAATTGGGGTGTCCTGATAGAAACTGTTGAACGCCTTTGCCAGTTCGTAGCAATAGTTGGCGATGACTGCCGGACTGTAAGAGGCTGCGGCCTGTTGAACTGTGGCGGGCATATCGTAAAGCAGTTTCAGAACCTCTTTCTCCTTGTCGTTCAATGTCTGAGGAATTGCCGACTCTGCGATATTGATGTTCTTCTCATCACCAGCCTTGCGGATTATGGAACGGATGCGAGCATAGGTATACTGGATGAAAGGACCCGTATTGCCGTTAAAGTCGATACTCTCAGCGGGGTTGAAGAGCATGGTCTTTGTCGGGTCGACCTTGAGGATGAAATATTTCAACGCACCCAAAGCCAGAGTGTGGTAGAGACGTTGCTTCTCCTCATCGTCCATCTCCACATTCTTGCCACGGTCAGCGCAAATCTCGCAGGCGTCATGTTCCATCACATCGATAAGGTCGTCGGCGTCGACGACGGTACCCTCCCTCGACTTCATCTTACCGTTGGGGAGTTCGACCATGCCGTAAGAGAGATGATACAGGCTGTCGGCCCATTCGAATCCCAGACGGCTCAATATAATTTTCAGCACCTGGAAATGGTAGTCCTGTTCGTTGCCGACGACATAGATAAGCTGGCGGGCACCGAACTCTTGCTGTCGCAACAGAGCAGTTCCGAGATCCTGAGTCATGTATACCGACGTGCCGTCCTTGCGAAGTAACAATTTCTGGTCAAGACCAGCGTCAGTGAGGTCACACCACACCGAGCCGTCATCCTTGCGGAACAGCACACCACTGTCCAGACCTTTCTGAACCAACTCCTTGCCGAGCAGATAAGTCTGCGACTCGTAGTAAATCTTGTCGAACGACACACCCAGACGAGCATAAGTCTCGTCGAAACCGGCATACACCCATCCGTTCATCTGCTCCCACAGTCTGCGGATAGCCTCGTCGCCGTCTTCCCAGAGTTTCAGCATCCGCTGAGCCTCGAGCATGAGAGGAGCATTCTTCTTAGCCTCGTCCTCTTCCATGCCGCCGGCCATCAATTCGGCCACCTCCTGTTTGTAATGTTTGTCGAATTCGACATAGTACTTGCCCACCAGATGGTCGCCCTTCATGCCAGAACTCTGAGGAGTCTCACCGTTACCGAAACGTTGCCAAGCCAGCATCGACTTGCAGATATGGATGCCGCGGTCGTTGACAAGGTTGACACGAATAACACGTTCGCCGGCGGCGGCGAGCAGTTGAGACACCGACCATCCCAGCAGGTTGTTGCGGATATGACCGAGATGGAGCGGCTTGTTGGTGTTAGGCGACGAGAATTCGATGACCACAGGTTCGGCGGTGTCGGAAGCTTTCTTCAGACCGAAACACTCATCAACAGCGATGCGGTTGGCGAATGCGATCCAGTAGCTGTCGCTGATGACAAAGTTAAGGAAGCCCTTGATGACATTATAGTTTTCGACTTCCGCGACAGACTCCTTGACGGCCGCGCCAATCTCATTGGCGACAGCCTCAGGCGACTTGCGGGCAGCTTTGACGTAGGGGAAGACAACCAGAGTGAAGTCTCCCGTAAATTCTTTCTTAGTCTTCTGGAGTGCGATGTCGGAGGAGTTGACATCGAGTCCATATAAATTCTTAAGCGTTGTGGCTATGGCGTTTAGAAGTAAAGTATCTATCATGGGGAATTGTTGATATGTTGATTGTTGAATTGTTTAATTGTTGATATGTTGATAAGGGGTTAAAATTAGCGGCGGAAAAGGGGGTGATTTGATGGGGAGGATTCATCAACAGGGGTATCATTCCAGGGGGCGTTGAGGAGGAAACCGGACGAGGGGGCCGGAGTGATGTCGTACTGCACCTTTCCCTGGGGGTTGATAAGCACAAACCAGGGATAGGCAGTGACCTGGAAGTTACGCAGAAGCTGGTAATTGCCATCGAAATGGAGCCAAGTCCAGTTGAAGCGGTCGCCGTGCTTGGTGTTTTTGAGGAAATGGAACATCTTCTGAAACTCCCTGTCGCAGTCGATAGATACAAACTCCACGTTTTTGTTCTTGTAAGCATCCTCTTTGAAGTGAGCCATAGTCTCAATCTCAGACACCGAGAAGGGGTCGCCAGACCTTACAAAAGCTATGTAAATCCATTTGCCCTCAAAAGAGCCGAGGGAGACGGCTTGCTTGTCGACATCAGGGAGCGACACGTCGTAGATAGAGAACGACTCAGACTCTTCCCTGTTGTGGAACGAGCGGATGATATTGTCGGCGATAAGACGGTGTTCTGGGAACTTGGATTTCTGAGCCAGCTTCTGAATCATCTTCACCACCATGTCAGGGTTGTAGTAATGAAAATTATAGTACGACTCACGGAGAGCTTGCAGAGCGGCGAGTTCCCTCACCTGCTCGTGACGCAGCAAAGGGTCGACGCCGATGGAGTCGATGTAAGTCTCCAGATCCAGATTATTGACCCAGTGAGCCAGTCGATAGACGGGGATATCCTTGGTGCCTTTAGAGATAGAATAGGCGTAAAGAGTGGCGAAGAGCGACATATAGTTCTCGTCGTGATAGAGAATCGGCTGGTTTTTGATGTAGCGGTTCACAAGATTGCGACGAGAGTCGAACTTAAGAGAGTATTTCAGCTGAGCCAGCTGGAACATCTTGTAGCGGTCGACAAAATCGTTACGTCCATCAGGAAAAGTCTTGCGGAGAAGAGTCTCAAGACTGTCGAAATAATATGCCGACGGCTTAAACTTTTGATCGAAGTAGAAATAGTTATCGCTAACAAAATTAGAGATATACCTATCAATGCTGTCGATTGTAGAATTGACATTGCCGGTCTTTAGGTTTTGGAACACCAGAGGGAGAGGTTCGGGGTCGAGGAAGATATTGCGTTTCTCATCAAGGTTCCAGTCGAAGGAAGGAATGAAAACCGAGTACTCGGTAGCCGGCTCGACGAAGAACGACTGCGAGTAGTTTTCGACCTGCAAAGTCACCAGCATGGGATAGTTGGCGTAGCAACGCAGCTCGAAGGAGTTGTTATCATCAATTGTGGCGCTGTCGATGACAGACTCGAGTCCAGAGATGGCGTCGCTGGTTTTCAGCAATTCCACTCTGCGGCCTGCGCCGTTGGCGGCAGAACCGTGGATGGCGATGTTGCGCTGAGCCGACAGTTCGCCGACACAAAGAAACAAAACGATGATAAGAAATAGAGGGCGCATGGGATGTTGATAAGTTGATAAGTTGATATGTTGATTTCGTGAACTGTGACCCGTGAACTGTGACCCGATCGTATCACCGGTCACCGGTCACCGGTCACGAAATGATTAAACTTTTAAACTCTTAAACTTTTAAACCTTTGAAACCTTTAAAACCTTTTTAACCTTTTTAACCTTTGAAACCTTTGAAACCTTTAAAACCTTTTTAACTTTTGAAACCTTTAAAACCCTTAAAGGAGTGAGACGAGGAGTTTGGCGTTGGCGGCGTTGCTGTAGAGAGTGCCTAGGAGGAGGGAGCGGCGTTCGATGTCGGACTGAGAGAAAGGTGTTGCCATAAGATCGGCGAGAGCGTGAAGCATGTCATCGGTAGTGTCAGCGACGGTGCAGAGTTGTCCAAGTTCGGTGCCAGACACCATCGCGCTGTTGACGAGACAGTGACGGCCGGCGAAGAGAGAGTTGAGTAATTTGAGTTTCAGTCCCGTGGGCTGGTCGGTGAGCAACAACGACACATGAGCCTGGCTTATAAATCCGTGCATCTGACTGTCGTCGGGATTGGCCACCAGTTCCACGTTGCCGAACCTGGCAAGAAGAGATGTGAGAGTGGGCGACGGATTGCGGCCGGCGACGACGACCTTGTATGGTATGCGGGGGATAATGTTGGTGGCGAGGAAGGTGACAGTCTTCACATTCTCAGCGACAGAGAGGTCGCCATGATAGAGGATGAAGTCTCCCCTACCTGGGATTGACACCACCTCATCGTCGGGATGTGAAGAAGGCATCAGCAGCACATTGCGACACCCTATATTTTGGAAATGAACGAGATCAGACTTGGTGACAGCGAGCACCGCCGACGCTTTGGTAAGTATAGGCTCATAGCGTCTAAGTCGACGGGCGTCGGTGCGGAGGTATATGCGTCGCAGAAGATGAGGCTCGGCGGCGGCGAGGCGAGCGTAGTAGTCGTGCTCCACATTATGTGCTCTCACCAATATCTTGCGGTCATTAATCTGTTCCAACACCGAGCAGCAGTGCAGCCCCTCAAGGAGGATGGGACTGTCGTCCTTTCGCAGGTTTGTGATAAGTTGGTCAGACGCACGCGACTGTACTATATAAGGTCTGCGGGAGAAGGCGCTCCTAAGACCGGTCATTCGTGGGTAATAAGTAATCTCGCTACAGTAATCCCTCAATGCCTCCTGCTCGCCACGTCCATACTCAAAAGCATGCAGATGAATCTCCAATCCCAGAGACTTCAACGCCTTGAGGCGATAGAAGACGTCGATTACACCACCATAATTGGCGGGGTACGGGACATTGAAAGAGACGATGTGGAGCATTGGGATGTTGATATGTTGATATGTTGATATGGAGTTAAGGGAAGTTAAGGGGAGTTAAGGGACAAATGATTTTGGATTGTGAATTGTTTCGTGAATTGTGAATGGAGAATTTTAATTTTGTGAACTGTGACCCGTGAACTGTGACCCGATCGTATCACCGGTCACAGGTCACCGGTCACGAAATGATTAAACTTTTAAACTCTTATACTTTAAAACCTTTTTAACCTTTAAAACCTTTTAAACTTTATTTAGAAATTTATTGAGAGGTTATCGTAGGCGATGTGGATGTGGGGTGGCAGGGACGAGTCGACGTCGTTATGGAGGCCCATTTCGTGACTGAGGTGGGTGATGTAGGCCTCACGGGGGTTCACACGCTGGATGACCTCAAGAGCCTCGGGCAGACAGAAATGGGAGAAATGAGTTTTTTGTCTCAGGGCGTTGATGACAAGGACATCCAGATTCTGTAGTTTCGGGAGTTCGTCATCAGTAAGGTGGTTCATATCGGTGATATAGACCATGCGTGACGCACCGTCGTCGACCCTGAATCCGAGCACCGGCAAGTCTTTATGAAGTCCGCGGACAGGGGTTACGAGAGCCTTGCCGATGGCAAAGGGTGCCGCGTCGGAGACGTCGTGTGTCTCCACCTCAGGCAGACCGGGATAGATGTGCGGTTCAAAGATATAATGATAGTCGTGGTGAAAAGTAGCTAAAGCGGGAGCGTTGGCGTAAAGGTCCAGTTTGCCATGCTGAGTCCAGTTGAACGGCCGGATGTCGTCGATACCAGAGATATGGTCGCGATGGGCGTGAGTGAGCAGAATGGCGTCGATGTGAGAGATTCCGTTGGCCAACATCTGGGCACGAAAATCGGGACCGATATCAAACAAGATGTCGGGTCCTTGCGGTATTCTTAGAAATGCTGATGTACGGAGACGCTTGTCGCGAGGGTCGGTTGACCGACAGACGTCGCAAGTGCAAGTAATAACAGGGACCCCCTGCGAAGTGCCGGTTCCGAGAAATGTGAGTTTCACGATAGAGACAGTTGTTATTCGCCGGACTTGATAGTAAGTTTGAATCCCACGCCATGTACGTTGACAATCTGAACAGAGGGATCGGCTTTGAGATATTTACGCAACTTGGTAATATAGACATCCATGCTGCGTGCGGCGAAATAAGAGTCGTCTTTCCATATCTTCTGCAGCGTGCTGGAACGGTCGATGAGCTGGTTGAAATTGATGCAGAAAAGGCGCAGCAATTCGCTCTCCTTGGAAGTGAGACGCTGAGGAGGTTCGTCGAGATATGTGAGAGTCTGGTAATTATAGTCGAACTTGAATTTGCCGATGTTAAATTGGTTGTTTTCAGGCTTATTCTCATCGAAAGAACGACGGATAGTGGCATTGATACGAGCCAGAAGTTCCTCCATGCTGAAAGGTTTGGTGATATAGTCATCGGCTCCAACCTCGAAACCTTTGAGTTTGTCAGCCTCAAGAGCTTTGGCGGTAAGGAAGAGGATAGGGATGTTTTTATCGATGCGGCGGATTTCCTTGGCGACGGTAAAACCATCTTTGACGGGCATCATCACATCAAGGATACATGCGTCGACATTGCCTTCCTTATAGACATCGAGAACTTGCTGACCGTCGGTCACAAGGAATACGGTATAGCCTTTCTGAGTAAGGTAAACTTTGAGGATGGTTCCCATATTGGGATCATCTTCAGCGACTAACAATTTAATACCTAGATTCATAATGCTTTGATATGTTGAATTGTTGATATGTTGATAAGGAGTTAAGGGGAGTTAAGGGGAGTTAAGGGACAAATGATTTTGAATAGTGATAAGTGATTGGTGATTAGTGATTAGACAAATGATTTATTTTATACTTTAAAACCTTTTTAACCTTTAAAACCTTTTTAACCTTTTTAACCTTTGAAACCTTTAAAACCTTTAATAAGGTATTTAAGTTAAATTAATAACTAATTTTTACTTTTTTTATTGTATACGCACGGTATTTTTTTTAACATTTCAACCAAGCTAAAACTGAAGCCAACTATTTGAACAGACTGTCGATCTGCTCAGAATAGGCGGCCGCGACATTGCGGCGAATCAGTTTCTGAGTCGGAGTGAGCATCTTGTTTGCCTCAGTCCACGAGTCGGCGACAAGTTTGAACATTTTCACCTGCTCAGTAACACCAAGTTCGGCGTTATATTTATCCACGACTTTCTGATAGCGGGCAATGACTTTCTTGTCGGCAATCATCTCTTCCTTGCTCTGAGCGTCGACGCCGTGACGTTGGCACCAGTCTTTCAGCATGTCGAAATCAGGAGCTATAAGCGCCGCGGCGAATTTCTGCTCAGCGCCCACCACCATCATGTCGAGAATGAATGGTGACTGCTTCATCTTCTCCTCGATGACCTCAGGATTGATGTATTTGCCCATCGAGGTCTTGAACATGCTCTTGGTGCGGCCGGTGATGAAGAGGTAGCCGTCGGCGTCGAAATAACCGGTGTCGCCGGTATGGAACCAGCCCTCGGAATCAATAGCCTCAGCGGTAAGTTCGGGGGCATTGTAGTAACCCTTCATCACGTTGCCTCCACGACACTGAATCTCGTTGGTGGCAGGGTCCAGTCTCACCTCAATCGAACGCATGGCGAAACCCACCGAACCTATCTTACGTCCTTTCTTGTTGCTGTTGGTGACGGCGATAAGAGGCGAGCACTCTGTGAGGCCATAACCCTCGTAAAGGTCCAGTCCCACGCAGGAGAAGAACCTCGTGAGTCGTGGCTGGATGGTGGCGCCGCCGCTGACAAGCATATAGAGTTCGCCACCCATACTTTCGCGTATCTCTTTATACACCAACTTGTCGGCGATAGCCTTCTGACATTTGTACCAAGCAGAGAGTTTCGACTCGTCGAGGTCGTAACGGAACGCCAGGTCGATAGCCCAGTCGAAGATTTTCTTCTTGATGCCAGTCATCTTCTCACCCTTACGGAAGATCTTGTCGTAGACCTTCTCGATGAAACGGGGCACACACGCCATCATGTTAGGACTAATCTCTTTGCAGTTGTCGCCGACCTTGGCGATGCTCTCAGCGTATGCAATCTCGAAACAGAGCCACTGATAGAGGTAGCCCATCATACGCTCATAGATATGACACATCGGCAGCCAACTGAGAGCCTTAGTCCAAGTTTTTCCGGGACTCTCCTTGATTTCCTGGACATTCATTATCAGTCCGCGGTGGGTAAGCATGGCGCCCTTGGGAGTTCCTGTGGTGCCGCTAGTGTAGATCATCGTGCAGATATCGTCGGTGGTAAGGCTGTCTTTGATGCTTTGCAATCTGGCGGGAGCGTCAGGGTTCTCAGACAGATAACGGCGACCAAGATCATATATATCGTCAAGCGACTTGACACCCTCCATGGGAACAATGGTGCAGAGATTCTCGAGATGAGGCAGCTTTGCTCTGATATTAGTGATTTTGTTGTAGAGCGTTGGAGTTTCCACAACCAAAAGTCTCACGTTGGCGTCGTTGAGAATAAACTGGTAATCATCCTCGCTGATGGTGGGATATATGGGCAACAGCACCGCGCCGGTCTGCTGAACTCCGAAATCGACATAGTTCCACTCAGGGAGTCCCGAGGAGATAAGACCGATGTTTTCGCCTTTTTTGACGCCGAGATGGAGCAGGGCGTAACTAATCAAGTCGACTTTCTCAATATATTCATCAATATAATGGGATTTCCATTCGCCCTTTTCCTTATATTTAAACACCGGGCGTTCCGGATGTTGGGCCTTACGCCATTCCAATAAATCGAAGAGTCTAGTTGGTTCGTTCATTAGTTGCAAGTATTTATGTTTATTAGTTCCATTTAATGTTAAATTATTTTGCAAAGATACGATTTTTTTTAAAATAATTAACATTTTTAATACGCCGGTACGCCCTTCCCAAGCTCCACTGGAGCTCGGGTCCCCTCGAGGGCATTACACTTACGCACATGAAATGGAACTTTTTTCATTCAACATTGATGGGAGCGGTGGGACAGATGGCTCTGAATTCGGGAGCATATAGGCATTGCACCACGGTTGGAGCCGACGTGTATTTGCCGGCATTATTGACATACATATCGTATTCAACCACATAACTACCCTTATCCAATCGGTCTACATACAGAGTAAGTGCCGTATTGGTTACAGAAGTATAGAAACTGAGTCCCTTGTTCCACCTCCATCCACTGGCGGTGCTGACCGGTTCCATGGCGGCGTTACGGGGCTCTGACACCTGCACATACTCCAAATTACGGTCGCAGGTCAACTCCAGACGTACCCTTACCCTGTCGCCCACTTTCAGGGAGCACCCCTCTCCCACCGGCGTCACCGAGTTGTCGTCGTTGATGCGGAGCAAGGTTCTCCTTATAGTTATACCCATCGAACTGTAGGGTATCTTCTCTAGATTCTCGAAATACTGCCAATAGATGGCGCCCCATGCTATTCCGTCATCCTTCTTAGTCACAGTGACCTTGCCGTCTGACGGTCGGATCTCTTCGGCAGCGAGCCGTTGGCTGATATGTATTCTCGGATTGTCGGCATCGGTCTTGAGGAGATGCGTTCCAAAGGCAACGGAGACATCCGACTGACGTTCGCTGCTTTTCGTGTTCACCAGCAACGCCTGTATCGCATTGGCAGTAGAGACATCCGTAGACCACGACGTGGTCTGCTTCTGTTTCAGAAGCCACTGCTGCATACGAGCCACATCTTCATCATAACCGGTAATCTCAGTAAACGCCCTTATCAGCAACGCCTGAGTCTCAATGGGGCGCTCGTTCCAAAGCCAACCACTGATATTGTCACGCCAATACATGCCCATTTCATCACTCTTGAGGGCTTTCTGCTTGACACGATAAAGCATCTCACGTGCCTTATCAGTATCACCGTGACGATGGAAGACCAAAGCCAGCACCGCTTGAGAGTAGAGAGATTTGTACTCCTTGTCGTGCTTCAGGGCATTACGATAGAAATAGTCGTAAGCCTCCTTGTGCTTGCTCGACATCTTGTGAGACGGGAAATAGCTGATGAGATACAGATAGTCAAGGTTGATTGCCTCGCAGCCACTCTTTTTCAGATATTTCTCGTAGTACTTGTAAGTCTCACGGTCCACATAATCCAACGCCTTCTCTATAGCCCTACTGGTTCCGCCGTCTATGTCGACACCATGTTGCTTCAGTTGACCGAAAGTCTTGAGAATATACTGGGTAGTATACTGACTTGACCAGGAACAGCCACTTATCCAACTCCATCCTCCGTCGGAGTTCTGACCATCCATAAGGGTCCGCAGCTGAGATGCCAGCAGTCGGTCAATTTTCTCTTTGTCGAAATAGTTGGCAATGTCCTTCTGCCGTTGCTCTTCTGAAACAGCGTCCCGTAACCACGGTGTGGCCTCGACAACGGTTTGCTTCAGGTCGCTGTTCCTCTCAAGTGCCGACACAAAAGCATCGGGATCTCCGACTTTCCAACTCTCGAACAATTTTTCAATATAAGGATTCTGGTCGACAATCTGTCGAGAGATGCTGTTGGCAAATACAGCATTGGCAAGATAGATATTCGAAGGGTTCTGTTGACGCGACACATAAGGAAGTGACTGTATCGCCAACCACAACGGATCGGGAGTCAGGTCGACAGTGAGCGAGTGATGCACCAGCGTGTTCTTTGGATCCTCGGCTTTATAGCCCGTCAAATGTTTCAGTTCAAAATGTTTCACGTCATTCCCGTTGACATAGAAAGCCATCGACTCAGTAACAAGTTGTCGTGAGGGCAACAGAGGTATGGGACCTTGCTCGCCGTCACTGCAACCCTCGCCACGGGCAATCACCTTATAGTTCACCATACAAGGTCCTGTCGTAGGAATGGCTATCCGGAACGACACCTCCCCGCTCCTGCCGTCGGCAAGTTCTAGCTGCTTGCTGACAGGTCCGACCACGATTGGCAACAGCTCGCCAGATATAGCATCAGTCATCTCGATGCTTACTGTCACCGGCTGGCGCACCCCACTGGTGTTGCTTACCTTCACTGAAAACAGGCAGGTGTCGCCGTGACGCAGGAATCTGGGCACATTGGGCACCGCCATCAACGGCTTGCGACTGACAGCTTCGCCAGTAATGGATCCAAACATCAATTGAGGAGTCCATGCCACTCCCGCCACCTTCCATTTCGTCAGCAATTCGGGGACAGTAAACGAGAAGGTCACGCTCCCCTTCTCTGTTGTCTTCAACACCGGTTTGAAGAATGCCAGAGTGTTAAGATTCTGTCTGACTTGGATCTCCTTTTCATCGCCATCCTCTACTCCTGCAGTGGCAGTAGCGATTTCTTCTACCCCTAACTCGTTCTCAACCATATCGTACATCGCTCCCGCCGGTGCGGATTCAAGCACAACAAATACCTCTTCATCACTTTCCACCATCGCATTCTTTGCCATCGGTGCGCCAGACTTTAAGGAATATAACGCCCGTCTGTTGTATCTCCGCGAAAGAGCGTATGGCATGTCAAGCATCAGATAGTGATAAGAATAGTCGTAATCGTCAACCTGCTTGTATTTCGGCTCTTTGGCTATATGATACCATCCACCACGGATGTCAACAATATTGCTGAACAACGAACCCGAGTAAGATGATGACGGCCACAGTGATGTAGTCCATCGCAGACTCCCGTAATTCTCTAACGAGATGTCGTACATTGTCATAAGCAGATTGGCATCGACAGACTTGCCGTCCTTGTCGGCAATCTCCACACACCACTGCTCCTCAGAGCCAGGTAGCAGATTGTCACGAAATGTGTTCCATGTAACCTTAAGTTCTTTGTGGATAAATGGCACTGAGAAGTTGAAACTCTCATACTCAAAATGGTTTTCTTTCATGGCGGCTATCTCAACACGGAATCCTCCAAGCATCTTCTCTGTCACCGGTATGGATATGTCAAAGTAGCCTTTGCTGACACTGTAGACCTCATGGCTCAACTGTTTCTCATCTTTGAAGACCACCATGAAAAGGGTTACATCGTCATAGCGGCTGCCCACCCTGATACTGGCACTCTCACCCACTCTGACATCAGACTTTTCAACAGTGACATTGATCAGGTCGGACAGAATCGGTTTGCGATTGTCAGCCGTAGGTGGATTATACACCACATAACGCTCACCGTTGCTGATCAGGGTTCCGTCGGCGGCAAAGGAACGGACAGACACCTTATAGACGCCCGGCTGACATCCCTTTAAGCTGAAGTTGTAAGGGCTCTCGGCAGACACTTGCCGACGCAGGTTATGCAAATGCTTCTCCTCGCTCCATCGGGTGTAGTCCGACACCGTTCCGTCGTAGTCGAGATAAGGAAATAGTTTCTCAAACTCAGTCTTTGTAAAGGGCATCTGACACTTCGACGAGTCAAGGAACCCACCATAGGACTCCCCATTTGATTGACCTCTCTTTCTGCCGTATGTGTTGAACAACGGTGTCGGCTGCGACAACGATAGTTGATGGGCAAATTTTGGTTTTTCGGGAACTCTGAGACGCGACACTGTGACTTCTATATCTCCATCGATAGCCTTGCCGTCGAGATTGCGTATTGACGCTACAACGCTTGTACTGTCTGTCGATTCGTTCTCAACATCTAATTCAATATAACTGTTATCATATCCTACGGTAAGGGAGGTCTTCGCCTCGTGAGTCTCACCGTTTATATCAGTGACCTTCACATTCACAATGTAATCATAACAAGGTCTGCGTTCTTGGTCGGCATCTGCGTCGGGCATGGGGATGAATTCCACCGAAAAGAGTCCGTCGGCGTCAGTCACTATCTCTCCTTTGTCTACCAGCTGTTCAGAGTTTCCCGCATCATACATCCACCAATTCCACCGCCAATACTGAACCTTCTCTTTGCGAGTCACAGTATAACTGACTCTTGCTCCGCCGACAGGCACCTCAGTATAACTTGCCGCCACACCATCGACTCTCGCCATAGCGCCGAAGTGTCTCTCCACTTCGGGTTTTGTGAGTGTCACCAAGAATTTGGGTTGTTTGTATGCTTCTACTTTAAAATAATATGTATCGTAAGATTTGGCATCAATATGCCATGATCCCGGAGTGGCGTCGTCAGCGATGACAAAACTACCATTAAACTGTCCATAGCTGTCCGTCGTCACCGTGAGACTGTCGATAGTCTTGTAGTTTATATCTTTAAGCATCAGTTTTATCTTCTTGCCACTCACCACATTGCCGTCAAAGTCATTGCCTCTGTAAAGAAATCCACCGAAATGGACTGTGTCGCCTGGTTTATATACCGGTCTGTCAAAATATAGAGTCAACTTTTCCTCATCGGACTTGGCAGAATGGTCTTTTCTCATCCATGCCGATCCTAACTCCAGTTTACGTCCCTTATATTTTACGGAGTATCTCAAACGGCTGTAGGATTCTATTTCACGTGTTTTCAACATCCCTGTGAAGTCGTAGTAACCCTTGCTGTCTGTTTTCTCAGTCCCGATAACAACGTTCTTGGTCCTGTCGTTTTTGTCATACGACAAAGTAATCTCGCACTTAGACACAGGTTGTCCAGTCTTGCGGTCGACGAGGAACCCTTGTCGCAAATCACCGTCGGGATATGCGGGAATTAGCGCCACATCGGCTATCTCGAAATCCACAAAGGTGAAACCGTCGGTCGACACCCCCTTATCGGTAGAGACTACTAAGAGATACTTCCCCTGCGACAACGGTGGCAGAGAGAAATATGACTTATGCCATGCGTAGTCATTGGGATGCTTGACGACGAGCGAAAAACTGTGGTACACTTTCTGTTGCAGAATCTTTTGCCGTTGACCACTAAAATTCTTATTGTTCAAATCGGTATAGGCAATGACTCGGAAATAGATAGTGTCAGCATTACGGACATCCACAGTTCCAAGAAGATAGCTGTCGGATGGAGAGTAGTCCTCAATTTTGACTTGGATATTGGTCTTCCTTATCTGCTGTCCCAAATTATAGCACATTGCACCACCGGGACTGTCGGGATGAAGTCTCACGGCCTCATCAATATAACGCACAGCCTCAGCGAATTTACCACCGTCATTATAGAGAGAAGCCAACTTGAAATAGAGCAGGGTTATCTGCTCACTATTGCGAGGAGCAAAGTATTCTATGTCTTCTTTCAATTTATGCTCCATATAACTCGAAAGATCCTTGTCGACAAGCGCTCCGATATGGCTGTCAATTCGGTTTATGATGAAATTGACCAGCATGGCGTCGCCACAGTTTTTCTCGTAATGGTATCTCTCTGTAGACTGCAGTCTCGACATAAGGAAACGTGCCAGTCCTCGGTTTCCGTCATTTGATTTCAACGGCATTGTGGCAAACTTGTCGGAGGTCGCCAGCAGAAGCGACGCATCGTCAAAGTCGGATGACACAAGTCTCGGAAAACTTAGAGACTGGAAAATATCTATAGCCACCGACAAAGCCATCTCGTTCAGTGTCGGCATGATGTCTATATCTTTCCCTTTATGAGTCGATGCAAGATATTCCAAGTCATCGGAGTTCACCGAGAAGAGCATCGCTTGGTCGGCAAGGGCATCCCGAATGAGTTTCTCGATAACGCTCTGGAACCTCGACAAATCCCAGAGGGTATAATCCAAATCGGGCTCGCTCGATGGACTGTTCTGCCGGATATGCCATTGGTTGTTTGCGTAGTAGTCACTATAGATACGAGCAATAAGCAGACGACAGATGGCGGCGTCAGTTGCATCGAGATTGGGCAGCAATTCTTGATAGCGAGCCAGAATGGTGTCAACACTATTCTCCTTATACTCAGAGGCTATAATCGATAGAAATCTTGCACCAATCAGAGATTGACGGGAGTCATGACGCTCCAAAGCATCATTATAGAGTTGCGTAGCCATTTTGTCAGCATCAGCGTAGTGCTGTTTCTCTATCATTTCATTGACCTTTTTCCATGAAGCGGATGAAGGTGTGTTGGTATTCTGAGCCTGCATAAGGATGGGGATAAACAATATTAGAATAAAAAAACGACGGAACATGGTTGATAGGTTTAATTGTTGATTGTTTAATCGTTTAATTGTTGATAAGGTGATATGTTGATATATTTTAATTTCGTGACCTGTGACCCGTGAACTGTGACCCGATCGTATCACCGGTCACAGGTCACCGGTCACGAAATTCACAGGTCACGGGTCACGATTCACACGGAAGAATATTCCATAATGCCACTCGATGAAATCGATATGAGCCATGTGGGATTTCAGCGACACACCCACAAATTGGCGTAGACGTTTTCCCTGGTTTCCGATATTGTAGAAGAGGCCGACACGCTCGTAGACAGGGGTATATGCCACCGCACCGTGCAGAACGTATGCCGCCAGAGCGAGATGCAGTGAGAGACGATGGTAGGTGGCCTCGTATGCACCCGCTATTGCTCCGTAGAATGGCAATGGATAGGGGTCGTGGTGATAGGCGATGAGTTCGTCGTGACTGTAGTTGTATGTCAGCTCGAGATCGAAACCTGCGGCACGTTTGGGAGAGAAACGGTAGAGGGTTCCCAGGCGGGCGGTGTGGGCATAGTAATACTTCTGTGCGGCACCTGTAAACCGAGGCATCACGATGCCAGGAGCGTAGGAAGCGAAAAGGTCGAAGTATCGTGACCGGTGACCGGTGACCTGTGACCGGTGACCGGTGACCGGTGACCGGTGACCGGTAAACTGTGGAGGCAGGGTGTAGCCTATGGAGAAATGGAGATAGTTGAGACCTTTGTTGGGACGGAGGAGATAGCCGTTGGAGGAATGCGCCAAGGTGGTGGAGAACGACAATGCCGAACTGTCGGCAAGGGTGAAACGGTAGATGGCTCCGGTCTCTATATGACAGTTGACATAGGAACCGATAAAGACATTGGCGGTATCGGCAGTGAGTCGGAACGGGCGGGTGTAAGCGGATAGACCGAACTGCATGACAAGCATAAGGGAATGTCTACCTTTTTCAAAGAGGGGCTGGTTGATAAATGGTGCCAGACTGAACCGTTGCCCGGCGATGGCATGGGGAGAGAATGAGGCGCCGAACTGCAGGCCCATGTCGAACTTACGCAAGAGGGTGAGCGAGTCGCTCGCAGTGCTCGCATACCAACGGATGGGTCGATGGATGGAGAGGGTCAGTCCACCGCCGATATCCGAAATATACGACCATTCCGATGAGTTGGGTATGGTGTAGGAGAGCAGCGGAGCCACCGTCACGCGCAACTGGCAACGGGCAACGCCGAAAAGGGTGAGGAAGATTAGGATGGATAGTAGGGGGCGCAAAGGGATGTTTGATGTTTGATGTATGATGTTTGATGTATGAAGTATTGAAGGGGTGAAGGGGTTTCGTGACCGGTGACGAAAGTTAAGGGAAGTTAAGGGGAGTTAAGGGGAGTTAAGGGACAAATGATTTATTTTATACTTTAAAACCTTTTAAACCTTTTAAACCTTTAAAACCTTTATGTCACAGGTCACGATTCACTTATCATAGCGAGGTATTCGGATTCGGAGAGGATGGGGATGTTGAGTTGCTGTGCTTTCTTGATTTTCTCGGGACCGGGTTTCTCGCCGGCGAGGAGATAGGAGGTCTTGCCTGAGAGCGATGAGGAGACGGTGCCGCCATGAAGGAGGATTGATTCCTTGATGGCATCGCGGGAGAAGGTGTTGAAGACGCCACTGACTACGAAGGTGAGGCCAGAGAGAGGGAGGTTTGATGCCCTCGAGGACGAGGGCGTACCGGCGAGGTGGAACTGGAGGCCGGCGGCGCGAAGGCGGTCTACAAGGGTGCGGTGACGAGGCTTGTCGAAGAAGGAGATGATGAGCGAGGCGGTCTTGTCGCCGATGTCGGGAACGGATGACAGATCGGTGGCGGAGGCCGAGATGAGAGAGTCGATGTCGCCGAAATGCAAAGCCAGCTTGCGGGCCGCCACCTCGCCAACAGAAGGTATGCCGAGGGCGAAGAGCACTCGCCGGAATGGTACCTTACGCGACTGGTCGATGGCAGAGACGATGGCTTCGGCACTCTTCTGCTGAAGGGAGGTTTTGCGAAGACCGGTGTCGTCGACAGACTCCAGACCGATGAGCTGCGAGACTGTGAGGTCGTAGAGGTCGGCGGCATCACGAAGCAATCCCTTGTCGAGGAGCATCTGCAGTCGTTCGGTCCCGAGACTGTCGATATTCATTGCCTTGCGGGAGACAAAATGTTCCAATCGGCCCAATATCTGCGGAGGACAGAGGTCGGAGTTGGGACAGTAGTGGGCGGCTTCGCCGGGGAGACGGACGAGAGCGGCGCCGCATTCGGGACAGTTGGTGATGAACTGTACGGGTTCGGCGCCGGGGAGCCGCTTGGCGAGGTCGACGCCGACAATCTTGGGAATAATCTCGCCGCCTTTCTCGACCAGCAGGGAGTCGCCATTGCGGATATCCATCTTCTGGATGAAGTCGGCGTTGACGAGGGTGGCACGTCGCACGGTGGTTCCGCCGAGCCATACGGGTTTGAGGTTGGCGACAGGAGTGATGATGCCGGTGCGACCCACCTGGAAGGAGATATCGACCAGGGGTGTGGAGACCTGCTTGGCTTTGAACTTGAAGGCTATGGCCCAACGTGGAGACTTGGAGGTGACACCGAGAGTGTCCCAGAGAGCGACCTCATTGACCTTGATGACTATGCCGTCGACGGCATAGGGAAGATTCCATCGCTCGTTGTCCCAATA
>DBXB01000079.1:50662-50800 GCA_002309155.1 Bacteroidales bacterium UBA1223 | reverse complement strand
ACCACAAGTGGCAACTACACCTTCTCACATCTCGATGCCAACGGTTGCACGCAGGTTGACACGCTACACCTGACCATCAACAACCCGATACATACCTCAACGACAGAGACGTCTTGCGAGTCCTATACATGGAATAAC
>DBXB01000079.1:2505-50600 GCA_002309155.1 Bacteroidales bacterium UBA1223 | reverse complement strand
TGACAATCAACAACCCGGTACACACCGCAACGACAGAGACCGCTTGCGAGTCTTACACATGGCATAACACTGCTTACACCACAAGTGGCAACTACACCTTCTCACATCTCGACGCCAACGGTTGTACTCAGGTCGACACGCTTGATCTGACCATCAACAACCCGGTACACATATCAACGACAGAGACCGCTTGTGAGACCTATACATGGAATAACACGGCATATACTACTAGTGGCAACTACACCTTCTCTCATATCGATGTCAACGGTTGTACTCAGGTCGATACACTGCACCTGACAATCAATAACCCTGTACACACCGCAACGACAGAGACCGCTTGCGAGTCCTATGCCTGGAATAACACCACCTACACCACAAGTGGCAATTATACCTTCTCTCATCTCGATGCCAATGGATGTACACAGGTTGACACACTTCACCTGACAATCAACTACAGCACCACCGGCGACACTACTGCGGTGGCTTGTGACAGCTTCACATGGTGGAACACGAATTACACGAATAGCACGAATACACCGACACATACATATACCAATGTCGTCGGCTGTGACAGTGTGGTGACTCTACATCTGACCATCAACTATAGTGTGGAAACCACTGTGACAGAAACTTCGGATGGCAGTTATACATGGAATGACGAGACCTACACAGAGAGTGGTACCTACCAATGGCATGGGACTACAGTGGATGGTTGCGACAGCACCGTGACATTGATATTGACCATCAATACCGTGGGTATTGATGAAATTGAAAATTCAAAATGGAGAATTGATATTTTTCCAAACCCCACCACGGGTTGGCTGACAATTGACAACGAAGACGTGATGCGTGTGGAGGTGATGGATGGCACGGGTCGCTCTGTGTTGACCGTTGAACATAGCAACCATATTGACTTGTCCAAACTTCCCGATGGTATATACATCTTACAAATCACTACTCCTCGGGGGAGGGTTCAGAAACGTGTGATTCTGAAATAGTGACAATGAAGTGTGAGGCAATTGCCTCGCACTTTTTTTTTGAGAGGGCACCGCCCTGGCGCCCCTACGGGTCACAGCACCGGCAAGCGGTGCTTTCTCCGCTACGCTATCACAAAGAGCCACCGGCACTTTGCTTCACGTCATGGACAATCTTGGAGACCATCGCTTTGAGCTCCTCGATGAATTGGTGAGCGTCGTATTTGTGTGACTCAATAAGTCTTAGTTTCTTTTCCCATTGGCCGGTGAGCTCGGCGCTTTTTAGGAGTTCCTCATGGATTAAACTTATCAGGTTTATTCCGGTTGGAGTGGCGTTGAGCGACTTGCGGACTTTGGTTATGTAACCGCGTTTGAAGAGTGTCTCGATTATCGCCGCACGAGTAGACGGACGACCGATGCCATTCTCTTTCAATGCGTCGCGCAACTCATCGTCATCAACGAAACGTCCGGCAGTCTCCATAGCTCGAAGCAGGGTTGCCTCTGTGTATGGTTTGGGTGGCGTGGTCCATTTCTCGGAGAGGGTGGGGGTATGAGGTCCATGTTCTCCTTTTGTGAAGGCTGGGAGCATCCCTTTGTTCTCGGTCTCTTCAGTACCGTCGTCTTCCTTTTTGTCCTCATCGTTATTTGTGACGTCAGGTTTCTTCTCCTGATGCCAGTTGCCGTTCTCCTCGATCCATTTGCCAAAACAGACGCGCCATCCGGGATGGAGTATCTGTTTTCCGCTGGTCTTAAAGGTCAGAGTTTCTCCTTTGGTTTTCCCTTCAGGAGGTAACGCCTCTACCTTGCCGGTCACAGTGGTTGTGGATATCTTGCAGTCGGGATAGAAGACGGCGATGAAATGACGGGCTACGAGGTCGAATACCCGCTTCTCGTTGAGAGTCATGTCGCCTCCCGACGGGTTGACTCCGGTGGGGATGATGGCATGGTGGTCGGTCACTTTGCTGTTGTCGAACACTTTCTTGCTCTTGGGCAGTTTCTTCTCGAGCAAGGGGGCTGTGAGGTTGGAGTAGGGGAGCAGACCTTTCAATATTCCCGGACATTTTGGGTATATGTCTTCGCTCAGGAATGTGGTGTCGACTCTGGGATATGTGGTGAATTTTTTTTCGTAGAGACTCTGGATGTATTTCAAGGTCTCGTCGGCAGAGAAACTGAACTTTTTGTTGCATTCCACCTGAAGACTCGTAAGGTCAAAAAGTCGGGGAGGTGCCTCGTTCCCGTTTTTATTTGAGATTCCAGTGACTATAAAGTCGCGACCCTCTATCGCCTTCAGTGCCCGTTGTCCCTCCTCGGCGTTGGTGATTCGTCCACGAAGAGTTTTTTTAATCGAACCATTTTTTGTGGATGCCTCTTCATCGTTGTTAGCATCATCACTGGAACTGTCTTCAACCTGCAGGGTAAAGAGGGTTCCTCGGTAGAGGGTGGAGAGCACCCAGTATTGTTCTGGTTTGAAGTTTTGTATCTCCAGCTGACGGTTGACAATCAGGGCCAGTGTAGGGGTCTGCACCCTCCCTATGCTCAACACTTGCCCCCGTTCCTTGCGGTATTTGAGGGTATACAGTCTGGTGGCGTTCATGCCCAACAGCCAGTCTCCAATAGCCCTGCAGAGACCGGCTTCATAGAGCGACTGATAGTCATCCTGAGGCTTGAGTGACTGAAAACCGTCCTTGATGGACTGCTCGGTGAGTGATGATATCCATAGCCTTTGCACCGGACATTTGGCCCCGGCTTTCTGCATTACCCAGCGTTGGATGAGCTCTCCTTCCTGTCCGGCATCGCCGCAGTTCACGATGCCGTCGGCTTTTTGCATCAAGGTCTCGATGATGTGAAACTGTTTTTGATAGGTGCTGTTGTCAATCAGTTTGATGCCGAACCTGGCTGGAATCATTGGTAGTCGAGACAGATTCCAGCCTTTCCACATTTCAGTGTAGTCGTGGGGCTCTTTCAAGGTGCAGAGGTGTCCGAAGGTCCAAGTCACTTGATAGCCGTTGCCTTCCATGTAACCATCATGGCTGGTATTGGCTCCCAATACTTTGGCTATGTCACGAGCCACGCTGGGCTTCTCGGCTATACATACTATCATAGGAAGGGTAAAGATTAAAGGTTACATAGTTTCTTTCTAGAGATTCTAGAATTTCTAGAAAATCTAGAGCATCTAGAGATTTATCCCAAACGGATGGATGTAAAAAATATTGTGTTTTGAAAAATATATATGCAATGTTTACGTTATAAAAAATTAAGAAATCCGACATTTGTTGTCGATTGATTAAAAACCCGCCTAATGATAAAGGAAAAGATACAAAAAATCTGTGCCACACTGCCACAAGGAGTGCGACTTATTGCTGTCTCGAAGACCAAGCCTGTCGAAATGTTGCGAGAGGCATATGATGCTGGACAGAGGCTGTTTGGAGAGAACTATGCCACCGAATTGCGTGACAAGCATGTTGTATTGCCTGAAGATATAGAATGGCATTTCATCGGACATCTGCAACCTAAGCAATTGAAATACTATATTTCTTTTGTTAAGATGATTCACGGCGTTGACAGTGTCGAGCACTTGGAAGCTGTGGATAAGGCAGCCGCCAAGGTGAACCGTACCGTAGATGTGCTTCTTCAGTTCCATATCGCCCGTGAGGAGACCAAATTTGGATTTGCCATTGATGAAATTCCATATCTCTCAACTTTGCCTCCTATGGAGCATGTGCGTGTATGCGGCGTGATGGGTATGGCAACCCAGACCGACGATCAGAATCAGGTGCGCGAGGAGTTTCGCCATCTTAAACAGATTTTCGAACAGTTGAAGTCTACCACCTTTGCCGGTCATCCCGAATTCTGCGAGATATCCATGGGAATGAGTCACGATTACCCCATAGCCATCGAAGAGGGCGCCACATTGATTCGCATTGGCTCCTCCATCTTCGGTGCAAGATATTATCAATCAAATTGAAAATGTAAAGGTTACAGTTTAAAGTTTAAAGGTTAAAGAGTTTTTCTCTTATCACCTTAACATCTTCACATCTTAAAGGTTAAAGGTTAAAGGTTAAAGGTTTTGGTAAAGTTTACAGTTTACAGTTTAAAGGTTAAAGAGGTTTTCACCTTAACATCTTCACATCTTAACATCTTAACATCTTCACATCTTAACACCTTATCAACATATCAACATATCACCATATCACCATATCAACATATCAACATATCAACGTATCACCATATCAACAATTCCTATGCATATCTTTAAAAACAAGTCAAAACTAGTTCTGTCTTACATTGTCATCACTATCGGCATACTGACATATACATTCGCATGGTCAGCCTTTATGCTCCCCGCCAAGATAGTGGGTGGCGGCGTTAGTGGTATCTCGTCGGTGCTTAATATTGCCGCGGGAATACCGTTGCCTATCGGTGTGCTCAATTTCATCATCAACGGAGTCTTGTTGGCAATTGGTTTCAAAGTGCTTGGTTCCAAGTTCGGTGCCAACACCATCTACGGCATTGTGATGAGTTCGCTATGCTTCATCTTTTGGCAGCAAGGACTCCATGTCGAGAGATTGTTTTTGTTAGACGGTCAGATGGCGTTCGATCCGTTTATGTGTGCTATCATTGGCGGTGCCATGTGCGGTGGTGGCATAGGTCTGACTTTCTCAATGGGTGGCAATAGTGGCGGAACCGATATCATTGCGTTGATTCTCTCGAAATTCTATAATATATCGCCAGGCAAGGTGATTATGTATCTTGATATCTTCATCATCGGCAGTTCCTTCTTTGTGTCTCATCAGATCACCAATGTCGTTTACGGTTATATAGTTATGGTTACAATGACCTATGTCCTCGACATGGTTCTTGATGGTAACAAGCAATCCTACCAAATACTTGTATTCTCACAGAAAAACAAAGAAATTGGAGATGCTATCACTAAAGAGATAGGTCGAGGTGTCACCCTGCTTGACGGCGAAGGTGGGTATAGTCATCAGCCCCAGCAGGTCCTTATAGTTATGGCTCACAAGACCGACAAACCCAATGTGATGCAGGTGATTCATCGTATCGACGAGAACGCTTTTATCTCGGTCTCGAAGACCCAAGGCGTATACGGTCGCAACTTTGAGAAACTCAAAATGTAATAACTTTAACCTTAACCTTAACCTCAGTTACAATTGGCTCATTAATTTCATTTGTCTAATCACAAATCACCAATCACTAATCACCATTTAAAATCATTTGTCCCTTAACTCCCCTTCTGCCTGCTTGCAGGCTTTGAGCACCGCTGAAAACAAATATATTTAGCGAAAAACTTCCATTAACTCCCCATAACTCCCCCTTCTAACTCCATTATCTGTTAGAATAATAATCCATTAAAACTATATACTCAATGCCTCTCATTTCCCCCTCTTTGCTCTCGGCCGACTTCGGCAATCTACAGCGTGACATAGAGATGCTTAACGACAGTCAGTGCGATTGGTTGCATGTCGATGTCATGGACGGACTCTTTGTGCCGAATATCTCGTTCGGGCAACCAATTGTCAAACATATCAAGAAACATTCCCGCAAGCCTCTGGATGTCCATCTCATGATTATGGATCCGTCAAGATATATCGCAGACTTCCGCAATGTCGGTGCCGATATACTGACAGTGCATTATGAGGCTTGCACTCATCTTGACCGTACACTTCAGGCCATCAAAGATGCCGGCATGAAATGCGGGGTGGCTCTCAATCCCCACAGTCCGGTGATGTTGCTAGAGGATAGCATACAACTTTGCGACATGGTGCTTCTCATGTCTGTCAATCCGGGTTTTGGTGGTCAGAAATTTATCGACAACACCTACGACAAGATTAGGACTCTGCGTCAGCTCTGCAACCGCAAAAATCCTGACTGTCTGATAGAGGTCGACGGAGGTGTGAATACTGTCAATGCCGCCATGCTTTGCAATGTGGGCGCCGATGTCCTCGTTGCCGGCAATGCCGTCTTCAAGTCCGACAACCCACTTCAGACCATTATAGACTTGAAGCAATGAAACGTCCCCGGCTGATTCTTGCTCCTGGTAAAGAGAAGGCTGTAATGCGCCGGCATCCATGGATTTTTTCCGGTGCTGTCGCAAGGATTGATGGCGATCCCGTCGAAGGCGACGTGGTTGATGTCTGTCTGTCTGACGGCAGATGGATTGCTTCGGGCCACTATCAGCATGATACCATTATCTGCAAGGTGCTCTCTTTTGAGACCGACTGCATCGATGCTGACTTTTTTCGTCAGCGGCTGGAGTCGGCAATAGCTTATCGTCGCCGGCTGGGATTTTTCGATATGCGTGACACCAATGTCTTCCGTTTAGTCCATGCCGAAGGTGATCTGCTACCTGGTTTAGTGTGTGACTGGTATAATGGAGTGCTCGTCATGCAGGCTCATAGCCAGGGTATGCACCGCATATTCCCCATGCTTGCTGAGATAGCTTCAGAACTACTCTTACCCTATGCTCTTGTCTCAATTTTTGACAAGAGCAGCGCCACAATCTCTGGTGCTGACGATGGTTATATCTGGGGAGTCGAACCTGATGAGTGGGAGGTGGTTGAACATGACAACAAAATCATGGTCAATTTCTATGAGGGGCAGAAGACGGGATTCTTCATCGATCAGCGTGAGAACAGAGAACTTGTGTCGCATCTCTCCAATGGTTGCCGTGTACTCAACTGTTTCGGTTACACGGGCGGTTTCTCTCTGGCTGCACTGCGGGGAGGCGCCGAATATGTCGAGACTGTCGATATCTCAAAGAAAGCTATTGAACTTTGCAACAGGAATGTGGACTTGAACTTCGGTCACTGTCCCCGTCATAAGGGTGTGGTCGCCGACGTGCTTAAGTATCTTGATACCGTCGACAACAGTTTCGACTTTATCATTCTTGACCCGCCGGCATTTGCCAAGAACCACAAATCGTTGCAGCAAGGACTCAAGGGCTATCGGAATATCAACCAGAAAGCAATGGAGAGAATAGTCGACCATGGACTTTTGATGACTTTCAGTTGCTCCCAGGCTGTCAGCAGAGACGACTTCCAGACCATGGTGTTCACCGCCGCCGCCAACGCCCACCGTAACGTCCGCATAGTCCGCCGACTGCCTCATGCCATGGACCATCCTGTCAGCATCTACCATCCCGAAGGTGAGTACCTCAAAGGACTCCTGCTGGAAGTGGAGTGAACTTTAAATCCCTAGATAATCTAGAAATCCTAGATACTCTAGAAGTTCTAGAAATTCTAGAAAACTTTTAACCCTTTCAACCCTTTAAATCCCTTTAAACCTTTTCAACATATCAACAATTCATGGAAAAAGGATATCTTAAAATAGACAAATATGATGAGAAATGTGTAGCAGAGATGGCTACGCATTATAAGGAAATCATACGCCTGTTGGGTGAAAACCCCGACCGTGAAGGACTGCTCAAAAGTCCAGAACGCATAGCGAAGGCGATGCTTTATTTCACCAACGGATATGATCTTGACCCCGAAGATATCTTGAGGTCGGCAATGTTCCATGAGGATTACAAACAGATGGTCGTTGTCAAGGATATAGAACTCTACTCGCTATGTGAGCACCATATGGTACCCTTTGTCGGCAAAGCGCATGTGGCGTATATCCCCAACGGCACCATCGTCGGACTGAGCAAGATTCCACGTGTGGTGGATGCCTATGCCCGTCGTCTGCAGGTTCAGGAGCGGCTCACCAAACAGATAAAAGATTGCATTCAGAACACCCTCAATCCACTTGGTGTCGCCGTGGTTATTGAGGCTCAGCATATGTGCATGTCGATGCGAGGAGTGCAGAAACAGAACTCTGTCACCACCACCAGCGATTTCACCGGAGCCTTTATGAAAGATCCGAAGACACGTGAGGAGTTCATGCACATCATAGGAGTCTCGCTCCATTGATGGCATTAACTAATTCATATTATTCTTTAACCTTTAAACTCTAAACTGTAACCTTTATTATTAATCAGGCAAAGAGTTCTCGGAACGCCTGTTCTATAACAGATACTTCTACTATCTCCAGTCCGAACCGTTTCTTGTTCAAGCTTCGGGCGTTGTATTTCGATACGAATATCTTTTCAAATCCAAGTCTGTCGGCTTCGGCTATTCGGTGCTCCACACGACTTACGGGACGCACCTCGCCCGACAAACCCATTTCAGCCGCAAAGCAGTAGCGTGGCGGTATAGGTATGTCGACATTTGACGAGAGGATGGCACAGGCCACGGCCAGGTCGATGGCGGGGTCGTTAACCCTTATGCCTCCGGCTATGTTGAGAAACACATCCTTGGCTCCTAGTTTGAATCCGCATCGTTTCTCCAGTACTGCCAACAACATAGAGAGTCGCCTGAAGTCAAATCCGTTGGCGTTGCGTTGCGGAGTTCCGTAGACCGCTGTGGAGACTAGCGACTGAACCTCGATAAACATGGGACGAGCACCTTCCAGAGTCGCAGCGATAGCGCATCCGCTGAGATTCTCGTCACGTTGCGACAATAGGAATTCCGATGGATTCTCAACCTCTCTAAGTCCATCCCCCTGCATCTCGAAAATTCCTATTTCTGCAGTCGATCCAAACCTGTTCTTCAGCGATCTCAGCATACGGTAACCATAGTTTCTGTCGCCTTCAAACTGCAGCACGCAGTCAACTATGTGCTCCATCACTTTAGGTCCTGCCAGACTGCCCTCTTTGGTGATATGTCCAACCAGCAGTACGGGGATACCGCTCTCTTTTGCAAAACGTTGGAATTCCGCAGTGCATTCACGTATTTGAGATATGCTCCCTGCTGATGAATCAATAGCCTCGGTGCAGATGGTCTGAATAGAATCGACTATAAGCAAATCGGGTTTTACCTCATCCACACATTCCAGAATGCGCTGTGTCACTGTCTCTGACACTACGTAGCAGTCCGTCTCGCCACCGTTGTTGATGCGGTCGGCGCGCATCTTTATCTGCTGTTCGCTCTCCTCGCCGCTTACATAAAGCACCCTCTTTCCTGGAATGGCGAGTGCCGTCTGGAGCAACAGTGTCGATTTGCCTATTCCAGGCTCTCCGCCCAGCAGAAGGAGAGATCCGGGAACTATACCGCCACCCAGCACACGGTCGAATTCAGCACATTGTGTGGGGATGCGTTGCGTCTCGCTCGTCGATACCTCATGAATAGGTTTCGGTTTCGACACACCAGTGGTGGCATTGCCCTTTGCCGTTTTGCTTGGTTTGGAGGCTTGGATAACCTCCTCCTGCATCGTGCCGAATTTTCCGCACTCAGGGCATCTTCCCAGCCATGAACTCGACTGGTAACCACATTCGCTACAGAAGTAATAACTCTTTGCTTTTGCCATAATTCCCAAATGATTTATCCGATTTTGACATCTTCTATAATGGTGCAAAGATATTAAAAATAATCTAACTGTAAGAGTTTTTTTCGTATCTTTGCATTTTTAAATAAAGTAGTAATTATTTTTAAGTATTTGGAAAATGAATATATTGCTTGAAAAGATAGATTTCTCGAAAATCAAATCGTCGGTAATTTTTCTTTACGGCAGTGATGTGGCTTCACGTTCGCTTCCTTTCAAGCGTGACGAGGTGGCCTATATTGAGGCGAAAAGGAAAGAGGATATCTCTTCTCTTGTTATTCTCAACCGACTTCCTTATAAGATTTATGTGCAGAGTTTTAACAGCGAACTACCCGTTGACGAGTCCTTGGAGCAGATCCGCAAGTCGGCGGCTGCTTTGCAGTTGATGCTCATGAAAGAAAAGGTGCAGAGCGTGGCGTTCACTGGCGAAGGTATCATCCCGGAAGAAGCCGTGGCGTTCCTTGAAGGATTGCATATGGCGAATTACCGGTTTGAGAAATACAAAAACAAGAAAGAGTCGTTGTTGTCCGATGTTCATGTCGACAGTTTGCTTATTGAGCCCGAGGTGATGAAAGAGAATCTTAACCTCTGGAGACGTATCGACAGACTGAGAGACTGGGTGAATGAACCGGTGATGTATCTGAACGCACCTTTGTTCGCCGACATTCTCAAGGAAGAGGCTTCGGCATTGAGCAATGTTAAGTGCACCGTGCTTGGACTGAAGAAAATCGAAGGACTGAGGATGGGAGGTTTGCTTGCTGTGAACCGTGGCAGTGAGGATGAACCTCGCTTTGTAGTGTTGGAATACAAACCTGAGAACCGTGTCAACAAGCGTCCCGTGGCATTGGTGGGCAAAGGTGTGATGTATGATACAGGCGGACTGAATATCAAACCCGACGACTATATGACCGAGATGAAGTCGGATATGGCAGGTGCCGCAACTATGGCTTCGGCAGTCTTCGCCGCCGCAGAGAACAAGCTCCCGGTATACATTATGGCATTCCTGCCTCTCACCGACAATCGTCCCGGAAAGAACGCTTATGCCGCTGACGACATACTGCGGATGTATGATGGTACCACTGTAGAGATTACCAATACCGACGCTGAGGGCCGTCTGATACTGGCTGATGCCATTGCTTATGCCAGTGATCAAAAACCTGATGTTATTATTGACGCTGCCACCCTGACGGGCGCAGCGGTAAGAGCATTGGGTACGTCATGTATAGCTGTCATGCAGCAGGATGCCGACAAATATTTCGGATTGCTCAACATCATAGGCAACAGGGTGTACGAGCGCCTCGCTCCGTTGCCGTTCTGGAAAGAATATGATGAGATGCTGAAATCTGAGGTGGCGGATATGATCAACTGCAACCTGCAGGCAAAAGCCGGCACCATCACTGCTGGTCGATTCCTGGCGCATTTCGCTCATGGCTGCCCCTATATACACCTGGATATCGCCGGAGTGGCTTTCTACAGCAAACGAGAGAGTTTCTATGGTCAGGGTGCATCTGGTTTCGGACTCCGTCTGCTCTACGCCTTCTTCCAGATGTACGACACCATTGGGAATTGAAAATTGAGAATTGAAAATTGAGAATTGAAAATTGAGAATTGAAAATTGAGAATTGAAAATTGAAACACTAGATGCTCTAGATAATCTAGAACCTCTAGAACATCTAGAAATCTTTAACCTTTAAACTTTAACCTTTAAACTTTACCCTTTAACCTTTATCATATCATGTCAAAGACAGAAACACATAAAATCAAAGTCGCCATAACTCACGGAGATATTAATGGAATAGGGTATGAGGTGATCCTCAAGACCTTCTCCGACAGTCGTATGTTCGATCACTGCACGCCGATACTGTTCGGTTCGACGAAGGTCGCATCTTATCACAAGAAATTGATGCCCCGTCAACATCAGGAACTAAACTTCACTTCCATCCAATCTCCAAATCAGGCTCAAGACAAGAAGTTCAATGTGGTGAATCTCGTTCCTGATGAGGTGAAAATTGAGATAGGCAAGTCGACTGATGTCGCCGGACAACTTAGCCGGATGGCCCTGGAAGCCGCCTGTGAGGAGTTGAAGAAAGGCACAGTGGATGTGCTGGTGACTGCTCCTATCAACAAGAAAAACATTCAGTCGGACACCTTCGATTTCCCTGGACATACGGAATATCTCTCCAACAAATTCAACGGCAAGTCGCTGATGATGATGGTGTGCGACAGGATAAGGATAGGCATCGTCACCAACCATCTGGCTCTCAAAGATGTGCCCCAAGCCATTACTAAAGAACTGCTGGTTGAGAAGATAGCCATTATGCATCAGTCGCTGAAACGCGATTTTGGCATCCCTATGCCTAAGATTGCTGTCCTTGCTCTCGATCCTCATGCCGGTGACCATGGCGTGATAGGAAATGATGATATGGAGGTGGTGAAGCCCGCCATCGATGAATCATACGCCAACGGCATACTTGCATATGGACCATTTCCCTCAGACGGATTCTTCGGAAGTAGCGAGTTCAACCGCTTTGATGGAGTTTTGGCTCTCTATCACGACCAGGGACTTATCCCGTTCAAGCTTATGTCGTTTACCGAGGGTGTCAACTATACTGCCGGACTTGACATCATTCGTACCTCACCGGCACACGGCACAGCTTATGACATTGCGGGAAAGGGTCAGGCAAGCGAGCAGTCGTTCCGTCACGCTGTCAACCTGGCTTGCGATATCCTCCGTCACCGTCACGAATATGATGAGTTGACCGCCAACCCTTTGAAGTAATATGACACCGTCACACTTCGTGTGGCGACAATAGAACAGCTGATGAATAAAAAACTGATGTTGATTGATGGGATGGCGATGGTCTATAGGGCTTATTATGCCCTGAACCATAATCCTAGAATGAACAGCCGTGGAATGAACACATCGGCGGTCCTGGGATTCACCACCACACTCTACGATTTGCTCCGTCGACAAAAACCCACACACTGCGCTGTCGCCTTCGACGTGTCTGCTCCCACATTTCGCCATGAGCGTTATGAGCAGTACAAGGCAAACAGGGATGCTATGCCTGAGGATATACAGAAGGCCCTGCCTTATATCATGAGGGTTATCGATGGTTTCTCCATCCCGGTAATTACCAAGGAGGGTTATGAAGCCGACGACGTGATAGGCACACTCTCTCGTCAGGCTGAAAAAGCCGGCTTCGATGAAGTTCTGATGGTGACTCCCGACAAAGACTTTGCTCAGCTGGTCACCGACCATGTCCGTCTTTACCGTTTCGGACGTATGGGAAAGCCCGACAGCATCGATGGTGTCGCCGAGGTCTGCGAAAAATTCGGGGTGAATGCCCCTGTTCAGGTCGCTGATATCTTAGGACTGTGGGGCGATGCTATCGATAACATACCTGGTATTCCCGGGGTGGGAGAGAAGAAGGCCAAACAACTCGTGGCTCAATTCGGAAGTGTGGAGAATCTGGTGAAAAGCAGTGATGAAATCAAGAATGAAAAACTCCGCGACCTTGTAAAGGAGTATTCCGACCAGGCTTTGCTGTCCAAAGAGCTTGCCACTATCTGTGTCAATGTTCCGATAGACTTTGACGAGACTTCTCTCTGTCTGGCACGTCCCGACTATGCTCAGTTGTCCGCCCTGTTCACAGAATTGGAATTCAGGAATTTCGCCAAACGTATGTTTACCGACATCAGTGTGAGCGACCCTGATCTTGCCATGAAACTCAATGTCAGGGTAAAGACATCCACTGGAAGTGTCTCTCCCGAAGTCCATCAGCAACAGGAGAAATCACGCCAGACTAAACGTAAGGCGGTTGTCGTTCAAGACCCGTCGCAGGCTTCTCTGTTTGATATGCAATCCGACGAGTTGTCAACCCCTGACGATGATGTGTCTGGTCGCAATGAGGTGACAATCGAGAAACTCATCGAATTGCAAGAGCGCGATTTCTCTATCTTTTTGGTCCACGACAACAGAACTGGTGATGTCAAAGGACTCTCTTTTGCCACTTCTGCCGACGACACCTCGTATCTTCCTTTCGATGGCAACGACTATTTCACTTTCCTCAATGTAGCGCTATCCAATCCCAATACCAGAAAGGTCTGTTACGACCTCAAGCATCTCAAGCATGTGTTCATGGATCACGGCGTTGAAGTTGCTGGCGATATCTTTGACGTGCAACTGGCTCATTACCTGTTGGATCCCGAAGCCCGTCATTACTTCGATTTTATTGTCTCCAGTGTTCTGAATGTCAGTGTCGACGAGAATTCGGAATCGTTCAAATATGTGTCTGCAGGACTCCTCTGGCGGCTCTATGAACCTATGCACCGTTCGCTCATTGAGAACGACATGCTGGCGCTCTTTAACGACATAGAGATTCCGCTGGTTGACGTGCTGGTTGATATGGAGAATACCGGCGTGCGTATCGATGTGGAAGCTCTGAAGAAATATTCCGCCGAACTCTCCGCTGAGCGTATAGATATAGAGGAGAAAATCTATAAACTTGCTGGTGAACGGTTTAATATCGGGTCACCTCGTCAGCTCGGCGAGATTCTTTTCGACAAGCTAAAAGTCACAGACAAGCCACCTCTTACCGCCACCAAGCAGTACAGTACCGCGGAAGACGTGCTGATGAAACTTAGAGAGAAACATCCAATCGTTCAACTTATACTTGAATATAGGTCATTGAGCAAGTTGGTGTCCACCTACTTGGATACATTTCCAAAACTGATTGACCCAGTTACTCAACGACTGCATACGGTCTATAATCAGACCGTGACGGCTACGGGGAGACTTAGCTCCTCAAATCCGAACCTTCAGAACATACCTATCCGCACTGAACGAGGCAGGGAGATCCGCAAAGCATTTGTAGCCCGTGACGCTGACCACTGCATTCTTGCCGCAGACTATTCCCAGATAGAGCTGCGTATCATAGCGTCACTCTCTCGTGACGAGCACATGACCGATGCATTCTCCCGTGGACTTGATATTCATGCCTCCACAGCGGCGAAGATTTACCATGAGGATATCGCCGATGTCACCAAGGAACAACGTCGTAACGCTAAGTCGGTGAATTTCGGTATAGTATATGGCATCAGTGCTTTCGGACTATCCGAACAACTCGCCATTCCCCGCAAGGAAGCCGCCGGACTGATTGCTGAATATTTTGAGCAATATCCGGCTATCAAGAGATATATTGACCAGAATGTGGAATTCGCCAGGGAACATGGCTATGCTCAGACTCTCCTCGGTCGGCGACGTTATCTCAACGAGATTAACAGCCGCAATGCCGCTATGAGACAGTTTGCCGAGCGAAATGCCGTCAACATGCCAGTCCAAGGTACCTCTGCGGATATGATAAAGATAGCTATGATTCGTATCTGGCGTCGTTTTAACGAGTTGGGACTGAAGAGCAAGATGATACTTCAGGTGCACGACGAACTTGTGTTCGATGTCCTCAAAACCGAGCTCGACACGGTGCGGGAGATTGTCAGCGATGCCATGCTCCACGCTCTGCCGTTGAGCATCCCCATAGAGGTGGGTATCGAGACTGGCGACAACTGGCTTGAAGCTCATTAATGAGAATTGAAAATGTAAAGGTTACAGTTTAAAGTTTAAAGGTTAAAGAGTTTTTCTCTTATCACCTTAACATCTTAACACCTTATCACCATATCAACATATCAACATGCAAAGCGGCAACGGGATAGAGAAGATAATACTGGGTATCGACCCTGGCACAAGGATTCTGGGCTATAGTGTTATCGAGATAGTCGATAACAAGCCTCGGGTCATGGTGCTTGATGTGCTTTATCTTAAGCAGATATCCGACTTCAATCTCAGGATTCGTAAGATATTCGACTCCACCCTCCGCATCATCGACACTTTCCATCCCGACCACCTAGCAATTGAGGCTCCTTTCTTTGGCAAGAACGTGCAGTCGATGCTTAAACTGGGAAGAGCCCAAGGGGTTGCCATCGCCGCCGCTATGAGCAGAGACCTGTCGTTCTCGGAATACGAACCGGCGACAATCAAGCAGACCGTCACCGGCAATGGCAATGCCGGCAAAGAGCAGGTGGCTATGATGCTGCGTTCGCTGATGCATTTTCCCGACGAGCCCCACTATCTCGATGCCACCGACGCCTTGGCTGTGGCATATACCTGCTTCGTTGAACGTTCCAATCCTTTGGCGGAAGTGAGGGAAAAGTTGAATGTGAAATCAAAGAAACCTACAAAATCGAGACGCAAAGCATGGTCCGATTTTGTTTCAAATAATCCAGAAATAATTAACTGAAACATATCTACGTATCCGATTGACCCCGCGTGGCATAGCCTGCGAGCACCGCAGTATAGATTAAATGTAGCGAGTCAGCTTGACGAGCGAACATATCAACATATCAACGTATCAACAATTAAATAGAGAAATGTCTACAAAAACAGGTGAAGGATTCAGTAGCTCTTTTGGAGCGATTATGGCGGCGGCTGGTTCTGCCGTAGGACTCGGAAACATTTGGCGTTTCCCATATATATGTGGCAAATATGGAGGCGGTGCCTTCCTGCTGGTTTATATATGCTTTGTGTTTTTTATCGGAATGATACTGATGATGAGTGAATTCGTTATCGGCCGTCGTACTGGTGAAGACCCGATGAAAGCTTATCCTAAGTTGATGCCACACCGTCCTGGATGGAAGTTCGTGGGCTTGGCGGGACTTATAACCTGCTTCCTGATATTGGCAATCTACCTTGTCATCTCAGGTTGGACAACAAATTATTTCTGGGAGTCTCTTACGGGAACCCTGGCCGGTATTGCCGATGGCGATTTCGGTCAGCATTTCAGCGAGTTCGCCTCCTCTGCGTTGCGTCCGGTCATTTTCATTGGTTTGTTCCTTGTTCTTACCACCTGTGTCATCGTCGGCGGTGTAGAGAAAGGCATAGAAAGAGTATCTAAGCTGTTGATGCCCATACTTGTAGTGCTACTTCTTGTATTGTGCGTCCGCTCGCTCACTCTTGAAGGAGCTTCAAAAGGTGTCGCCTATCTTTTCCAGCCTGATTTCACCAAACTGACTGGCGAGGGAATCCTTGCGGCATTGGGACAGGCGCTCTTCTCGCTGTCGGTGGGTATGGGTGTTATGATTGTTTATGGCTCCTATCTGCCTGTCGATGACAATATACTGAAGACGTCGGTCTGGATTACCGTGTGCGACTTTGCCATCGCCGTTCTTTCAGGTGTCGCCATTTTCCCTGCTGTCTTTGCCTGCGGTCAGGATCCTACCGGTGGCCCCGGACTGGTATATCAGGTATTACCCATGGTCTTCAATTCGTTGGGTGCCGTTGGAAGAGTCTTCTCTATAGTTTTCTTCCTTTTGCTTGCTCTGGCGGCGTTGACTTCTGCCATCTCTTTGCTCGAGGCGTTGACCCAGTGGCTTTCGAGTGAGAAGGTGGGACGTACTGCGTCGGCAGTCATTATGTCGGCATCGGTGGTGTTGCTGGCTGTCGCCGCCTCGTTCTCTTTCGGCGATGGCATCTGGAGTGGAGCGAAAATTGGCGAAATGCAGTTGTTCGACCTGCTCGACAAACTGACGGGAACCATCTTGCCACCTGTTTGTGCTCTGATGACGATTATTTTCTTCGGATGGTTTATGAAGAAAGAAGACATCATCGACGAACTCTCCAATCACGGTACCGTCAAGATAGGTTATTTCAAAGTCTTCTACTATTTCTTGGCCCGCTTTGTCGCTCCTGTGGCATTGCTCATGGTGCTGATAGCTGGAATTATTAACTGATTATGAATCACCGTCTAAGATATATAATTCTAATCATCGCCGGTTCGGTCTCATTGTCAGGATGCACCACCGTGACGCAGCGTACCATCGACCCCAAGACTGTTGACTTTGAGGCTGTGTACGACGCTGGTTTCGACAATGTGCTATACCCTTCCATGGTGCTGGCGTTGGCAAACTATCGAGGTGTCGACAATCCACCAATGTTCACCGTCAGCGTTACCGCTCCGCAGAACAACGCCGTGTTGAGGATTGTCGCCGACTCCACGTTGCTCAATTACGTGAGCATCACCCAAGAGACTTTACGTAAGAAAGGGGAACGTTACACTTTCGAGCCTGTCATTAAATGGAAGTATGAGAGTTTGTACCGTCTCCGTCATCAAGGTCATATCGACCTCACATTCACCTGCTATATCAATGACGAAGAGATTGATGTCAAGAACATCCATCTCAATTTCAGACCTGTGAACGAATGCCTTATGTCGTTGCTCGACACCAATGGCGAACTCAGGGACTACCGCTGGCTCTTCGCCGCCTACGTCAACGAGGATCATCCCAAAATCGACGGCATCCTTTCCGAAATCCTCAAACAGGGTATAGTGACTATTTTTGATGGTGCTAAAACGGAGAAAAAGACCGATACTCAGATGCGAGGCATATGGTATTACGCCCTCAACCGTGGACTTGCCTATTCGTCAATCTCATGCACTTCCAATGGTTCCCGTAAGACCAACTCGCAGTACATACGCTTCTTCGACGATGTCTACAAGAACCGTCAGGCAAACTGTATCGACGCCTGCGTCTTCTTCTCTTCCATTATGAGAAAGGTGGGTTTGCAGCCTATTATCTTCGTCGACCCGTGTCATGCTTATCTGGGCTACTACACCGATAAGACCAAGAAGAAAATAAATCTGCTCGAGACAACGATAACGGGATGGGTCAACCTGCCGGAACTGGAGACGCACTTCGACTCTGTCACTTGTCAGCTCGACGACGCCAGTTTTAATAAAATCTCTAGATATCTAACACCGAAGGAACTGGAGAAATACAAGAGTGGCACTATGACTCTCGATGAACTTAAGAAGGATATCTCCAACAATCTCTTCGACAGGGCGTTGAACTATCAGAAGGAGAACTACGCCAATAACAAGGAACTCTATTCCGACACCTCGCAGAAACTCTATAGCATGATTGTTATCGACGAGATGCGAAAGCAGATTCTGCCTATTCCGGCTGAAGAATATTGACACTATTGCCATGAGATACGTCATACATCTAGCATATAACGGCACCGCCTATTGTGGCTGGCAGAGTCAGCCGGGATTGCCAACAGTTCAGGACACCCTCGAGGAGGCTCTGACCACCCTGTTGCGCACCCCTGTCGCCGTTGTGGGCTGTGGTCGTACCGACAGTGGCGTTCATGCTTCCGACTTCTATGCCCATTTTGATTTTCAGAGTGAGTTAGATTCCAACTTCGTATTCAAGATAAACAATTACCTCCCCGCCGACATACGCATCTTTGACATCTTTCAGGTCTCTCAGTCGTTCCATGCCCGCTTTTCGGCGGTCAGTCGCACCTATCAGTATTATGTGTCGACATCCAAGCTTCCTTTCTGCCAGGGACAGTATTGCCGTATATTCTTCAATTCCGACATTGACGCAATGAATGTGGCTGCCAAGGTGTTGATGGAATATGACGACTTTACCAGTTTCGCCAAGCTACATACCGACAATAAGACCAATATCTGTCAACTCCATGAGGCTCGGTGGGACCGACAGGGGGAGATGCTCGTCTTCACAATCAAGGCGAACCGGTTCCTGAGGAATATGGTGAGGTCGGTGACAGGCACCCTGTTGGATGTAGGCAGAGGCAAACTCGATATCGAGGGTCTCAGAGCCATCGTGGAACAAAAGAACCGTTGCGCCGCAGGTGTCAGCATGCCGGCGCAAGGTTTATTCCTCACCAATGTCGCTTACGACTGGGAAAAATATAAAATACCCCCTTTCAACCCTTAAAACCTTTTAACCCTTTTCAACCCTTCCCATGCAATATACCGAAGTAACCTTACACCTATCCAAACTTGACCCATTCCGCGACATGCTGATTTATAGTCTGGGTGACGAAGGACCGTACGACAGTTTTGACGAGACCTCCGACGGATTGAAGGCGTATGTCCCCACCAATCAGTATGACGAGAGTTATTTGAAACAGTGCATCGATGAACTGCTTCAGCTCGATGGCACATTGGATTGTCGCTATGAGGTCGCACAGATGGTCGACAAAGACTATAACGAAGAGTGGGAGAAACAGCACCAGGCCGTCTTGGTCGGCGATTTCTGCTGGGTGCGGGCTCCGTTCCATCCCAAACGCGATGATGTGAAGTACGACATAGTTATCGAACCCAAGATGTCGTTCGGTACGGCGCACCATGCCACCACTTATCTCATGCTGACATTTCTCGAGGAACTGGATCTCTTCGGTAAGTCGGTGCTTGATATGGGTAGCGGGACAGGTGTCCTTGCCATCCTCGCCGCTAAGAAAGGTGCCAAACCTGTCGTTGCCGTCGATGTCGACGAATGGGCTTATCGTAATGCCGTTGAGAATTTCGAACGGAACAATGTTGATGTCGCCCCCAAACTGGGTGATGCCAGTCTGCTGACGGGCGAGACGACATACGATGTGGTTCTTGCCAACATCAACCGCAATATCTTGTTGCATGATATGGAAGCATATATCAGAGTTATGCGACCCGGCGCCATGCTGATGCTCAGCGGTTTCTATGAGCACGATATAGAGGCTCTTTCGTCAAAATGCTCGTCTCTGGGCTTGAACCTAATCAATCGGAGAACCCGCAACGACTGGGCCGCCCTCCAGTTTCAAAAACCTTGATTCAATTTTCAATTCTCAATTTTCAATTCTTTAAACCTTTATCCCATGGATCTTTCAGGAAGACGAAGAAGTAGTAATGTAGAAGACCGTCGCAGTTCGGGTGGCGGTAAAGTCGCCGGACTTGGCATCGGAGGCTTGATAGTAGCAGGACTTATAGCCCTTTTTATGGGTGGTAACCCCTCCGAGGTATTGCAGCAACTTGGCAGTCAGGGAAATCTGACTTCCGACTATACCCCTACAGAACAGGAAGAACAGTTTAAGGTCTTCGCCGAGCAGATTCTTGCCAGTACCGAAGACGTGTGGTCCGCTCAATTTAAGAAGATGGGACGCACATATCAGCCACCCAAGTTGGTTTTGTTCCACGGTGGTGTGCAGAGTGGTTGTGGCAGTGCCAGCTCGTCGATGGGACCCTTCTACTGTTCCGCAGACCGTTGTGTCTACCTTGACTTGGATTTCTTCAACGAGATGCCACAGTCGTTGGGCGCAGGTGGCGATTTTGCCTATGCCTATGTCATTGCCCATGAGGTGGGTCACCATGTAGAGAACGAGCTGGGAATACTGGGCGAGGCGCACAGTCAGATGTCGCGAGTCTCCGAGAAAGAGAAAAACCAGATCAGTGTCCGTCTCGAACTTCTCGCTGATTTCTATGCCGGCATTTGGGGCTATTACGAGAACCAGATGTTTGGATCGCTGGAAGACGGCGACTTGGAGGAAGCCATCAATGCGGCTCAGAAGATTGGCGACGACTATCTGCAGAAAAACGCTCGAGGCACAGTCACGCCAGAGTCTTTCACTCACGGCACATCTGCCCAGCGTATGAAATGGCTTAAGAAAGGACTTACCACGGGTGACATGAGTAAGGGCAACACATTTGATGTGCCTTACAATTCACTCTGACGCATGTTCGGCTGAATTTAAAACCCCACACTGACGACTCGGTGTGGGGTTTTAAGTAAAAGTAAAATAATAAGGTAAAATGATGATAAAGGAGTTAAGGGAAGTTAAGGGACAATAGCACCGGCTGGCACATTTGTTCTATAACTTATTTAAACTTCCCATAGATTATATATTTATTAACGTTGCTATTTTAGTGTTGTAACAGACTCCTTGGTCCATAGTGAGAGGAAGTTGACAACTTTCTTGCGGTTATATCCCTTTCCCTCTTCGAGCGATGCCGACTCTTGGATGTGGAGGGGGGTGCCATTCTCATCGAGCACCACAAATACCGGGAATCCGAAGCGTGCGGGATTACCCAGGTATTTCATAGCTTTGGCGTTTTTATTCTCCTTCGAGTAATTGATATGGACATAAACGAAATTTTTCGACAGCAGAGGCGCCACCACGCTGTCGGTTGTGGCGAATTTTGCGAAGCGGATGCACCACGGACACCAGTTGCCACCTACTTGACACAGCACATAGCGATTTGACTGTTTGGCAAGTTCCACGGCACCTTTGATCTGCGCCATGCCGTCAAGTTTTTCGTTATAATATTGTTCCTGCCCCATGGCAAAGGTCGCCATGGCGAGGAATATCAAAGCGAGGATAGTCTTTTTCATTGTTATAGTGATTATTTTGCAAAGCCGTTAGGATTGTTTTTCTGCCAGTTCCAGCTGTCCCTGCACATTTCGTCAAGACCGTAGCGGGCTTTCCATCCCAGCTCGCGTTCTGCCTTCGACGGGTCGCTGTAGCAGGTGGCGATGTCGCCTGCACGACGGGGTTTGATAGAGTAGGGGATATCTACACCGTTCACACGGATGAAGGCTTTCACCACGTCGAGCACGCTGTAGCCGTGACCGGTACCAAGGTTGTATACCGCCAGTCCGCATTTGCGTTCAATAGCTTGCAGAGCGCTAACATGTCCACGCGCCAGATCCACCACATGGATGAAGTCCCTCACACCGGTGCCGTCAGGGGTGTCGTAGTCGTTGCCGAACACACCGAGTTCCGCCCGTTTGCCAATAGCGACCTGTGTGATATATGGCATCAGGTTGTTGGGTATTCCGTTGGGGTCTTCGCCAATCATGCCGCTGGGATGGGCTCCTATGGGGTTGAAGTATCGCAGCAATACTATGTTCCACTCTGGGTCAGCATGTTGGATATCCATCATCACCTGTTCCAGCATCGATTTTGTCCAGCCATAGGGGTTAGTGCATTCGCCTTTGGGACATTCCTCAGTAATGGGAATCTGAGCGGGGTTGCCGTATACTGTTGCCGATGAGCTGAAGATGATGTTCTTGCAACCGTTGTTGCGTAGCACATCGAGGAGAATCAAAGTGCCACTGATGTTATTCTCATAGTATTCCCATGGTTTCTCTACCGATTCGCCTACCGCTTTGAGTCCGGCAAAGTGAATGCAGGCATTGCAGTGATGCTTGGCTAGTACATCTTCAAGAGCTTTCTTGTCGCGTATGTCCGCTTTATAGAATGTCACCTTTTTGCCGGTGATTTTCTCCACTCGTGACAGCGACTCCAACGATGAGTTGCACAAATTGTCGACAACCACCACTTCGTGACCTTCGTTAAGGAGTTCCACAATAGTGTGGGAACCTATAAATCCGGCACCGCCGGTAACCAATATCTTGCTCATTATAAAATGATTTTCTTACTTAACGTTGTACGCTATATTTTATTATTTAGCGAGATTTATTTTGTTAAAAACTACTTTGATTTAGTTGATGTGGGTATGGTCACAGTTGGCTCATCAAGCTCGCCAGCCACAGCACACGGGTCACAAAAAATGTATTGTCCCTTAACTCCCCTTAACTCCTTATTTATCTCCTGATACTTGAGTTATTATTATAAAAAGAATTTTTTTTCGTAAATTTGCAAAGTTTTAAATATAGTAGTGAGATTCTTAAGGCGATATAAATCAGATATATACGGCAATTACCGTTTGGCTTATCTACGTGACGGCGCACTTACCGGACTGGTGTTGTCGGTGGCTGTGCTTGTCTGTAAGTTACTCTATTATCCCATCTATGCACCCGAAAACTACGTGACAGACATAGCGTTGCTGGTGTCAACTCTCTTTTTCGCCTACCGCTATCGGTCACGATTGCCTGAGAAGAAGGTTTTCTTCAAGGAATTGATGCTTTTCGGTTTGGGGTTGGGCATAGTTGCCGCTGTCACCTACGGCGTTTTCCTGCTTTTCTACGGTGGTGTCGTTGACAAAGGTTTTGCCACCCGTTGTCTTGAGCATTTCATTCTTGGTGAGCAGAACGGTTCGGCTTCCGAAGAGATGAAGGCAGAGACTATCAGTGTGATGAGGACATACAAGTTGCACACATGGGCTTTTATCGGAACTTTCCGTACTGCGGTGATGTCGATAATGACAGCCTTTGTCGCCGCTCTGGTATTCCGCACAGAAAAGAATATACCGATTACAAAATCAAACAAAAATAAATAAATCAAATAGTTATGGATATCAGTATTGTTGTACCGCTCTTTAACGAGGATGAATCGCTTCCGCATCTTGCTGAATGGATTGACCGTGTGATGAAGGAACATGGATTCAGTTACGAAGTGATAATGGTCGACGATGGCAGCAAGGACAATTCATGGAAAGTGATAGAAGAACTGCGTCAGAAAAACCCCTGCTACAAAGGCGTCAAATTCCGTCGCAATTACGGCAAATCGGCAGCCCTCAATGTGGGATTTGCCCATGCCACGGGTGATGTTGTGATTACCATGGACGCCGACCTGCAGGACAGCCCTGATGAGGTCCCCGAGCTGTATCGCATGATAAAAGAGGATGGTTACGACTTGGTGTCGGGTTGGAAAAAGAAACGCTATGACTCAAAGTTGGCAAAGAACATACCATCGAAGTTCTTCAACTGGACCACACGCAAGATGTCGGGAATAAAGCTTCACGACTTCAACTGCGGTCTGAAAGCCTACCGTCTCGATGTGGTTAAGTCAATTGAGGTCTATGGCGAGATGCACCGTTATATTCCCGTGATAGCAAAATGGGCGGGTTTCAGCAAGATTGGAGAAAAAGTTGTTCAGCATCGCAAACGCGAGTTCGGTGTAACCAAGTTCGGTCTTAACCGTTTTGTGAACGGATATCTGGATCTGATGTCCATCATGTTTATGTCTAAGTTCGGCAAACAGCCCATGCATTTCTTCGGACTCATCGGGTCGCTGTCGTTTTTGATGGGTTTTGTGGCTCTGGTGATAGTGTGCGCTCTGCGTCTCTGTGGCAGGATAGCGTTGACCAACAGCGTCTGGTTCTATCTCTCGATGCTCTTCCTGGTGTTCGGAACCATGCTTTTCCTCGCTGGTTTCATCGGCGAACTGGTATGCCGCAATTCCTCTACACGTAACACTTATCTCATCGAGAAGGAGTTGGTTGACTAAGATGAACGGCAAGGCGCTTTTTCTCGACAGGGACGGGGTTCTCAACGAACGCATCGTTGATGGTTATGCCACACGCATCGAAGATTTTAAAATCCTCGACGGAGTTCTGGATGCCCTCGCCATGCTGTCTCACAAGTTCGACCGCATCTTCATGGTCACCAACCAGCAAGGTATAGGCAAGGGGCTGATGACCGACGATGACCTGCAGTCTATCCACGGATGGTTCCTTGAACAGGTGGAAGCTGCCGGAGGTAGATTCGACAAGATATATTATTGCCCTAAGTTGCACAGTGAGCATAGCTTCATGCGCAAACCGTCCATAGGAATGGCGTTGCAAGCCCGTCGTGAATTTCCCGACATCAGCCTGAGAAACTCGGTGATGGTTGGCGATATGGAGAGCGATATGGTTTTCGGGCACCGTGCTGGTATGCAGACTGTCTTGGTGGGTGATAGCGCCAAGGATTTACCTCGACTCAAACCCTATCTTGTAGATTTCTGTTACCGAGACCTGCTTGAATATGCCAAAAGTCTTTTGTGACCTGTGATCGGTGACCGGTGATACGATCGGGTCACGGGTCACAGTTCACGGGTCACGAAATTATATCAACTTATCACCTTATCAACATATCAACATATCAACATATCAACATATCAACATATCAACAATTAAACTTCCACCAATCGCCATGATGTACCGCCACAATCAAGCCACAACCCGCAGGCGTCGATCCACCAGAAGACGCCGACGTCCGTCGTGGCTGTGGGTGTCGTTGGCGGTCGCCGGTGCTTTGTTACTGTTCATCTCACTCCAAAAGCGTGGAGGTGGTACAACACCTGAGAGCCTTCTGACTGATGATGATGTTGTTGTTGATGAGAGTGAGTTCCTTAAGAAGTCTGGCAAGTCAGACCAACACCGAGTCTACCGTCGCAGGCTGTCGCGTGAGGCAGTTCCGGCGTTCAACTACTACGCTATAAACTACAGGAGCCAGTTCAATGACTCAAATTATGTCCAACTCTCTGCTGCAAGAGCCAACGGCATCGACCCTCAACAGCTTGTCGACCCTGCCAACCATGAGAAACTAGTGCCAATTTTCACCACACCTCTCTACCGTGTCGACACTATGTACCATTCGGTGCCATATCTGGTGCCAGAGGCTGTCTTGCTGCTCGACTACATAGGACATCGGTTTATGCAGCTCATGTCTCAGCATTACCCTAGCATCGGAGAGCATAAGATTATAGTCACCAGCGCACTCAGGACTGAGCGGAGCGAGCGCCAGCTAAAACGTGTGAACCGTAACGCCACCGACACCTCGTGTCATATTTATGGCACAACCTTCGACCTGTCGGCACAGCGTTACGAACATCTCGCCAGCGGTCACGACACCGTGGTGGATGCCTGCAGGCAGATGCTCGCCATGGCACTCTTTGAGCTTCGCTACGAGGGACTCTGCTATGTGAAGTATGAACGTGGCTCGTGTTTCCATATCACCTTGCGTACCACTCAGTATGAGGGCAATGAGTCCAGCGAGATGCGTGGCTATATCAATCCTGGTTCGCCCGACTATCTGCTCACCAAGTCACCTCCACGACCCAAAGCCCCTCGAGGTAATGTTGAAACACCCAAAGTCAAGAAGGAGGCGTCAGGCAGAGCATCATCACGCAAGTCGGCCAGACAGAAAAAGCAGCCGTCAGCCGACGCCGTCAAAGTGTCCCGCCACGAAAACACAGGTCAAGATCTTACCGAACGCGAACGCATGTCGTTAGAGAACTATGAGCGTAGAGGCTACTGACCACCGTCGTACAAGACAAATATAATTATCAGTAAACACAATAAAGTTTTAAAGAAAAGGTTAAAGTTTAGAGTTAAAAGTTTAAAGTTTTTTTTCTAGAAGTTCTAGAGATTCTAGAGATTCTAGTTTTTCTAGATAGTTATAGTTAAGGTTAAAGTAATAGTTATAGTTAAAGTCAAATAGATATGTCATTACAATGTGGAATAGTAGGGTTGCCTAATGTGGGAAAGTCCACACTCTTCAACTGTTTGAGCAACGCAAAGGCTCAGGCGGCAAATTTCCCGTTCTGCACAATCGAGCCCAATGTGGGTGTCATCACGGTTCCCGACGAGCGTCTCAACAAGTTGGTTGAGATAGAGAAGCCTGCCAGCGTGGTTCCCGCCACCGTCGAGATTGTCGACATCGCTGGTCTGGTCAAGGGTGCGTCAAAAGGCGAGGGGTTGGGAAACAAATTCCTTGGTGACATACGTACCACCGACGCCATAATTCATGTGCTGCGCTGCTTCGACGATGACAACGTGACTCATGTCGACGGCTCTGTCGATCCTGTCCGCGACAAACTTACCATCGACCTCGAACTGCAGTTCAAAGACCTCGAAACCATCGAGAACCGTCTAGCTAAAGAGGAGAAAAAGGCAAAGACCGGTGGCGACATGAAAGCTAAGAAACTGGTGGAGGTGATGAACCTCTACCGTGATGCCCTCCTCGCCGGGAAAAGTGCCCGTACCGTAAAACTCGACGAAAGTCAGCTGGAGGCCGCCAAAGAACTTATGCTCCTCACCGCCAAACCGATACTCTATGTGTGCAATGTCGACGAGGCATCGGTTGTGACTGGCAACAAGTATGTTGACATGGTGAAGGAGGCTGTGAAGGACGAAGAAGCAGAAGTTCTGGTCATCGGTGCAGGAATAGAGGCAGATATAGCTGAACTTGAGACCTGGGAGGAGAAGCAGATGTTCCTTGAGGATCTGGGACTCAAAGAGTCGGGAGTGAATCGTCTGATAAAAGCCGCCTACCGTCTGCTTAACCTTCAGACTTTCCTCACCGCCGGCCCTAAGGAATGCCGTGCCTGGACTTTCCGCAAGGGTATGAAAGCGCCTCAGACTGCAGGAATCATCCATAGCGACTTTGAGCGTGGATTCATTCGCGCCGAGGTTATCAAATACGAAGACTATGTTGCCTTGGGCAGCGAAGCCAAATGTCGCGAGGCAGGCAAGATTTCCGTCGAGGGTAAAGACTATGTGGTTCAGGATGGCGACATCATGCATTTCCGTTTCAACGTATGAAATTGGAACGCGGATGGCTCGTCCGCAAGATTAATACACTCCATAGATAATAACCAACACTGTAATTGAAATATAGAGTCCGACATATAACCCTCTTGTTAGCCACTGCGGTTGTCGTGTCTATGCTCTTTACGGACTGCTCTACCCGTAAGGCGGCATTGCCTAACATAGCCTATCACAACCTTACCTGCCATTATAATGTCTGGTGGAACGGCAACGAGAGTTATAAGGAGGGTCTACGCTCTCTCTCCAAAAATTTCGCCGACGACTATACCCAGATTCTGCCAGTCTATCAGATTGGCACCAAAGAACAGGCTATGGCTATCTTCCCTCAGATGAACAAGGCGATAGAGAAGGGCATCAAGGGTATCAAAAAACATAGCATCTACCAACACGGCAAAGAGTATATCAGGTATGTCAAAAACTGCTACCTGCTCACAGCCTACGCCTCGTTCCAGAAGCAGGACTATGCTGCGGCGTCAAACACCTGCCGGCTTATCATGGGACAGTTCAACGGCACTGTCGAAGCTGACGAGGCAAAGATTCTGCTTGCTCGTTGCATGACCCAGGAAAAGCAGTATGCCGACGCTGAGGCGGCGCTCGACCAACTGATTAATGACCAGGAGAAGGACAATTTCTCACCCAAACTGGCCGATAAGCTCTATTTGGCGGTGGTCGAATGCACTCTGCCTCAGGAGAAATACAAGAAATCGGTCCAGTACCTCAGATTGGCTATCGATGAGACCAGGGGCAAACACGACAAGGCCCGCCTCTATTTCATCATGGCTCAGATTTACCAGTTTCTCGACAAGCGTGCCACAGCATCTAAATATTACGAGAAGGTGCTTTCTTGCAGACCTGACTATGTTATGGAGTTCAACGCCAGGATTAGCATCGCTTCATGTGCCGACGTGGGTCACACCGATGTCGCTGAACTCGAGAAGAGTCTCGACAAGATGCTGAAGGACAAGAAGAACATCGAGTATCACGATCAGATATACTATGCCAAGGCTGAGATGTATCTGGGCATGAAGGACGCCAAGAAAGCCTGCGATAACTACCGTCTCTCTGTGGCCGCCGCCACCAACAACCCTGCCCAGAAAGCGAAATCGGCGCTGCGTATGGCCGACGTGCTCTACGACCTCTACGAGAATTATGACGAGTCGCAGAAATATTACGACACGGCAATGCATATCATCAAGGCTGGATATCCCCATTACGACGAGATACGTAGCCGTTACAACACTCTCACGGCTCTTGTCGAGAACACCCGTCTCATCCACCTTAACGACAGTCTTATGGAATGGGCTGATATGGACCCCGCCAAGCGGAGGACTCTCATCGATAAGAAAATCGCTGATCTCAGACAGGCGGAGAGGGAGGCCGAGGAACAACGACTCATCGCTGAACTCAACCAAGAGGCGCTGGCTCAGCAGAACACGCTACAGGGCGATTGGTATTTCTATAACCACAACACCGTCAGCAAGGGCAAGCAGACCTTCCGTCAGCGATGGGGCGTGAGAACTCTCGACGACTATTGGTTCCTCTCGAAACGTAACACTTTCAGTATGGGAAGCATGATCCCCGGCATGGATGTCGGAGGCTTCGACGATGAGGAGGAATCAGACTCTGTGGCAACCGACAGCACCACTGTTGTCTCTTCCCGCGACAACCCCAACGATCCGCACAATGTGGCTTACTACCTCAAAGACCTGCCCACAAGACAGGGACAGCGCGACACCATGCACATGGAAATAGCCCGTTGTCTGCTCAATGCCGGATATATCTACTATGACGGCATCGAGAACACCGAAAGGGCGCTGGAATGCTATCTCCGCCTTGCCAAAGACTATCCCGACGCCGATGAGATAGTTCAGGCGTTCTATCAACTCTGGAGCATCTATTCCAAGCAGGGCAACACACCCAACGCCAACTACTACCGCGATATGGTGCTGATGGGATTCCCTGACTGCGACTACGCCAATATGATTCGTGACGACCAGTATTACCTTGAGATTATAAAACGCAGCGAAGTGGCGCAGAACGAGTACGGAACTGTCTACAGCCTCTATCGCCGCAAACGCTACAACGACGTAGTTTCACATGTCGACAACGCTCTGCAGCTATACAACGAGCAACCCCTTATGGGTAAATTCCGCTATTGGAAGGGTCTGGCGTGTGCCCAGATGGGCGACACCAATATGGCGGCGGTGACCTTCGAGACCATCATCGCAGACTATCCCGACACCATGCGACTTGTCGAACTCGCCAAGGAACAGCTCAGCTATATCCGCACCGGCTATTTCCGCTCGTCGTCTGAGGCAATATCCGCCGATGACGAGGCTAAGGCTAAGAGCCGCTATGCGGAGAATGTGGCTGATGTCACCAACGACCCGAGAAATCCGGCGGGAACGTCGACATCGGGCAACAACGGAACAGCATCGACAGAAGCCGAGGATGAGTTGCCTCCCGAAAGTCTTATGTACCGCTACAGGGAGAATATGCAGCACTATGTGGCTGTGCTTATCGACGACCGCAAGATAGCGGCCACACAACTCCAATACGCCATAGCCGACTTCAATATGCAAAACTATGCCAACAATGGCTACAGGGCTAGTCCGCTGCTCTTCACCGATACCGTGCAGATGCTCACCATCCATAGGTTTAACAACGCCCGTGAGGCGGAAGACTACCGCACCCACCTGATGCTCGATGGTGGTCCGCTCACAAAATACGACCCCAAGTACTACGTGGTGTTCAGCATCTCTACCCAAAACTACAACACATTCTACAACCAGAAAAATATAGAAGCCTATAGACGTTTCTATGAACGCTATTATAAGAAATAAGACACAAAAAAAGAAATAGAGCATATTAATTATGGCAAAATTTTCGGAAATGGAAACAATTATCAACACAATCGCAAAAGGAACAACAATCAAGGGTGTCATCACCGCTGTCGGTGATTTCCGTCTCGATGGTGTCCTTGAGGGCAACATCACACTCAATGGCAAATTGGTAGTGGGAGAGTCGGGATATGTCAAAGGCAACGTTGTCTGCCAGAACGCCAACATCATCGGCAAGGTCGAAGGCAATATCTCTGTCAAGGAACTTCTCTCGCTCAACGGCACGGCAAACGTGAAGGGCGACATCGTCATCAACAGGCTTAGCATCGAACCCGGCGCCACATTCTCCGGTACCTGTCGCATGCTCGACGAGGTCAGAAGAGAGCGTGAGGCTCAGGAAGCCGCCGCCGAACAGCAGCAGTGAGAGACGACTACAACAACTGGATTCGCTATTCCACGCTGGGTATAGAGATGGCGGTAATCATCGGCGCCTTCGTCTATGGTGGCGTGCTACTCGACCGTGGCAGGGAAGCGCGGTTCCCGCTGTTCACCATTCTGTTGTCGGCGCTCGGACTCACTGTGGCTATCATACGACTGGTGAAAGGTGCTAAATGACTCATTGTTAATCATCATACTATCCAATGGAAGAATTGTTTGAAAAGTGGGCTGGAGAGCCTTGTGTGAATAAGATACAACTGACGGCTAATGGCTCCAACAGACTGTATTACCGGTTGGAGGGCGCTACCAAGAGCTGTATCGCCACCATCAACGACGATGTCAAAGAGAACGAAGCCTTCTTCTTCTTCGCCGACGAGATGAGACGACGTAATGTCAAGGTGCCGGAAATCTATGCAGTCAGTGACGACAAAACCACCTATCTTCAGCAAGATCTCGGCAATGTGTCGGTCTACACCTATATCTCGTCTCGCAAGACCAACGGTGTCGACACCACCGAACCCATGCGTCACTATTACCGCATGGCTATCGACGACCTGGTGATGATGCAGGACTCCTGCAGGGATATCGACTTCTCCCATGCTTACTCTAGACCGGCGTTCGACAAGAGAGCCATACTCTGGGATCTCAACTATTTCAAATATTATTTCCTTAAACTTTTCCATGTCCAGTATGACGAGGAACTGCTGGAACAGGACTTTCAGACATTCGCCGAATACCTGGCTCTTGACGATTGCGACTACTTCATGTTCCGCGACTTTCAGTCAAGGAATATCATGATTGTCGACGAGGAACTTTATTATATCGACTTTCAGGGAGCCCGCAGGGGTGCCGCTCAGTATGACCTTGCCTCACTGCTCTACAGTTCTAAGTCTGACGTCCCCGACTCGTTGCGTCTTGAACTCCTGGACTATTACCTCTCTGTCCGGGAACAACGCGACAAATCATTTGACCGCAACACCTTTACCAAGAAATATTACGGCTATGTCCTTGTCCGCATGATGCAGGCTATGGGAGCCTACGGTTATCGTGGCGTCATAGAGAAGAAGGAGTACTTCATCAAGAGCATCCCTTATGCCGTCAACAATCTGAGGAATATCCTTAAGGATCATCAGCTCCCAATATCAATTCCCCATCTTGTCGAGATATGGGAGCGTATCTGCGAGATGCCCGAATACAGTGGTGAGAAGGAGAAACTCACGGTGAGTGTTTTCAGTTTCTCATACCGCAAAGGACTGCCTTTCGACAAGTCTGGCAACGGTGGTGGTTTTGTCTTCGACTGCCGCATGTTGCCCAATCCGGGACTTTACGACGAATACAAATCGCTTAATGGCAGAGACAAGGAGGTGGTGGAATTCTTCGAGCAGCATCCTGAGACCGAAGATTTCCTTGTCTTGGTCCGTCAGCTCGTTGGTTCGGCGGTCAAAAGCTATATAGAACGTGATTATACGCGCCTGATGGTGAATTTCGGATGCACAGGCGGTCGCCATCGGTCGGTATACTGTGCCGAGCAGCTGGCGAAATACATTCGCGACAACTACGACTGTAACGTGACGTTGCACCACCTCGAACAAAGCAAACTATAACCTAAAAAAGCGCAGAAACCCTAGAATCTCTAGAATATCTAGAGTCTTTAGGGTTTCTAGGGAGTCTAGAGGTTTTATTTCATCAACCTTCCGCTCCGAACTGCATCAGGTAAGCCTTGATGAATTCGTCTATTTTGCCGTCCATCACACCTGTGACGTCACCAGTCTGATAGTTGGTGCGGTGGTCTTTTACACGGCGGTCGTCCATGACATAACTACGTATCTGGCTGCCCCATTCGATTTTTTTCTGTGAGGCTTTGATTTTCGCCTGCTCTTCCATGCGGTGCTTCATCTCACGGTCGTAGAGCTGAGAGCGGAGCAGACGAAGGGCGTTCTCTTTGTTCTTGGGTTGGTCGCGGGTCTCGGTGTTTTCAATCAGTATCTCCTCTTCCTCGCCGGTATAAGGGTCTTTGTATTGGTAGCGTAGACGAACGCCGCTCTCCACCTTGTTGACATTCTGTCCGCCGGCGCCTCCACTGCGGAAAGTGTCCCAGCTCAGACGGGACTGGTCTACGACAACCTCGATGGTGTCGTCGACAAGAGGTGTGACACTGACCGAAGCAAAGCTGGTCATTCGTTTTCCCTGGGCATTGAACGGACTGACACGGACAAGGCGGTGAACGCCTGTCTCGCTCTTCAGATAACCGTAGGCGAATTCTCCCTCAATCTGCATGGTGACACTCTTGATACCTGCGCCTTCACCGTCAAGGGAGTTGCTGATGACGACTTTGTAGCCCGACCGTTCGGCATAGCGTATATACATTCTCATAAGCATCTCCGCCCAGTCTTGAGCCTCAACGCCACCGGCGCCGGCATTGATTGAGAGCACGGCGTCGAAACGGTCGCTCTCATTGCGTAGCATGTTCTTGAACTCCAGTTCCTCAACCAATTTGGTAGTCGTCTCAATCTGGTGCATCATCTCTTCCTCGGTGGCGTCACCTGCCTCGAAGAATTCGTACATAACCTGCATGTCGTCGCAACTGTCACTGACAGCCTTGTATGCTGTAGTCCAAGTCTTCTTGGACTTGATTTCCTGCATTATCTTTTTTGCCTCCTTGGGATCGTTCCAAAAGTCTGCCTCTTCGGTCTTCTTCTCTTCGATGGCTATGGCGCTGAGAAGTGAGTCTATGTCCAGGAATTTCTTTAGTGTCTCCTTGCGTTGGTCTAAGTCTTTTATGGTCTCCGGAATAGTCATAGAGAATAATGTTGATATGTTGATATGTTGATATGTTGATACGTTGATATGTTGATATGTTGATATGTTGATAAGGTGTTAAGTTGATAAGGTGTTAAGTTGATAAGGTGATAAGAGAAAAAACTCTTTAACCTTTAAACTGTAACCTTTACATTTTCAATTTACAATTCACAATTCACAATTTATTATCAGATGCGCCTTAGGTTAATCAGCAGTATGGAAAGGTCGGTGCTGACGTGATAGTCATTAGCATAGCTGACGTCGAGACGCTCGCAGTCGGGGTTTTTGACCTGTGGCATACGGTCGCGGGTGCGGAACACTCCCTGACGGATGTTTGGCAGGGATATGTCGAGCAGGGATATTTGGTTAGGGGCTAGACTGTAACCCACCCAGCTTTTTCTGCCTGCCAGCACGGAGAGGCAGTCGGCGAAATAGCGACGTTTCCGTTTCTGAATCCAGAACAGAATAGGGGAGAGTACTATCATCAGCAGTGCGGCAAGAATATCGAAGAGTCGTTTGCTGCGTCGGTTTGTGGCATTATTGATGATTCCGAAGTCGGGGGTGTAGAGGTCCTCCGCCGAACTAGTATAGCTGCTGCCAATAAGAACATCCATGCCGTCGGGCAGTATGCGGAATGTTTTGATGTTGCGCGACTGACTGATGGTGATGTCGAGAATATCTTTGACCTTAATGTCTCTGCCACTGAAGACAACTACGTCGACACCGTAATTTGTATTCTTCAATGATGTATCTTCGGGTGTGACACTCTTGACTTGTTTAGGAACTATACCCAATGTGTCGAACAGTGAGTTCAGTCGTATACCTTCCTCTTCTGAACCGATGAAGAGATAACGCTTCCTGTTGTCAGGATTCAAACTGTATCCATCTACTTTTACCATGCTGAGTATTATGCGTGTGGTAACGCATGCCAGTATGCTCCAGAGTGAGCCCAGCAGGACTATGGCTCTCGAGAACCGCATCTCCTCGTTCAGAAGGGAATAAAACAGCAGCAGGCAGATGGCGCCGACAGACATTCCATTGATGATGCGTCCAACTCGTATCGGTTTGTCGTAGCCTCCCGCCAACCATGATGCTATCAGTAGGATAAGCACATATACGGGCAGAACGCCCCAGGTGTAGAATGATGGATAATAGTTTACATTCTCTGCCCAGTAGGTCGACCAGAAATATTTTATTGCCAGGAATCCTGCGAAGGAGATTACAAAATCCAGGAATGGAACGGCGAGATGACTGATTATCCGTTTCAGGAAATCAAGGGAGGCGCGAAGCCATATGGCACATTGTATCAGCATGGTGTAGAGTTTCATGTTGCCTCCTGCAAAATAACGTTTGGCAAAGATTGCCATGGCGTTATAGAAGGTGTAGACATAGTTCATGCTGCTCTTGCGTGTGCTTTCGCCTTTATAATGAAGGATGCGGGTTGAGGGTAGGTAATAGTTCTTGTAGCCTGCCAGTTTGATGCGCCACGAGAAATCGATGTCCTCTCCGTACATGAAATAGCTCTCGTCAAGCAATCCTGTCTTGTCCAGCGCTTGACGGGAGATCATCAGGAAAGCCCCTGGGAGTACGTCGACCTCGTTGACCGTGTCGTCATCGAGATGCCCCATATAGTAGGCGCCAACTTTCTTGTTGTGGGGAAAGAGGCGTATGAGTCCGCTGATTTTGAAGAATGATGTGGCGGGGGAGGGGAAACCTCGTTTGCTCTCTTTCAGAAACTCTCCTTCGCCGTTGATCATCTTCACCGAGAGTCCACCACAGTCAGGATGGTCCTGGAAGAAGTCGATGCAGGTGCTGAAGGTGTCTTCCTGGACCAGCGTGTCGGGGTTGAGCAGAAGGATATAGTCTCCGCCACATTGTCTGATTGCCTGGTTGTTGGCGGTTGCGAAACCCGGGTTGTCGCTGTTGGCTATGAGATGTATGTCGGGAAATTTGTCACGTACCATCTTCACCGATCCGTCTGTCGAGTTGTTGTCGACAACCCATACCTCTGTCGAGAACCCAGGCATCCGTGCCGAGGCGTATGTTGAGGCCGTCTGCACCGATTTGAGGCATTGCTCAAGAAAATACCTGACGTTATAGTTGACTATGATGACTGTGAGTAACACGTGAAGGGTGAGGTCTTTGAATAAAAAAAGGGTAAGCTGATTATATCGCGCCGCTACAACCAAACACCCTTGCTGCATTCCTGCCCTGGGGGATTCAAAGGGAGCTGACCGTATAAGACTTACCCGATTGCAAAAGTACTACTTTTTGACAAAGTGACAAATATTTTTTTCGCAAAAAGATGTAGGTAGATTGATGTCAGCGTTTTAATTGTCGTATGTCGGATTGTAGACAACAATGATAATGTCATCCTCTTATGGTCTATTTAAGGATTTTGCGACGATTCAGTTCGGCGTGGAATGCGTTGGCGTTGGCATTATGCTGGGCTAAGGTGGAGGCAAAATTGTGTCTCCCTGAGAAGTCGGCCTTTGCACAGAAATAGAGGTAGTCGGTAGTTTTGTTCTGCAGCACGGCGTCGATAGAGGCTGGACCGGGGATGCAGATGGGACCTGGAGGCAGTCCGCGGTATTTGTAGGTGTTGTAAGGACTTGGATTCTCCATGTGTTTGTTCAGAATACGCCTCAGGGTGAAGTCGCCGGCGGCATATTTTAATGTAGGGTCAGCCTGCAGCAGCATGCCCTTGCGGAGACGGTTGAGGTAAACACTGGCGATGTCGGCTTTCTCGTCGTTTTTGTTGGTCTCCTCTTCCACAATCGAGGCAAGGGTGATAACTTCTGTGGGTGTCAGGTTTATTCTGCCACATTTGTCTCTCCTGTCGCTGTTCCAAAACTTGTCCGACTCCCTCTTCATCCTGTCCAGCAGTTTGTTGGGTGTGATGTTCCAATAGACATCGTAGGTGTTCTGAGGAAACATGCCTATGATGGTGAGGGGGGTGTGACCGTATTGGCTGCAAATAGTGTCGTTGTCAAGCATTGCCAGCAGTGTGTCTCCATCAAGTTCCAGTTTCTTGCCGAGAAAGGCGCATAGTTGCTGCTTTGTACGGTGCTTGTTGATAGTCAGATGAATTGGATCTTGGTTGCCGTAATAGAGTTTTGTGAGGGTGTTCCAGAGATTGGAATGAGGTTTTAAGATATAACAACCGCCTTTGACGTTGTCGCGGTAGTGTCTCAGTCTTGACATGAGGTTGAAGACGGTGTGGTTGCCTATGCAATTGTGGGCGTCGAGGGAGTCGACGACTGCGCTGTATTCTGAACCAGTGGGAATATATAGTGTCACACTTTCGCTGTTGGTGGTCTTTTGGTTGCGAAGCACCAACAGTCCACCTGCGATGATGACGATCATGAGGATTGCTAGAATCCCCACTGCGATATTGAGTTTCTTGTTTTTATTCTTTTTCTTTGAGGTCATTACTAAATGATAATGCATCTATTGAGGGAGTTAAGGGAAGTTGCTCACTGTATTTATTTAATTTTTTATGGTGTTCGCAGCCTTCGGCAAAGGGGAGTTAAGGGGAGTTAAGGGACAATAGCACCGGCAGGCAGATTTGTCCTTTAACTCCCTTTGACTTCTATAACTTCTTTTAATTTCCCATTGTTTTACTTTGTTTTACGTTGAGTGTTGTTGTTGACGTTGGAATGGCGTTATTCTAGGATTTTCTGAAAAGCAAGAGCATCAATCCATTCTCCTCTGCTATATATCCAATGGTTGTAGGTTCCGCAATGGGTGAATCCCGCCTTGGTGAACAGGTTGATGCTGGCAGTGTTGTCTTCGGCGATATTGCAATAGATCTGATGAAGGTTGAGATGTTCTGATGCGAATTTCTCCAATTCACACAGCATGGCGTAACCATATCCTTTGTGTCGCATGGTACTGTCGACGAGTATGCCGATGCCGGCACGTCTGTGGTAGGGGTCGAAATCGAAAAGGTCGACGCAACCAACTGTGTCGCCAGAGCCTTTGTCGTAAGCCATGAGTCGGAGTTGACGTGAGGCGTAGATGTCGGTCTGGCCACTTTCGTCGATGAATTGTTGCAGGGCATGTCTCGAGTAAGGTTGGTGAGCCACTGCTGTCAGCCAGAGCGAGGAGTCGTTCTCCCAGCGGAACAGTGCGTCGATGTCGCCGGGTTCCATGGCGCGGAGGTTGATGTTGCTGTCAGTCATTCTGATGACGGTTTGAATTGTTGATGTTTAAAAATAACGGTGGTGGCGGATTTTTATTGTTATAAGCGTCTAGAGCTTCTAGTGTTTCTAGATTTTCTAGAACTTCTAGGTCTTCTAGAGCTTCTAGGGTAATTTTTAATTGTTACATAATAAAGAGATAAATGAAACGTTAAGAAATAAAATGAATTTAAAATGAGAATAAGATTCTTTTATTTCGTTCTTTTTGCATTGATTATCATTCCGTTCAGTGTTGTGGGACAGAATGATAACAAGCTGGTGTATCGTTTCAACATTGATGAGGAGATAGCCCCTCCGGCCACACTGCGTACCGAGAAGGCTATGGAGGAGGCTAAAGAGCTAGGAGCAGATATTATTGTTGTGCATATCAACACCTTCGGAGGCACCCTCGACGATTGCGATAAGATTAGGACTATGTTCCTTGAGTCGAAGATTCCTGTATATGCCTATATCGACAACAATGCCGCCTCTGCCGGTGCTTTGATCTCCATTGCCTGCGACTCGATTTATATGCATACTGGTTCTTCGATAGGTGCCGCCACGGTTGTCGACCAGACTGGCGCCGTTCAGCCCGACAAATACCAGAGTTATATGCGTTCGCTGATGCGTTCAACTGCCGAAGCGCGTGGAAGAAGGCCTGACGTGGCTGAGGCTATGGTTGACCCCGATATATATGTTGCTGGAATATCCGACAGTGGCAAGGTGCTGACATTCACCACTACCGAGGCTGTGAAATATGGTTTCTGCGAGGCGGTTGTTGAGAATGTCAACGAGATTATGGAACATGCAGGTATCGAGCAGTATACCATTAAAGAACAGCGGTATACGTTGCTCGACAAATTCATAGGATTCCTTGTCAATCCCGTAGTGTCGGGCATCCTCGTCATGCTTATCATCGCCGGCATATACTTTGAGTTGCAGCAACCTGGAATAGGATTCCCTCTTATTCTTGCTTTGTCGGCGGCGGCGCTCTATTTTGCGCCTCTCTATCTCGAGGGACTTGCATCCTACTGGGAGATAATACTTTTCATCGTCGGCATAGTCCTGATATTCCTAGAACTGTTTGTTATCCCGGGATTTGGAGTCTCGGGGGTGCTGGGAATAATATTTGTTGTCGCCGGTTTGGTCTTCAGCATGATAGGCAATGTGGGATTCGATTTCTCCTTTGTGCCTTCTGGCATGATAGCCAACAGGCTGATGATTGTCTTGGTTGCTATCGCCATAGCGTTGCCGTTAAGTATCGTGGTGGGTAAGAAATTGTTTGAGAGCAACTTGTTTGGTGGACTGGCACTTAACACTGCCGAGAATACTGGCGACGGTTTCACTGTGGCAGGCACTACTGAACAGTCGCTTGTCGGTGTCGACGGAGTGGCGACGACAATATTGAGACCCGCAGGCAAGGTCGAGATAAAGGGTCGTCAGTATGATGCTGTGGCTCAGATAGGTTATATTGAAAAAGGGACGACGGTGACTGTCGTTGGATATGTTAACGGAAGTCTTGTTGTAAATCCTAAAGCATAAATTGAAAAGAGCATTTTTAATCATATGGAATTGTGATAGAAAGGCTTTGTTGATAAAGCTTTTCTACACTGCTTGCAACAGCCTTCTGCCGTTGGTCAATCTGTATGTGCTGAAGGTTATCGTTGATGTCGTCACCGAAGCTGTAACCCATGGCGTGGAGAATCCCTCGGGATGGCTGGTGTCCGAAGTGATGCCTGCTATCCTGCTGTTTTCTGGAATCACTCTGCTGAACAGACTTATCAAGGTCTTCGGGACGGTGAACAACGATGTGCTGACGCAAAAGTTGATTGATTATATCAACAAGCTGATACAGGATCAGTCGTCATTGCTCGACATGGCATACTACGACAATCCTGAATATCACGACACATTCCATAGGGCTCAGCAGGAGGCCGCCTTCCGACCCGTCAGGATTCTGGAGAATATGATGTCGGTCTTCAGTTCGGTGATTTCCCTTGCCGGTGTCGCCGCAATGCTGTTTGTCGCCTCTTGGCAAGTCATTGCCATCATGATTGTCGCTGTCGTCCCGGCGTTTATTGTTAAACTGTACAAATCCCGTAAGATATATCAGTTCAGACGTGAGACGACACAGCTCTCGAGACGTAGCAACTACTACGGCATGTTGCTCACTAACAGGATATATGCCAAAGAGGTGCGTTCTTTCGGACTCGCCGACTATTTCCGTTCCCGTTATGTGGAGATTCGTGGCAGACTCGTCGAGCGGCTTCTGCACATCTCCCGCCGGTTGGCGTTGCTCGACGCTCTCACTGCTCTCATCGAGGCGGCCGCTTTGGTAGCAGTTCTCATATTGTTGGTGCGTCCGCTTTTCACCGGTGTGATGACGATAGGTTCGTTTGTCATGCTGTTTGAGGCGTTCCGTCGCGGACAGAGCTATCTGACAAGTCTTGTCGAGGGCATCGGCGGTCTGTATGAGCATAAACTGTTTATCAACAACCTGTTTGATTTCCTCGAACTGAAACCGTCTATTCTGTCGCCCGCCAAGCCCGTAGCATTTCCCGCCAAAGTCGACGAGGTATTGTTCGACAATATCACTTTCTCTTATCCCGATATGAACCATCCCACTATCAAGAACTTCAGTCTGAAGGCGAAGAGGGGAGAGGTGACCTATCTCGAGGGGGAGAACGGATTCGGAAAGACGACCTTGTTGAAACTGTTGTTGCGACTCTATGACCCCCAAGGCGGTGCTGTACGCATCAACGGCATCGATATCCGTGAGTTTGATGTCGATGAGTTGCGTCGCAACATAAGTGCTGTCTTTCAGGATTATGTACAGTACCATCTCACCCTGCGTGAGAACATCGTGCTGGGCGATATCAACAATGCCGATGATGTCCGCCGGTTGGCTGAGGCAATCCGTCTTGCTGACGCCGAGAGGGTGGTGGCTAAACTTGACAAAGGACTGGATGCCCAGTTGGGTCGTCAGTTCAACGGTGGCGAGGAACTGAGCATGGGTCAGTGGCAGCGTGTGGCTCTGGCGCGTCAGTTGTACTCGCCGGCTGATATCCTAATCTTCGACGAGCCCACAGCTTGGATGGATGCAGAGGCCTGTCGCCATTTCATGCAGTCGTTGGAAGAACTGCGAAATGGTCGTATCATACTGTTGGTGAGACACAAGGAGCGAATCTAGGGCTCGTAGACCACCTGCACTCGGCTTCGTCCTTCGCCAATCTTCGACACTTTGATTTTGTTGGGGATGCAACCCAGAAGTTCTTCTCTGTGTGAGATGATACCCACACGGCGATCCTCGTGTTGTGCAATCTCCGAGAGACTGCTGAGGGTGTTCATTACGCTGACCAGATAGTCTTGGTCAAGAGTTCCAAAACCTTCGTCGATAAACAGGATGTTGACCTTCATGTCGGGACGGTTGAGGGTGGAGAGAGCCAGAGATAGTGCCAGTGATATGATAAACTTCTCGCCGCCTGAGAGCACTGTGGCGCTACGGACCTGATTGCGGTTGTAGCTGTCCAAGACAAGTATGGCGAGTTGCTCGTTGTCCTGACTGCAGGTCAGAGTATAACGGTCGCTGATATATCTCAGGTATATGTTGGCGTTGTTCAGCAACGGACGGAGTATGTGCGTCTGTACGATGTTGCGGAATCTGTTGCCTCCAAATATTTTGTTGAGTGTTTTCCAGTGCTCGTAGTCTGCTTTTGCCGCATCATGTTGTGCGTTAATCTCTTTAATGTTCTCCTGTTCGGTATCGCTTTTTTCTACCACAGCCTTGGCTTTGCTGTAGTTTTGGTTTAATTCTTGTATCTTGTCCTTCAGTTGGGCGATCTGGTTTTCTATATCGGTCTTGACGGGCAGGCTGTCGCCTTCGTTAAGCTTCAGTTCTGTGCGTGCTCCGGATATGACAGTATTTGCCTCTTCGACAGATTGTTTGCAGAGGGCGATGTCGGTGTTGGTGGTAGTCAGGTCTTCTCTGTCGGTGGCCACCTCATCCTTTCGTTCCAGAAGTTTTATTAGATAATCTTCGTCTTTGCCCGTTGCCAGATACCAGTCAGACACCAGACTGCTATTGTTGGCGATATCTGTCTTCAATCTGTTGATGTTGGCTGTGCAGGTGCTGCATTCTCCAAGCAGACTGTTCCAATCCTTCAGAATATTTTGTGACTCTATCTTCTCGCTCTTCGGTTCGTTGTTCCATCCCTCTTGAAGTCCTGTTATCTGCTGATATATAGATGTTATTGAATCAAGCACTCCGCTGTCGTTGTTCAGTTGTGTATTGAGTTTGGAATGAAGTTTTTCCTTCTCCAGATATTCATTGGATTCAGAGCTTAGACGTGACACGATGTCGTCAATATTCTCACTCCATGATGTAGACCAGATGGCGAGGGTCTTGTCGAGATCATCTTTAAGTTCCGACAATGTCGTAGTCAGCGATTTGGTCTGATTGTCAAGATTGTTGGTATTGATGATGTTGCTTTCAACGTTGTTATTGGCTGTAGTAAGATTTCCCTCAGCCGTTGACAGTATTGTGTCAAGAGGATTTTTCTCTTTGATTTTGTCATTGATAAGTTGTTGAATCTTGGATATTTCCCCTTTGATGCTATTTATCTCATCCTCTTGTTTTGCCAGTGCTTCCATTTTAGTCTTCAGCGACGACTCGATATCGTCGACTGATGCGATGCCTGCCTCGTTGAAAAGTGGGGTTAGATTCAGAGTCCTTTTTTCAATATCCTTGGTTATGTTCTCGATATCGGCTTTTATCGAATTGATTTCGCCTTGCTTGCCACTTACTTTATTGTTGGCCTCTTGCAGCAATCTTGCCGTCTCATCTGCATCCTTTTTGGCTTTCTGCTGTTCCTTTGCCAATGGGGTGACTATTACTCTGAATTGCTCATCCGAAAGAATCTCGTTGGTTATTTTCTGACCGCAGAGTGGGCAGATGTCGGTGTTCGACTCCACCATCTTCTGTCGCAGGTTGCCGAGAGTTTCGTCGAGGCTGGCATTTATCGTGGTGAAGCGGTTCAGGGCCTCTTTGTATCGGTCTTGGCATATCGTGTCTTTCTCCTTACATGTGGTCTGCTCGTCCTGGGCTAGGTTCAAATCGTTATTCGCAGTCGCAAGAGCTTCCTGTTTGTCTGACAACTCTTGTTTCTTTGCGTTGAGCTCTGTAACGGCAGTGTCAATCTTACCGTAGAGTTCTTTAGCATTTAGCAATGCATTGTACTCAGCCTCTGTCGCATCTGGATTCAGAGTATTTTGTTTGTCGGTAAGTTCATCGATGGTCTTCTTAATGCTTTCGACATTGTTGAAGGCAGTATTCCTCTCGTTAGTGGCGTCTTCGACCGCTTTGTCCAGGAGGATTTTGTCCGCTTTCAACTGATCAATCTTATTCTTGTTGTCGTTGATGTCGGATTCTGTCTTTTTATATTGTCTCAACTTGATTGTGATGGCGTTGGCGTCACGGTAGATGGTGTCGAATTTTGCCTGGGTCTCAATCCAAGAAGTGAGTCCTTGAAGTTCGTTGGTACGTCTTTCGATATCGTTGCGTCGCCACTCTTTGTCGTTGTTCAGTGCGTCGAAGACGGTCTCCATTTCGGTGAGGGTATTCTCGCATTCCTTCAGTTTCTTGCGGTCTGATATGATGTCCGACATGCATTTGCGTTCGTTGTCGGTGCTGTCCCACAGATCCACGAGTTCTTTTTTTGACTTGTATTCTTCTGTCTCTGTTTTCTCGTTCAGTTTTGTGAGTTCCTCCGTGGCGGTATCCGCTTTCAGCTGGTTCTCTTCAATCTTCTTTAGCAGAGCCAGTATGTTTTCAAGTTCCTGTTGTCGCTGTTCTGCTTTCTCGAGTTCGGCATACGATGAGTTCATCACCTCTTTATTCTTCTCCACATCCTTGGGGTTTGTGGACATCTTGTTTGCCATCTCGAGTTCTCCTTTTTTCTTGGAGAATTCGTTCTCTTTCGTTCCGGCGATTTTACTTATAGCCTCGCCGTAGCGACTGAACAGTCCGGTGTCGGTCAGCTTTTCCAGTATGCTTGCGCGTTCATCGCGTCCTCCACAAAGGAAAGTGGCGAACTCTCCTTGGGCGAGCATCGCCATCCTGTTGAACTGTTCGAAAGTCAATCCCACGGCTTTCTGAATGGTATTCTCGCACTCTTTCTCAACCCAGTCGCCATTGTTGATTTTAACCTTCCATTTAGGTTTGTTGTATTTCAGTTTTCCATCTCTGCCTTCCGACATGCCGAGTTCAAGACGGGCAACATAGCGCTTGTTGTCGTTGCCGATGAATGTCACCTCGCTGTAGCAGTCGTCTTTGTGCGATATACCGAGACGGGTGTATTGTTCTATGTTGGCAATGCTTACCGTCTGACCGTCGTTGTCGGTGAAGGTGTTGAGCTTCACGGCGACGCCGTCCATGCGGGGCGTTCTCTTGTAAAGAGCCATCGTTATGGCGTCGAGCAGGATGGTCTTTCCTGTACCGGTGTCGCCGTAGATAAGGAATTTCTGCGCCGGCTTGTGAGTGTCGGGGTCTATAAGGTTGGGGTCGTTCTCAAAGTCGATGTCGGCCGACTCTAGGGAGGCGATATTGCGAAGATGCAGTTCAAGCAGTTTCATGATTCTGATTCTTTTTTGTACAAATATTTTTCTATCTCGGCGAAGTCTGATTCAATCTGGTTGATGTCCAGTCCAGGATAATTGCTTATAGTCTTCCTGATAAAGTTCAGAGGGTCGGTCATCTGTTGCAGTTCGGCGACCTCGAAGACGGGGGCGGCGGTTTCGTGTACTTCCTCCGGCCGGTTTTCTTCTATAGGTTTGGGATTGTATCTGATCTCGTTGCCCGTCGCTTCGGTTATCTTGTATATGTTCTGGATGAAGTCGTTGGGTAGGGGAGAGTTGTAGTCTAAACGCAGGCGGAAGTACCCGCTTTTGTGCTTCTGGCAGAAGTCGTTGATGACCTCTGTTGCCTCTTCCGCTGAACGAATAGGGGGTTGCGTGCTTTCGGGGAGGATGTAGAAATGCCGGAGCTCATCGATTCTCAGACGAGTCACCTTCACATCTCCACCGTGACTCTCCATCTCCACGAGACTCACCGAATGGGGATAAGTCTCGTCGCAGCTCACATGTAGTGCGCTGCCCGAATACCGCATTATGCCGGAAGGGTAGAGGCTCTCTTGCTGCATCTCGTCGTTAATGTCGTACCCTATGGTCTGGGGACGGTGGATATGTCCCAAGGCTAAGTAATCGAATCCGTTGCCCAGGTCAGACGATGGTGTGGTCTTCAGTGTACCGATATTGCCATGTCCGGTGAAGTCGCCTCCGTTCACTGCCAGATGTCCTGTCATCACCACGGGAAGATTCTTCCCTTCGTTCAGCACGGCGACACGGTCGAGGAGAGCCTGCAGGACGTCGGGGCGGTTGCTTGAGACAAAAGGCATGGCGATGATGAAACCTTTTCCGGTGTCGACGATATATCTGTCCTGCCATCCGTCAGGACTCTCCATGCAGTCGGTGGCTGGCGGAACGCCTATCAGGGTGACACCCGACAGACCCCAGACCGAACTGTCGGCCTGGATGCGGGAGGGAGAGTCGTGATTACCCGCCGTGACCACGATAGTCATGTCGGGATTCTCCTTGTGAATCTTGACGAAAGTACGGTTGAAGAACTCCTTTGATGCGGCACCAGGCTGTGGTATGTCGTAGACATCGCCACTCACCACCAATGCGTCAGGCTTATATTGGTGGCACCAAAGATTCAGTTGCTCAAAGAAATGTTCGTGCTCATCGACACGGTCGTAATACTGATACAATACTTGCCCTAAATGCAAATCGGCAGTGTGAATTATTTTCATGAATTGTGAATGGTGAATTGTGAATGGGAATCTAGAATCTCTAGAACTTCTAGAATCTCTAGAGTCTCTAGAACCTCTAGAAATCTTTAACCTTTAAACTTTAACCTTTAACCTTTACAAGTCTCATTTTTTGTAACGTTATGGTGAAATCATTATTGTATTAGTACAATATAAATAATGTGCATTCAAATATTTTTGCCTGTCATGGACTGTAAATTAGCATATTGTGTGTGGTAATAAAAAATGTTGCGATTAAGAACCTCAATTTTGACGGAAAATTCGTATTTTTGCACTTCTTTTTTAATTAATTATTAGAATAAAAATAAGATAATTTTAAACAGTAATCTTTACTAAAACTACATATTCAAAATGAACGAAACTGCTGAACAGACAAGTGCATTCCTTCTTCAGGTTAAAGCTGTAAAACTCAACAATGAACACCCATTCACATGGGCATCGGGCAGAAAATCGCCCATCTATTGCGATAATAGAGTGACCCTCTCTTATCCCGAAATCAGAACTTTTATCCGTCAGCGTTTTGTGGATATTATCAATGAGCACTATGGTGATATCGACGTTATCGCTGGTGTGGCAACTGGTGGCATAGCCCAGGGCGCCCTGGTGGCACAGGAACTTGGCAAACCCTTTGTCTATGTACGTTCCGAAGAGAAAAAGCATGGACTCACCAACCAGATTGAGGGTGAGATTCACAGTGGCCAGACTGTCGTGGTGGTCGAAGACCTCGTCTCCACAGGCAAGAGCTCGCTGATTGCCGTCAATGCCCTTCGTGAAAAAGGATGTATTGTCAAAGGTATGGTGGCCATCTTCACCTACGGCCTTGAGGTCGCTGAGAAGAATTTCAAGGATGCTGATGTTGAACTGCACACCATCACCAATTACGATGCTTTGATAAAGGTGGCCTGCGAGCAGGATTATATCCGCGAGTCCGATCTCGAATCCCTCAAGACTTGGCGTGAGAATCCCGAGAAATGGTCAGACGACCATATGGCATAATATCAACCTTCTGCCTGCTCTGCAGGCTTTGAGCACCTTAGAAATAAATCAAATCAAGCGAAAAACCTTAATGACCTTAAGGACCTTAAAGACCTTAAGGACCCCAAAAATCTTTAACCTTATCACCTTATCAACATATCAACAAATAAGATGAACGCAGAATCAAAGAGAGTGACAGCACAGTGTAGCGCCGAGAAACTATACGGCTTTGCTTGCGACTTCCATAATTTTCAGAGGTTGCTGCCTCCTCAGGTCGAAGATTTCGAGACCGACGGCAATACCTGCTCCTTCAAGGTCGCCGGGTTCATGCAGCTGACTCTGCAGTATGCCGAACGCACTCCCTACAGCCTTGTCGCTGTGGCTCCCGCATCAGGTTCTGGTTCTCCAATCCCTTTCAGGCTCTCCCTCGTCATCACTCCAGGGTCGGAAACCAGTTGTGAGGTCACTGTCCGTGCCGATATCGAAGGTGGCAATCCGATGATGGCTATTATGATCAAACCCAAACTCAAGCCGGCTCTCGACAAGATTGCTGAGCAGGTGCAGTATTTCTCTGCCGGAATCTAAGATGGTCGCACAAGGGTTCATTTGTTGAATGTATTGTTTTAGAATTACTGATATTGAAATAATTAACAAATAATATACAATTTATTAATAACATGACAAAGTACGTTTATACGTTTGGAGGCAAAACCGCTGAAGGTAAAGCCGACATGAAGAATTTGCTTGGTGGCAAGGGCGCTAACCTTGCCGAGATGTGTTTGTTGGGACTTCCTGTTCCTGCCGGTCTCACCATTACTACCGAATGCTGCACAGCATACTATGCTAACAACTGCCAACTGCCCAACGGACTGATGGAAGATGTGTGGAATGCCATGAAAAATGTGGAGAACATAATGGGAATGCGTTACGATGATGCCGAAAATCCTCTCCTTGTCTCGTGCCGTTCAGGTGCGCGCAGCTCGATGCCTGGCATGATGGACACCGTTCTGAATATAGGTCTTTCGAGCAAGACCATCCCTGGTATGCTGAAAAAGACCAACAACCCCCGTTTCGTATACGACTCATATCGTCGTCTTATCATGATGTATGCCGACGTGGTAATGGAGAAATCCGAAGGCATTGAGCCCGCTGACGGCAAAGGTATCCGCAAACAGCTCGACGACATGCTTGACGAATACAAGGCAAAGAAGGGTTTCAAGAGTGACACCGAACTCGATGCCGACGACCTCAAATTCCTCGCCGAAGAGTTCAAGAAAAAGGTGAAGGAAGTCCTCGGAACTGAATTCCCCGACGACGCCCGCGCCCAGATGGAAGGCGGCATCAAGGCTGTCTTCAAATCCTGGAACGGCAAGAAGGCTGTCAGCTACCGCAAGATTGAGGGCATCCCCGACGATTGGGGCACCGCCGTCAATGTTCAGGCTATGGTCTTCGGCAATATGGGTGACAACAGCGCCACTGGCGTTGCTTTTACCCGTAACCCCGCCACCGGCGA
>DBXB01000079.1:1020-2411 GCA_002309155.1 Bacteroidales bacterium UBA1223 | reverse complement strand
CACTCCATGCAGGAGCTTATGCCCGATACTTATAAGGAGCTCTGCGACATCCGTCAGACTCTCGAGCACAACTATCACGACATGCTCGATATCGAGTTCACCATCCAGGAAGGTGTTCTCTACATGCTTCAGTGCCGCGTAGGAAAACGTACCGGCGTCGCCGCCCTCACTATGGCATTCGACATGCTCGAAGAGGGTCTTATCGACGAGAAGGAAGTTGTCATGCGTGTCTCCCCGTCACAGCTCGACGAACTCCTGCATCCTATCCTCGATAGCACCGACGAGAAAAAACATAAGGTTATCGCCAAGGGTCTTCCCGCAGGTCCTGGAGGAGCTGTCGGAGTTATCGCCCTCACCTCTGAGAAGGCCAAGAAATATGCCGCCGCTGGCGTCAGCAACATCCTCGTGCGTGAGGAGACCAATCCTGAAGATGTCGAAGGTATGCGTGCCGCCGACGGTATTCTTACCGCTCGTGGTGGTATGACCAGCCATGCCGCTCTTGTTGCCCGTGGATGGGGCAAATGCTGCATCGTTGGATGTGATGCCGTCAAGATTGACATGGAGAATGGTGTTGTCACCATCGAAGGCAACAAGTTCAAAGAAGGAGACCTCCTCGCCCTCAACGGCACCAAGGGATGGGTCTACCAGGAAGATATCAAGATGATTAACGCTACCGAGAACCCGCTGTTCCAGCGTTTCATGACCCTCGTCGATAAATTCCGCACCATGGGTGTCCGCACCAACGCCGACAACCCCGATGACGCACTCCGTGCTGTCAGCTTCGGTGCCGAAGGTATCGGTCTGTTCCGTATCGAGCATATGTTCTATGGCAAGAACAGCGAGAAACCTCTTGAGAAACTGCGCAACATGATTCTGAGCGACTCTGTCGAAGAACGTGTCGCCGCCCTCGACGCTCTCGAACCCGATATCAAAGAATATGCTAAGGCAACCCTCAAGGTGCTTGACGGCAAACCGCTCACCTTCCGTCTGATGGACCCCCCGCTGCATGAGTTCGCTCCCCAGGGTGAAGAGAAGATGCGTGAAGTCGCCCAGCGTCTCAACATCTCCTTCGAAGAGGTAAAGAAACGTGTCGACGCTCTTCATGAGGTCAACCCGATGATGGGTCTCCGTGGTGTCCGTCTCGGCATCATCTATCCCGAGATCACCCGTGTTCAGTTCCGTGCACTCTTCAGCGCCACCGCCGAACTGCTCAAGGAAGGTCACGATCCTCATCTCGAGATCATGGTCCCGCTTACCATCAATGTCAAGGAACTTGAGCATCAGAAGAGCATCGCCAACGTCGTCAAGGCTGAGGTTGAAGAGAAATACGGCATCAAGTTCAACTACATGTTCGGCACCATGATTGAGATTCCGCGTGCCACCCTCGTTGC
>DBXB01000079.1:0-901 GCA_002309155.1 Bacteroidales bacterium UBA1223 | reverse complement strand
TTCAACACCCTCGACCAGGAAGGTGTGGGACAGCTGGTTAAGCTTGGTGTCGACCGCGGTCGCTCTACCCGTTCCAACCTGAAGTGTGGCGTCTGTGGCGAACATGGTGGTGATGCCGCCTCGGTAGAGTTCTTCTTCAAGGCAGGTCTCAACTACGTCAGCTGCAGCCCCTACCGTGTCCCAGTAGCACGCCTCGCCGCTGCACAGGCCGCTATCAAGGCAGCTCGTTGAAATTGAAAATTGATAATTGAAAAAATAATATTGTTATGGTTGACAAAATTAGAAAAGATCTTGAAATGCTGGGTATCACCGGCGTTCAGAACATCCACTACAATCTCTCGTACGAAGACTTGTTCAAGTTCGAGATGGACCCCAGTCTGACCGGCTATGAGAAAGGTCAGCTCACCGAGCTCGACGCCATCAATGTGATGACCGGCATCTATACCGGCCGTTCGCCCAAGGACAAGTACATCGTCATGGACCCCAAGTCGAAGGACACCGTATGGTGGAACTCTCCTGAGTACCCCAACGACAATCACCCTATGAGTGAAGAAATATGGGGCATGATGAAAGACCTCGCCAAGAAGGAGCTCAGCGGCAAGAATCTTTTCGTTGTCGACGCATTCTGCGGAGCCAACAAAGACACCCGCATCGCTGTCCGCTTCATCATGGAGGTGGCATGGCAGGCTCACTTCGTGACCAACATGTTTATCAAACCTACCGCTGAAGAGCTGAAAGAATTCAAACCCAGCTTCACCGTTTATGCCGCCAGCAAAGCAAAGGTGGACAACTACAAGGAACTCGGTCTGAACAGCGACACCTGCGTGGCTTTCAACGTCAGCAGCCGTGAGCAGGTCATCCTCAACACCTGGTATGGTGGCGAGATGAAGAAAGGTATGTT
>DBXB01000041.1:15014-44527 GCA_002309155.1 Bacteroidales bacterium UBA1223 | reverse complement strand
AGAGCACCTGACTGTTAATCAGGGGGTCGCAGGTTCAAGTCCTGCTTGGGGAGCAAAATAAGAGACCGTAAAAACTACGGTCTTTTTCATTATCAACCGACCATGACTATAACCTTGATACTTATCTGCTCACTCGTCGCCACTCTTCTGCTCATCGGAGGACTTGGCATCAAAATCATTTTTAAGAAGAATGGCGAATTCAAGCGACACTGCTCTTCTCGCGACCCCTATACAGGGGAAGGCGGTGGATGCATCTGTGGACAACATGACATCTGCCAAGAGCGGGAACGGCACCCATACCAACCCCTGGATATCACTGAAACGCTGATGGACGAGATAAACAACAAATAATGAAAATTATACGAACTATCATCCTTTTATTGTCAGCGCTCATGCCCCTGACAAAGGCGCTGGCTCTCGACGAGTCAGACACCGTCAGGTCTTTTCCTTGGCATGAAGGATTTGAGACAAACACCGCCGAACTATGGCTACTGGTCGATAACGACGGCAATGGCAACAACTGGAGCGTCAACACTGCGAACCCTCACGACGGCACCCGCAGTCTCGTCGATTTCTACAGCAACAGTCTCGAGGACAACTGGGCAATCTCCCCCGCCCTGTCGATACCCAATGATGCAGACCTGACTTTGGAGTGGTACGTCTACGCACACCCCAACTACATGGAGAGCTATGAGGTGCTTGTCACCACTGGCGAACGTGAAGCGCTGGGAGACTACAGCGTGCTATTTTCCGAAGATGCCACGGGAGGTTACCTGCAACGCAATATCAGTCTTAACCTATACAAAGGTGAGATCATCCATCTGGCATTTCGCTACCGGAGCGAGAACCAGAATTTCATCTGCATAGACGATGTCACCATCCGAGAGAAACAACAGAATGCTATCGCAGAAGACATCCAGGTAGATGTCAACATCTATCCCAACCCGACCTCCGGACATATTACCGTAACTGCCGACGGATTACTGCTAGTAGAAATAACCGATATTCAAGGAAGGATTGTCTTATCTACAACCTCCTCCCATATCGACCTGAAAGGAATGCCAGCAGGGGTATATTTGCTCCGAACTGTAACCGACAAAGGATGCGTGATTAAAAAAATAATACTCACGCAACAATAACAGCCGTTCCTTTACGTTAAATAAGACATAATTATTACTAATTAATTGCAATTATTATGAAAAAAGTAATTATTCTTTGCATTGTGGCATTACTGTCCTTCTCAGCGGTAAATGCCCAAAAGAGGATCCCCGGATTAATTCAGGATCTGAAGCAGAACTCACGAGTTCTGAACACTCCCCAGACACACAACATGGGAGCAAAAATCACCGGAAACCCCGCATGGCAGGACACCATGTCCTACTGTCTGGACGCAGCCTTCTCATCATCTATTGGAGTCAACGACCAGACCACCATGGTCTATTGGGCAATCAAGATTGAATCCGCTGCCCTGGTTGGACGCAACAACATCACTGACATCCAGTTCTACGTCTATGCTGCCGGTTCCTACACTGCCAGCATAGCCTACGGCAGCACAGGTCCTGGAACCGCCGTTTTCACTCAGGCCGTCACTGCCACAAGCTCTGACGAGAACACCTGGAAGAACATCCATCTCACCACTCCTCTCTCAATCACACAGAATCAGGATATGTGGATTATTCTCCAGAACGCCGATGTCAACTATCCCGCCGCCGGTGTTACAGGCAACGTATATGACAACGGTAAATACATCTCTCTGGACGGTTCCACATGGAATCTCGTCACCGACTATAGCCTTGACTACACTTGGATGATCCGTGCCATCAGCGACACCTATACCGTACAGCCTCCTATTGTCTCCATCTCCGGACCCACCGATGTTCTTGCTGGAGTTACGGCAACCTATACCGCCAATAGCACCAACTCCGACAGCTATGTATGGTACACTCCGGGTGCTGACAATGCCACCACCAACGACAATGTAGCTCAGGTGACATGGAACACCCCGGGTGCAAAGCAGGTCATCGTAGCAGCCACCAATACCGTGGGAACCACCTACGACACTCTTGATGTCAACGTTATCGACTGCTCCACAATCACCGACCTGCCCTGGACTGAAGGATTCGAAGGCGTCACCTCATGCTGGCAGCTCATCGACAACGATGACGATGCCAACAACTGGGTTATAGATGAATTATCCAGTTACGCACATGGCGGCACTCATGTCCTCTATAACAGATACAGCAGCACTCAGGAAGACAACTGGGCTATCTCACCCGCCATCGCTATCCCCTCGAATGCCAGCGACATCAACCTCAGCTGGTGGGCAAACATCCGCAGCGCCGCCTATCCTGAGACCTACGAAGTTCTCATCTCCACTACCGGATCTTCCTCACTCTCCTCATTCACCATGGTGTTCAGCGACACCGACAGCGTTGCCACCTATAAGAAACGCATGGTCAGCCTCGCCGCTTATGCAGGCCAGACCATCAACGTCGCTTTCCGCTATCGCAGCACCGACCAGTTCTATCTCTACATCGACGACATCCGCATCGGAGGTGCCGAACTTCCTGAAGGTGTAGCAATAAGCGGTCCTACTGAGGCTACAGTCAACACCAACGTCACCTTCACCGCCTCCTCGATTACCGAGGGCGTCACTTTTGCTTGGACTTTCGAGGGAGGCACTCCTGCTTCCGCCACAGGCGAGACCGCCAGCACAAGCTGGTCAACAGCAGGCAACCACAATGTTATCCTCGTAGCTTCCAACGCTGTGGGAACAGTGTATGACACACTCTCTGTAGAGGTATTCGAATGCACCACCGTCACCGACCTCCCCTACACCGTCAACTTCAACCAGATGAACTCTCTGAGATGCTGGAACGCCATCGACGCCAATAGCGACGGCTTCACCTGGAGCATCATGCCCAACTATGGCGCTGTAAACTATTCGTATGACAACGAATCCGATGAAGCTATTGAACCCGATGACTATCTCGTTTCTCCCGCCATCACACTGCCCGCCAACGGCAACTACGAGCTTTACTTCAAACTCTATGCTGGTGATAATAACTATCCCGCCGAGCATTACTCTGTCTATGTCTCTACAGGCAACACTGCGTCCGACTTCACCACCGCAGCCTTCACCGAGACTCTTTCCAGCAGCAATTATGTAGAGCATACTCTCAACCTGAGCAACTACGCTGGTCAGACCGTTCACATCGCCTTCCGTCACCACGATTGCGAAGATATGTACGTTCTTGTCCTCGAGCAAGTAGAAGTCCGCGGAATGTTGGCTCCCTCAGTAGCCATCTCCGCTCCTGCAAAGGCCATTGCTGGCAACACCGTCACCATCACCGCTGTTGGCGACAATATCGACAGCTATAGCTGGAATATCCAGGGAGGAACCCCCTCTACCGCCACCACCCAGTCGGTTGACGTAGTCTGGAACAACCCCGGAACCTATACTATCAGCGTTACCGCCACCAATGCCGCTGGCAGCGCAACTGAGACGGCAACGATCAATGTCATCAGCTGCGATCCTATCACCAGCTTCCCCTTCACCGAGGACTTTGAAGGTAGTAACTTTGACTGCTGGACAACCATTGACGCCGACGGCGATGGATATGGTTGGAATCTGCCTACTACCAATAACGATCCTTACGGTCACAACAACAGCTACTCATACCTGTCTTCCAACTCTTATATCAACGGTTTGGGCGCTCTGAACCCCGACAACTGGGTGTTCACCCCTGCCATGCAGATTCCTGCCGACGGTGACTTCGTACTCGCTTGGTTCGAGAAAGGTATGGATGAGGACTATGCAGACGAGTATTACGCTGTATATGTAACCACATCACCCTCAGTCACACAGGCCGATCCTATCTACCAAGGTTACGCCACTGGCGAATGGATCAGAAACATCATCTCTCTCTCCGAATACGCAGGTCAGACCGTCTATATCGGTTTCCGTCACTACAATGTCACCGACAAGTTCGTTCTTCAGCTTGACGACATCTTTGTTGGCAACTCCGACGACCTCGTCGGTATCCGTGGAACCGAAGAGACCGCAGTAAATCTCTACCCGAACCCCACCACCGGCAATATCACTGTCGACGGTGAAGGCATCCGCAGCATCGAGGTTCTTGACCTCAACGGTCGCACCGTTAAGAGAACCAACCAGGCTGGTCTTGTCGACCTGAGCGATGTAGCCAATGGCGTCTACATGGTCCGCATCATCACCGACAACGGATTCACTCTCAAGAAAGTTGTCAAGAGATAACACATCTCGACACCAATAAATAAAAAAGCCCGGCACTTCGCCGGGCTTTTTTATTCATTTCTAAGCAAAGTATAAATTATAATGGATTTAAGGTGGGAGTTAAGGGGAGTTTAAATTGTTGATATGTTCGCTCATCAAGCTCGCGGGGCCAACCAGATAAGTTGATATGGTTAATTGTTTTGTCAATTCACAATTCACAATTCACCATTTCTTCTTCCCATTGTTATACTTTATTTTTAATCGTTTCTAAACAACTGTTGAACATTTTATTATTTTTTATTATTTTTTATTATCTTTGCATTCTCCCATAGAATGTAATTATCAAAATAAACAATTTTAAATCAATATTATCAATGAAAAAACAACTTTTTATTTTCATCCTTTTCCTGTTCGCTACTGCCGGAATGTCTTTTGCACAGTTCGGTAATCTCGGTGGCAAGAAGGAGAAAAAGAGCGACCTCACAGAGAAGGTCCCCGTAGACAAGAAAGTCCGTATCGGCAAACTCGACAACGGTCTGACCTATTACATCCGTTCCAACAAGAAGCCCGAAGGACGTATCCAGTTCCGTCTGGCAGTCAATGCCGGATCCGTTATGGAAGACGACGACCAGCAGGGTCTTGCTCACTTCACCGAGCATATGGCCTTCAATGGTACTGAGTACTATCCTCATAACGAACTTATCAGCAAACTTCAGGCAAAAGGTGTCCAGTTCGGTGGCCATATCAATGCCTGGACCAGTTTTGACGAGACTGTCTACTATGTCAATATGCCTAACGATGACGAGATGATTGAGATGGGTATGAAGATTCTTGACGGATGGGCTTCCAAACTTTTGATGGATCCTCAAGAAATCGACGCCGAGCGTGGCGTCATCCGTGAGGAATGGCGTGGACATCTTGGTGCTCAGGACCGCCTGCAAAAACAGTACTGGCCTATCCTCCTCAAAGGTTCCCGCTATGCTGACCGTATTCCTATCGGACTCGAGAGCGTCATTATGAACTTCCAGCGCCCTGTCATCATGCGTTTCTATCAGGATTGGTACCGTCCCGACCTGCAGGCTGTCATCATTGTTGGCGACTTTGATGTAGACAAGATGGAGGCCAAGGTCAAGGAGTATTTCACCGACAACGTGATGCCCGCCAATCCTAAGCCGCGTCCCGACTATGAAGTCCCCGGCAACAAAGAGCCTCTCGTTGCTATCGCAACCGACAAGGAAGCTCCGTCTGCCGAAATCGAGATGATGTGGAAGCACGCCAAGGCTCCTCAGGGAACAGTTGGTGACTACCGTCAACAGTTGGTGCGCAACCTGGCAACTATGATGATCAGCTCCCGTTTCGACGACATGGCTGAGAAGGCTTCGGCACCCTTCCTCAGTGCCGGCGGTGGATATGGTGGCTTCATCGGCAAGCACACCGACGCCTTTATGCTCTCTGCCCAGCCTAAGGACAACCGCATCGAAGAGGCTACCGCAATGTTGCTGAAGGAGATGAAGCGTGTTGATGAGCACGGTTTCGTCCAGACCGAGCTCGACCGTGCCAAGGAAAGCATGCTCGAAAGTTACCGCAAGAGCGCCAAGGAGCTCAACAAAACCCAGAGCAACAGCTTTGCACAAGAGTATACAAACAATTTCCTTAATGGCGAAGTCATCCCCGGCATCCGTCAGGAAGACACCTACGCCCGTGAATTTGTCCCCGAAATCACCCTCACTGAGGTCAACAACGTAGTCAAAGACTGGATTACTGAGGAAAACTTTATCTATATCCTTATCGCTCCCGAGAAAGAAGGCTACAAGGTTCCCACTAAAGATGAGATTCTCAAGGTTGTCAACGACAACAAGAATGTTACCACCGAACCTTGGGTTGACAACTACAAGGAAGAGGAACTCTTCACCAAAGAGGTCAAGAAATGCTCTCCTGTCGTCCTAAGCCAGAACAACGTTATGGGTTATACCGAATATGTGGTCCCCAACGGCGTGCGTTTCATAGTCAAGAAAACCAACTACAAGGATGATGAGATCCAGATCCGCAGTATCACCACTGGCGGTGGCGCCAACCTCTACAACGACAACGAAGCATATATGGTCTCCTTGACTGCAGACCTTGTGGATGATGCAGGTATCGCTAATTTCAGTGGCACTCAGCTCAGCAAGAAACTTCAGGGCAAAACCATCAGCATCAGTCCTTACATCAGTGGCAACGGTCAGGGATTCTCTGGCATGTGCTCGCCCAAGGATCTCGAGACAGTCCTCCAGCTTATCGATCTCTACTATGAGGCTCCCCGCAAAGACAAAGAGGCTTTCGACCGCAATATCGAGGCCATGAAGACACAGTCCCGTATGGCCGCCAACAACCCGCAGTCCAAATTCGTCAAAGATTTCTACGGCATGGCATATAACCACAATCCCCGTCTGGTAGTCCTGCCTACTGAGAAGGATATCGACGGCATAGATTTCGAGCGTGTTTATCAGATTTACGGAGAACGTTTCAACGACGCCAGCGACCAGCTCTTTATCTTCGTTGGTAATATCAGCGACGAGAATATCGCCACTATCGCCAACTATCTCAACATCCTGCCCACCAATGGAAAGCAGCACAATGAGCCTAAGTTAGACCGCAGTCCCAAACTGGCTGCCGGAGTCAACCACAGTCTCACTTATGCCGGTACCGACAAACAAGGTATGGTCTTCATCATCGGACAAACCGAGGGATTCAAGGGAAGTTTCGTTGACCGTGTAGCTGTCGACGCTCTCGGCGAGGCTCTGCAGATCCGCACCACTGAAGTAATCCGCGAGAAGATGGGCGACACTTATAGTCCTATGTCAAATGTCAGCTACGACATTGATTTTGACGGCAAAGTCAGCTGGCTGTTCCTGCTCCAGTGCGCTCCCGAAAAATGTGAAGTCGTCGAGAAGGCCGCCATCGACCTCGTCAAGGACTTTGTCAAGAGAGGATGCGACAAGGAGACTCTCCACAAGGTGAAACTGCAGATGATTAAAGACCGTGAGACCCGTGTTCAGGAAAACGGTTTCTGGCTCAGTCAGATCGCCGGCGCTTATCTCTACAAAGAGAACCGCAACGACCTTATCACCGATTACGAAGCCATCGTCAACAGCCTGACCTTGAGCGACATCAAACGTCTTGCAAAGACTTATCTGAAACTCAACCACTACTCAGTGGGTACCCTCAAACCTGAAAACTAATCTTTTATATAGATTATCAAATGGCAACGTGCGACTGCACGTTGCCATTTTTTATCCCAGCAACTTGTATTTATGTCCAACCTATCTGTCAACTTACCTTTTTTGACGAACCGCGACCCCAAAAGTGCCAAATGGGACTACGGCCATGTCCTCCTTGTGGCGGGCAGCTACGGAAAGATGGGTGCCGCAGTGCTTGCCGCAAAAGCCTGCCTGCGGTCTGGCGTCGGACTTGTCACAGTCCATGTGCCTCGTCGCGGAGTCGATATCATACAGACGGCACTTCCTGAAGCCATGGTCTCTTTCGACGATGACGACTGTCGTTTCACGACTCTGCCCGCCAACCTTGACCGATACGACGCCTTGGCCGTGGGACCTGCCATAGGTACTGATGAACAGACCTGCCGGGCACTGTTTGCTTTATTGGAAACAGTCCCTCCTTCAATGCCTCGAGTGTTGGACGCCGACGCTCTTAACATTCTTGCCTCGCATCCTCAGGCACTTCATCTCGCCTCAGGTGCAGTCATCTCTCCCCATGTAAATGAGTATCGCCGTCTTTTCGGCGACGCCGAACCACAAAGCATGGCGGAGATGCATAATCTTGTGATAGTAAAGAAAGGACACATCAGCTGTGTATACGCACCCTCAGTGTCACCCATGAAGATAGACAAAGGCAATCCAGGAATGGCGACAGCGGGTTGCGGCGACGTCTTGACGGGTGTGGTGGCTGGCATCCTTGCCCAGTATCAGGCATATTCTAAACAACACAGCATGGATGCGGTGAGTGTCCAGCAACTTGCCGCCACCGCTGTCGAAGTCCATGCATTGGCTGGCACCAAAGCCGCCCAATATAAATCGCAGGCATCAATGATAGCCTCGGATATTGTGGAACAGTTGATGGTGCCATAGAGTAAAATCATTTTCGTAACGATTAAAAAATAAAGCAAATCAATGGGAAGAAGAAATGGTGAATAGTGAATGGTGAATTGACAATACATTTAACCATATCAACTTATCAACAATTTAATTTCTCTTAACTCCCCCTATTATTTCATCTCCTTTTACCTAATTATTTTACTTTTTCTCACAATGTCAGATATACATAATTACCGTACCGAAATCGACCTGCTTGGAGCAAAGAACGTCCCGGCAGACGCCCTTTACGGAATACAGACCGAACGTGCCATAGAGAATTTCAACATCAGCGGTCAGTTGCTGAGCAAATACCACAACCTCATCCGTGGCATGGCACTCACCAAGAAAGCGGCCGCTATAGCCAACGTTGAAGTGGGGACTATCTCTTTTGAGCAGGGCGAAGCCATCATCTGGGCATGCGACCAACTTATTGAAGGACTTCACCACGACCAGTTTCCCATCGATATGATTCAGGGAGGCGCCGGCACCAGCACCAACATGGCAGCCAACGAAGTGATAGCCAACTTGGCATTGGAACGCATGGGACACAAGCGTGGCGAATACCAATACTGCTCACCAAACGATGTCGTAAATGCCTCGCAGTCGACCAACGACGCCTACCCCTGTGCAATTCACATGGCTATGTTCCTCGAGCATGAGGCTTTCCTGCCTCATCTGGAACAGATGATAAAATCTCTTCATCGCAAATCCGAAGAATTCGCCCATGTGATAAAAATGGGACGCACTCAGCTTCAAGATGCCGTGCCCATGACCTTAGGGCAGACATTTGGAGGCTTCGCCGCCTCCCTACGAGGCGAAGTCAACAACCTCAATCTCGCCGCCCGTGAGTTTCTCACTGTGAATATGGGTGCCACAGCCATCGGAACAGGCATCTGCTCGAAGCCTGGCTACAGCGAGGCCTGCATCAAGGCACTATGCAAAGTGACAGGTTGGAACATCCATCTTGCAGACAACCTGATAGAGGCAACCAGTGCGACGAGTTGCATGATTCAATACAGTTCGGCACTAAAACGGCTCGCTTTAAAAATCAACAAGATATGCAACGACCTGCGTCTGTTGTCCAGCGGTCCGCGGTGCGGTCTTAACGAGATTCACCTGCCTGAACGACAGCCAGGCTCATCCATCATGCCCGGCAAGGTCAATCCCGTCATACCTGAGGTTATGAATCAGGTGTGCTATAAAGTGATTGGTAACGATATGACCATCTCTTTCGCCAGTGACAACGGACAGTTGGAACTGAATGTCATGGAACCGGTGATAGCCTATACCCTGTTTGAAAGCATCCACCTGCTAACCAACGGACTGGACACCCTACGCACCCTCTGCATAGATGGTATCAAAGCCAACGAGGAGCGTTGTCGCCAACTTGTGGAACACTCAATAGGCATAGTGACTATGCTCAACCCGATAATAGGATACAAGAAAAGTACCGAGATAGCCAAAGAAGCCAGTGAGACTGGCAGAGGAGTCTATGAGCTGGTACTCGAGCACAATTTGCTCACCAAGGAACAGCTTGACGAGATTCTCAAGCCTGAGAACATGCTCAAACCTCTCGACCTGGATTCTTTGAAAAAGCAACTATAAAACTATTCTCTCAGAACCTCATAATAAAATGATTGTTTTTGAGTTATTAGATATAAGGTTACTATATTCATAATGCAAAGCAACCAGCATAAAATAAAGAAAGGACTCGACATCCTCATCCCCGGGGTCGCCACGAAGACCGTCACTGAACTGTCACCTGAGGGCGACTATGCCGTAAGGCCTCCTGACTATGTAGGGGTAACTCCGCGCCTGCTGGTATCAGAAGGGGACACCGTGGATGCCGGCACACCGCTGTTCGAGGACAAAAACAACGAGGGCATACCTTTTGTGTCGCCAGTCAGTGGAACAGTCAAAGCTATAGTCCGTGGAGAGAAACGGGCCCTGCTTGCCGTCGTCATCGCCAGAAGTAACGAGAAGTGCAATGTAACATCGGCAGTAGTTGACAGCGACGCCTTAAGTTTACGGCAAAAACTTATCACGTCGGGCTTATGGACCAGACTGAGACAACGTCCCTTCGGTATCGTCCCCCGCAAGGATAGTCAACCCAAGGCTGTTTTCGTGACCACTTTCGACAGCTCTCCCCTGCCCGTCGACATCGAGTTCATACTCCAAGACAGGAAAGAGGATTTTCAGCGGGGCATCGATGTGCTGCACGCCATCACCGGCCACGTATATCTATCTTTGGAGAAGAAAGACCGTCCATCGTTCCTTTCTGAAACGGTCAACGCTGAAATTCACTATTTTGAAGGTCCCCACCCTGCCGGACTCCCTGGAACACATATTTCCTGCATCTCACCTATCAACAAAGGGGAGACGGTATGGACTGTAGGAGCCCAGGATGTGGCGATAATCGGACACCTGTTCCGCACAGGCGAATACCTCCCCGAACGGACCATAGCCATCTGTGGTCCTTGCGTCGACCAATCTCAGTACCTACGTGTCATCGAAGGAGCACAGGTGAACAAGATAACCGACGGACATCTCGTTGCCGAAAAATCACAGACGGGACATCTACGCATCATCTGTGGCGACGTGCTCAGTGGCACCGCAGTCACCAACGACGATTATCTCTGTGCGGGATGCGACAAGGTCTGCGTCATTCCCGAGGGCGACTACTATGACTTCATGGGTTGGTTGCGACCCAACTTTAAGAAATACAGTTTCTCGAGGACATTCCTCAGCGGTATTATGGGATTGATGGACAGTTCGAAAAAACATAATCCGAAAATCCATAATTATGATTTCGACACCGGAAGACACGGAAGTCACAGACCCCTGTTCGTCACCGGCGAATTCGAGAAACTCGTTCCACTGGACATCTACCCCATGCAACTCATCAAGGCATGCATCGTAGGCGACATCGAACTTATGGAGAACCTCGGCATCTATGAGGTGGAGCCCGAAGACTTGGCACTATGCGAGTTCGCAGACACTTCGAAAACCGAAATCCAGGCCATCATCCGTGAAGGGCTGGAGAAAATAAGAAAGGAGGGCTGATCATGAAACTGCGTCTCTTTTTCGACAATCTTAAACCCAAGTTCAGCAAGGGTGGCAAGTTCGAGAAACTGTCGTCGACTTTCGAAGCCTTCGAATCCTTTGCCTTCACTCCCAACACCGTGACAGGTGGCAAAGTCGGCGGAGGTTACCGAGGCAGTCACATACGTGACGCCGTCGACCTGAAACGTACCATCATCACTGTAGTCATCGCACTGTTGCCGGCTCTGCTTTTCGGCATGTGGAACATCGGTTACCAGCACTATATGGCTGATGACATTATGCGAGTGAAGATGGGGGGGATGTTTTTCATCGACCACCTGTTATGCTTTGTGTTCGGATTCCTGCGCATGCTGCCCATCATCGCTGTGAGTTATATCGTCGGACTCGGCATCGAGTTTCTTTTCGCCGAGATAAGGCATGAGGAGGTCAGTGAGGGTTTTATAGCCACCGGACTGATAATCTCGATGATTGTGCCCGTCACCGTTCCCCTTTGGCAGCTGGCGTTGGCGGTAGCCTTCGCCGTCGTCATCGGCAAAGAGGTCTTCGGTGGCAGTGGCTACAACTTCCTCAACCCCGCACTCGTGGCACGAGCCTTCCTCTTCTTCAGCTATCCCAGCCACATGTCGGGCGACAGCGTATGGATTGCCGCCGACCTGTGGGGCACCGACGCCATAGCCGGCGCCACACCCATGGGAATACTCTCCAGCAACACAGAATTGTCAATTTTCAATTGTCAATTTTCAATTCACGATCTAATAATCGGCACCATTCCCGGCAGCACCTGCGAAACATCTGTCATTGCTATCCTGATGGGAGCCGTATTGCTCTTGATTACAGGCGTGGCAAGCTGGCGCATCATGCTCAGTGTGGTACTGGGTGGCGGTGCGATGGGACTTCTATTCAATGCTATCGGAGCTAACGAATATATGCAGATTCCATTCTACTACCATTACCTGATGGGCGGTTTCGCCTTCGGTTGCGTCTTTATGGCTACCGACCCCGTCACGGCGACGCAGACCAACAAAGGCAAATGGATATACGGTTTCCTTATCGGCGCATTCGCTGTGATGCTGCGTGTGTTGAATCCCGCCTATCCGGAAGGGATGATGCTCGCCATACTGCTGATGAACTGCTTCGCACCACTCATCGACCATTGTGTGGTGGCGGTGAACATCAACCATCGCAAGAAACGCTGGAGTACGGCAGAAAGGAGGAATGTCTGATGAAACAATTCTCAAACAAGTACATGATTCTATTCTCGCTCTCTCTCGCCGCGATTGTAGCGTTGTTGCTGTCGGCCGTGTCCATGTTCCTCAAGGAACGCCAGACCCGCAACCAGCAGGCCGAGACCAAACAGATGATTCTGAAGACCATCGGAATAGAAGCGACTCTGGATAATGCAGACAAACTCTTTGATAGGAATATCCTCACTCAAGAAAAGGGTGTTTACGATGCCAACGGAAACTCTCATGCCGAGATAGACTTTTATCAATACGACTGCGGATTCATCATTCCCTTGAAAGGCAACGGCCTTTGGGGACCGATATGGGGCTATCTCGCCGTCGACAGCACTATGACCATTGTAGGAGCTGTATTCGACCACGAAGGTGAGACGCCGGGGCTTGGAGCCGAGATTGCCACCGACAAATTCGCCGAGCAATTCATTGGAAAGAAGATGGATGTGCGACCCATCGTCCTCAAGAAAAAAGCCGATCCCAGCAGTCCTTACGAAGTGGATGCCATAAGTGGCGGCACCATGACGAGCAACGGCGTCAACGCCATGCTTGAAGATGCTTTCAATGAATATGAAAACCTCAATCGACGCGTAGAATTATCCTGCTCGAAAGAAGAAAGGAAGGAGGTCTCCAGATGAAGATATTTGACTTGATAAAACTTCCCTTCAACAAGAACAACCCTGTCACTGTGCAGGTGCTGGGCATCTGCTCCTGTCTGGCGGTGACGGCACAGCTGAAACCGGCAGTGGTGATGGCGTTATCTGTCACAGTCGTCGTCGCCCTCGCCAACCTCATCATCTCCCTGCTCCGCAACACCATACCGCCACGCATCCGAATCATCGTGCAACTCGTTGTGGTGTCGACACTCGTCATCCTCGTCAACCAGATTCTTATGGCTTTCGTCTATGATGTCAGCAAACAGCTGTCGGTCTACGTGGGACTTATCATTACCAACTGCATCGTAATGGGACGCCTTGAGGCTTTCGCCATGAGTCACAAGCCAATGGAGTCGCTTCTCGACGGCATCGGCAACGGACTGGGCTATGGAGTGATCCTAGTCATACTAGGATTCGTCCGTGAGCTTTTCGGCAGTGGCACCCTCTGGGGATACCCCGTGATGGAAAAACTGGGACTCTACAAGATAGGTTACGAGAACAACGGCTTCATTATCATGGCACCCATGGCGTTGATACTGGTTGGCATCATCATCTGGATTCAGCGTAGCCGCAACAAAGATTTGTGCGAATAGCAATGAAATAAATTTCAATTCTCAATTTTCAATTTAAAAAATGGAGTATTTCAATATATTTGTCAAGTCGATTTTTATAGACAATATGATTTTCGCATTCTTTCTGGGAATGTGTTCATATCTTGCAGTGTCTAAGACGGTCAAGACCTCGCTGGGTCTTGGCGTGGCGGTGACCTTCGTGCTTCTCATCACAGTACCCGTCAACTACCTTATCGACAAATACCTGTTGTCGCCAGGAGCGTTGGCATGGATTAGTCCGTCGCTGGCCAGTGTCGACCTCAGTTTCCTCAGCCTAATCCTCTTCATCGCCGTCATCGCCGCCATAGTGCAGATAGTCGAGATGGTCATCGAGAAATACTCCCCTGCACTATACAACGCCCTTGGCATCTTCCTGCCTCTCATCGCCGTCAACTGCGCCGTCCTCGGTGGCTCTCTCTTCATGCAACAGCGTGGCTACGCCAACATCGGCGAAGTCACCTGCTTCGCCCTCGGCAGTGGCATCGGCTGGTTGCTTGCCATTGTCGGCATCGCCGCCATCCGTGAGCGGCTGCGCTATTCTGCCATCCCCCCTGCCCTTAAAGGCGTGGGCATCACCTTTATCATCACCGGACTTATGGGTATAGCCTTTATGTCGTTTATGGGAATAAAACTATGACTCACACTATCCTATCCGCTTTGGCGGTCTTCCTGACCGTAATACTGCTCCTCGTCGTGCTGTTACTTGTCTTGCGCGCCAAACTGGTGCCGCAGGGCGACGTCACCATCACTATAAACGACGACCAGAAGCTTATAGTGCCGACTGGCAACAGTCTTATCTCCACCCTCGCCGAGCAACATATCCATCTGCCGTCGGCTTGCGGAGGCAAAGGCAGCTGCGGCCAATGTCGCTGTCAGGTTCTGAAAGGTGGTGGCAGTATACTGCCCACGGAGGTCGGTTTCTTCACACGTAAAGAGATTCGTGACGGCTGGCGACTAGGATGCCAACTCAAAGTCAAGGAGGATCTGCATATTGCCATCCCTGCAAGCATCTTGAGCATTAAGGAATATGAATGCACCGTGGTCTCCAACCGCAACGTGGCGACATTCATCAAGGAATTCAAGGTTCAGTTGCCCGAAGGTGAGCAGATGGATTTCATCCCTGGAAGCTACGCACAGATTAAGATACCCAAGTTCGAGATTGATTACAACGATTTTGACCGCAACTTGATAGGCGACCAATACCTGCCGGCGTGGGAGAAGAACCACATGTTCGGACTCCATTGCTCAAATACCGAACCCACTGTCCGTGCCTACTCTATGGCGAATTACCCTGCCGAAGGCAACGTCTTCATGCTCACCGTCCGCATCGCCACACCACCACTCACAGCCGACCGCAGCGGTTTCCAAAATGTCAATCCGGGAATAGCCTCGAGCTATATCTTCTCCCTCAAGCCAGGTGACAAAGTCATCATGTCTGGTCCTTACGGTGACTTCCATGTGAAGAATGTTGAAAAATCACCAGAAGCAATCGATTCTCAATTTTCAACTCTCAATTTTCAATTCCCCGAGAGAATCTGGGTTGGCGGAGGTGCCGGCATGGCACCGTTGCGTGCACAGATAATGCATCTCACACGCACATTGCACCACACTGGCACCATGCACTATTTCTACGGTGCACGAGCCTTGAATGAGGTCTTCTATCTCGACGATTTCCGCAACTTGGAGAAAGACTTCCCCAACTTCCATTTCCACCTTGCCCTCGACCGTCCCGACCCTGCGGCCGACGCAGCAGGTGTGCCCTACACCGCCGGCTTTGTCCACAACGTGATGTACGAGACCTACTTAAAAGACCATCCCGCGCCTGAAGATATCGAATACTACATGTGTGGCCCCGGTCCCATGTCTAAAGCCGTCGTCGCCATGCTCGACAACCTCGGCGTACAACGTGAAAACATCATGTTCGACGACTTTGGAGGATGACATTGGTAAAGGTTAAAGGTTAAGGTTTAAAGGTTAAAGAGGTTTTTCGATTCTTTTTCAATAATTAAGACGCATACATCGATACGCCTTATTATTGTCAGTGACTTTTTATTTTAAAATATAAAAACATTTGGGTAAAAGTTTAAAGTATCGGGAAAAAAGATTATTTTTGCATTCGGAAAAATACAAAAAACAAATCTTTGATGGATACTCATAAACTAATTAAAATCAGTTCTATCACAAAGAAACTGCTGATAGGACTGTTTGGTGCATTTCTGTTGGTGTTCCTGCTGTTCCACATGTGCGCCAACCTGCTGATACTGCTCCACGATGGTGGCAAGGCCTACGGCGCCTTCTGTCATTTCATGGGGAGCGACTTCGTGAAAATCTTCGAAATCATACTGTTCGCATGCTTTATCCTACATGCGGTTCTAGCCGTGTGGGTCTGGTTCTTGAACAAACGGAACCGCCCGGTGGGTTATCACAAACCAAGTCGCACCAAGACAGCCAAAGGTAGCAAGCTGGCCATCGTCAGCGGCAGTCTGTTGCTGTTATGCCTTGTGTTCCACTTCTACGACTTCTTCTTCGTCAAGATCAACTTCGTCGAAGGCACCTATATGGTAAAAACCGAGGAATTCATGAACAACAGCCCCACTCTGGAAGTCAGCGAGGAGGCTCAGATGGTGTTCCTTAACCTTATCAACGACGGCAAGGCAAGCGATGACATGCTGTGGATTCGCCAGATCAGCGCCGAGGATAAGGCAGTGTTGCAGGAAGCCTTCCCCGAGGCGGAGTTCGAGCCCGACTTTTACACCATAGCACATCAGAAATTCAGCGTCTGGCACATAGTGCTGTGCTATCTGGTCTTCTTCTTCCTCGTAGGACTGCACATACGTCACGGCTTCGAGTCGGCGTTCCAGACCTTTGGCCTGAACCACTACAAATACAGCCGTCTCATAGAGGTGCTCGGCATCATCTACTGCTGGGTCATCTGCCTCGGCTTTGCCATTGTGCCGATAGGCGTGTTCTTCGGCTTGTAATTTTCAATTCTCAATTTTCAATTCTCAATTCGAATGAATTTAGACTCCAAGATACCTGAAGGTCCACTCTCCGAAAAATGGACCAATTACAAGATAAACCAGAAGCTTGTCAACCCCGCCAACAAACGCAAGCTCGACATTATCGTCGTCGGCACCGGTCTGGCGGGAGCATCCGCAGCCGCCTCTTTGGGCGCGCTCGGCTTCAATGTTGACATCTTCTGCATACAGGACTCGCCACGACGTGCCCACAGCATCGCCGCACAGGGAGGCATCAACGCCGCCAAGAACTATCAGAACGACGGCGACAGTATTGAGCGCCTGTTCCGCGACACCATCAAGGGAGGCGACTACCGTGCCCGCGAAGCCAACGTCTACCGCCTTGCGGAGGTCAGTGGCGACATCATCGACCAGTGCGTGGCACAGGGTGTGCCCTTTGCCCGCGACTACAGCGGACTCCTCGACAACCGCTCCTTCGGTGGCGCACAGGTCAGCCGCACCTTCTATGCCCGTGGCCAGACGGGACAGCAGCTGCTTCTCGGCGCCTACGGCGCACTGAGCCGTGAGATAGAGCGTGGCAGTGTACGTCTCCACAATCGTTGCGAGATGGAAGAGTTGGTAATCATCGATGGTCGTGCCCGTGGCATCATCGTCCGCAACCTAGTCACTGGTAAGCTGGAGCGTTACGCCGCCCATGCCGTAGTGCTTGCCACCGGCGGTTACGGCAACGTATACTTCCTCAGCACTAACGCCATGAACAGTAATGGCAGTGCCGCATGGATATGCCACCGCAAAGGCGCCGCTTTCGCCAACCCCTGCTATGTGCAGATACACCCCACCTGCATCCCCGTCCACGGCGACTACCAGTCGAAGCTCACCTTGATGAGCGAGAGCCTGCGCAACGACGGCCGTATCTGGGTGCCAAAGAAGAAAGAGGATGCCGAAGCCATCCGTGCTGGGAAGAAGAAAGCCAACGACATACCCGAAAAGGAGCGCGACTACTACCTTGAGCGCCGCTACCCCGCCTTCGGCAACCTGGTGCCTCGCGATGTCGCCAGCCGTGCCGCCAAGGAGCGTTGCGACGCAGGTTACGGCGTAGGTCCCACAGGTCTGGCAGTATTCCTCGACTTCGCCGACGCCATCCAGCGTCTGGGTCGCAAAGTCGTGGAGCAGAAATATGGCAACCTCTTCCAGATGTACCAGAAAATCACCGACGAGAATCCTTACGAGACGCCGATGATGATTTATCCCGCCGTTCACTACACCATGGGTGGACTCTGGGTCGACTACGAGTTACAGACCACCATCCCGGGCCTCTTCGCCGCCGGCGAATGCAACTTCAGCGACCATGGAGCCAACCGCCTCGGAGCGTCGGCATTGATGCAAGGACTCGCCGACGGCTACTTCGTCCTACCCTACACCCTGCAGAATTACCTCGCCGACCAGATTACCGTGGGTCATATCCCCACCGACACTACTGAATTCGACGAAGCCGAACAGAGCGTGCGTCAACGTGAGGAGCGACTGATGGCCATCAAGGGTGACAAGACCGTGGATCACTTCCACAAAGCCTTAGGCAAGATAATGTGGGAGTATGTCGGAATGAGTCGCAACGAGGAGAGCCTCACTAAAGCCGCCACAATGATTGACGAACTGGAGAACGAATTCTGGCAGCACGTGCAGGTACCTGGAGATATAGAGAGTTTCAATCCCGAGATGGAGAAAGCCCTGCGTCTCGCCGACTATTTCGAACTGGCACGCCTCATCACCGCCGATGCATTGCATCGAAAAGAGTCGTGTGGCGGCCACTTCCGCACCGAGAGTCAGACCGAGGATGGTGAGACACTCCGCAACGACGAGAACTTCATGTATGTCGCCGCATGGGAGTATCAAGGTCACGGCAAACCCGAGACGCTTCACAAAGAAGAGCTCAACTACGAGCATATCAAGATAGCCACAAGAAACTATAAAAATTAGTTGAAAAGGTTAAAAAGGGTCGCTTCACTTGAAAGGTTAAAAAGTGGTTGCTTTCATACCACTAAAACCCTTTAAACCCTTATAACCTTTCTAACCCTTAAAACCTTTATAACCTTTATAATCAACAGAAATGAATTTCACCCTACATATATGGCGTCAGGAGAACGCCAAGGCAAAAGGAAGTTTTGAGACTTACAAAGTCAGCGACATATCGCCAGATTGCTCATTCCTTGAGATGCTCGACATCCTCAATGAACAGCTCATAAATGACCACATCGCCCACCCAGTCTGTTTCGACAACGACTGTCGCGAAGGCATCTGCGGAATGTGCGGACTCTACATCAACGGTCGTCCCCACGGCAACGACGACGGTGTCACCACATGCCAGCTCCACATGCGCAAATTCAAGGACGGCGACGAGATATGGATAGAGCCTTGGCGTGCCAAAGCCTTCCCTGTCATCCGCGACCTCGTGGTAGACCGCAGCGCATTCGACAAGATAATCCAAGCCGGCGGCTATGTCAGCGTAACCACCGGCGGAGTGCCCGATGCCAACGCCATCCCCATACCCAAGCGTTTCGCGGACATGGCTATGGATGCCGCCGAGTGCATCGGTTGTGGAGCATGTGTGGCGGCATGCAAGAACGCCAGCGCCATGCTCTTTGTCGGAGCCAAGGTAAGTCATCTGGCACTGCTGCCCCAAGGACAGGTCGAAGCCACTGAGCGGGTCAAGAAGATGGTGTGCAGAATGGACGAACTTGGCTTCGGCAGCTGCACCAACACCTACGCCTGCGAAGCCGAATGCCCCAAGCAGATAAAACGTCAGAACATAGCACGCCTCAACAGAGAGTGGATCTGCCAAATCTTTGGCGGCAACAAAAGACCGGAATAACAAAAACGACAACATATCTTTGCAAAATACTTCACGATTAATATCGTTATATTTTGCAAGGGTAAATTATATGTTTTTCACCCCTTAAGATATATTACACACCAAATACCAGCATAATGAAGAAACGCCTCTTAATCTTAATAGTAATCTGTCTTATCGGGGGCACTGTATGGGCACAGCAGAACAAACCTGACAAGCGGGAACGCAAGAAAAACCTCGTCGTCAAGGAGTGGAATACCCGCGCTGGTTCGACGACCCACTATCTCGACAACATGGTGACCTACGACGAACTGGGCAGAAAGATAGAGGAGATAGAATATGCCTCCTATGGTCAGAAGAAGCGTACCACCTACAGCTATGAGGGGAACTCGACACTATGCAAGGAGCAGGTGGATTATGACAGCAAAAACAAACCCGTGCGTATCAAGCATTTCGAATACAACAACAACGGAACCCGCAAGAAACAATATAACTACAAGCCCAACGGAAAGTTGGAGAGCACCAAGACGTTTGAATACTCGTACAAGTAGCGTTGTTCGCAGAACGCAAGTAGTCAGCACAAGTTGCACGCAATGAGCATTCTGAACCAAATGTCATCTATCGGACTCGACGACATGAAGTCAGTCCGTCTGATGAACCGCATAGACCATAAATACATGACCTCGGCGGCTCGGTTAGAGGAGTTGCTGTCACGCATCAGCGACAGCTATTATGTTCAGCACATTGACGGCAAGGCCCTTGCCCCCTACCGCACGCTCTATTTCGACACTGCAGACCTTGAGATGTACACCATGCATCACAACAAAAAACTCAACCGCCAGAAACTGCGTGTACGCACTTACCGTTCGACAGACACCACCTTTTTCGAGATCAAAAACAAAGACAACAAAAAGAAGACCAGCAAAGTACGGATACCCATAGATGTGAGCATGTTCGACCACGCTGACGAGATACCCGAAGTGAGAGACTTCATCGAGCAGAACACCCCCTATTCTTTCAATTCTCAATTTTCAATTCCCAATTCCCTTCATCCCTGCCTGGAGAATCGTTTTGAGCGAATCACATTGGTGGATAAAGGAATGAGTGAGCGAGTCACCATAGACAGCGACATAACATTCCACAACAGGGCAACGGGCATAGACGCCGACATCAGCAGACTGTTGGTGATTGAGGTGAAGCATGAGGTGGGAGCGCCACAGTCAGACATTGAGCGGGCATTGCACGAGATGCACATCCTGCCACGACGTATGAGCAAATACTGCATCGGCACCGCCCTCACTGACCCCTCAGCAAAACACAACCGATTCAAACCCAAATTACTGTATATTAATAAGGTCGTGACCAGTGAACGGTGACCAGTGAACGGTAAAACGATACAATCTCGGATCACGGGTCACGGGTCACAGGACACGATAATTCAATTTTCAACTTTCAATTTTCAATTTAAATCGCCATGTTACAGACAGAAGAATTTGACGCTAGTATCGCCGCACGTTTCGGCAATGCCGAAGAACAATCCATAGACTTTCTCGGGCTTCCCGTTTTCGATGCCCCAAGTCTCTGGCGGTTACTTATTCTCTTCGGCATCAACCTGTTGGTATGCTGGCTTATAACCCATTTCTTCTATTATCGCAAGAGTCGCCGGCGTGATTACTACTTCACCTATCTGCTTTTCAGCACGGCGATATTCCTTATCCTCTACAATCTGCAGAATATGAAGATTGAGGTTGGCATAGCCCTTGGACTCTTCGGTATCTTCAGCATGATACGTTACCGTACCGAGCAGTTGCCAATACGAGAGATGACCTACCTCTTCGTACTCATCGCTATTAGCATCATCAATGGCGCAGGCATGGCGACGAGTTACGCCTCGTTCATCGCCGTAAACATCCTCTTCATCGCCATAATCTGGATACTTGAGGCGGCGGGGATGTCCAACCACAAATCGCAGAAAATCATCACCTACGAGAAGATAGCCCTCATTGTCCCCGAGCGTCGTGAGGAGTTGCTCGCCGACCTGCGTCAACGCACAGGACTAGACATCGTGAAGGTACAGGTAGGGAGCATCGACTTTCTGAAAGACATCGCCTACCTCAAGGTCACCTACATCTCAGACGACCCTGAGCCCAACGACATAGAGATGATTACCAAGTTCAAAAAGAGATAAGAATGACCGCATAGGCTACTGCCATGCATTTTGCGCGGACACACAATAATAGAATCTGCATGGCGTTAGGTTAGCGATAAAAAAACAGTCTATATGAACAACAACACAATACCCGTGCTGCTGCTGACGGGCTACCTTGGCAGCGGCAAGACCACACTGCTCAACCGCATACTTACTAATAATAGAGGCATCCGTTTTGCCGTCATAGTCAATGACATCGGCGAGGTGAACATCGACGCCACCCTCATTCAACAAGGGGGCATAGTGAACCAGTCGGACGACAGTCTCGTAGCCTTGCAGAATGGATGCATCTGCTGCACGCTGAAGTCAGACCTCGTAAACCAACTCCGCGACATCTCGAATATGCGGAAGTTCGACTATATCGTGATTGAGGCAAGCGGCATCTGCGAACCCGAACCCATAGCACAGACCATCAGTTACATACCCTCAATGTCGGACGATTTTGACGTAGTGCCACGTCTGGACTGCATAGTAACCGTAGTCGACACACTCAGGATGCGTGACGAGTTTGAGAGCGGTCTCGCTCTGACACGCCCCGGCATCGACGAAGACGACATCGAGAATCTCGTAATCCAGCAGATAGAGTTCTGCAACATCGTCCTGCTCAACAAAGCCGCGGAGGTGACACCCCAAGAGTTGGGTCGTGTGCGTGAGATTGTCCGCACCCTGCAACCTCAGGCAGAAATCATTGAATGCAACTACGGCGACGTGGATTTTGACAAGATACTCAACACCGGCATGTTCGACTTTGACAAGGTCGCCACATCCGCCACATGGATAAGAGAGGTGGAGAGCGGCGCCGATGTAGACCACCACGAGCATGAGCATGAACATGAGCATGAGCATCACCACGAACATGAACACGAACATGAGCATCATCATCACCACGACCATGATGAGGGTGAAGCAGAAGAGTATGGCATCGGCACATACGTATATTTCCGCCGCAGACCTTTCGACCTTAATTTGTTCGACAACTTCGTGGGTACACACTGGCCCAAGGGGATAATCCGCACCAAGGGAATATGCTATTTTGAAGACGAGCAGGATGTCTGCTACATCTTTGAACAGGCCGGCAAGCAGGTGAAGCTCCGTGACGTAGGACGTTGGTTCGCCACCATGCCCGAAGACGAACTTGAGGTGGCCCTGGAGCGTGACGCCCAGCTACGTCGAGACTGGGATGATTACTACGGCGACCGCATGCAGAAACTGGTGTTCATCGGTCAGCACCTTGACAAAGAACTGATAGAACACGAACTTGACGCCTGCCTCATATAAGTAACGATTAATAAATAAAGTAAAACAATGGGAAGTTAAAAGAAGTTATAGAAGTTAAAGGGAGTTAAAGGACAAATGGTGCCAGCCGCTGCTATTGTCCCTTAACTCCCCTTAACTCCCACTTTAACTCAATCTCATTTTACCTTATTATTCTACTATTTTAGACTATAGCGCCTCCTCAAGGTAGCGCTGAAGCTGGGCGGGGGTGACGTCATGGAATATCTGTCCCCCTACAGCATAGGATATGGCTCCAGTCTCTTCGGAGACGATGACGGAGATAACGTCGAGTTGTTCGGTGATGCCAATCGCCGAACGGTGACGGAGGCCCAGGTTGGGGTCGATGTTATCGTTGGAAGAGACCGGCAAGATGCAACGGGCGGCGATGACGGTGTTGCCCTTGACCATCACCGCTCCGTCATGGAGAGGAGAATTCTTGAAGAATAGGGTCTCGAGCAATGCTGACGACGCCACAGCGTCGATACGCTCGCCAGTGCGGATAATCTCGTCAGCCTCATTCTGACGGATAAAGACAATCAAAGCTCCCGTCTTACTCTGCGACATGTGGAGACAGGCCTGGATATAAGGCTCGAGGACCACAGTGGAATTCTTCTCGCTGACACTCTTGCGCCAGAATCGCAATCTTTTGATGAACGTATCGTCACGAAGGGAGGTCTTGGTACCCACCATGAGCAGGAAGCGACGGATCTCAGGCTGGAACACTATTATGAGCAGGATGATACCCAACGATATGAACTCACCCAAGATGGTAGAAGTCATCCTCATATCAAGAAGTGTAGATATCTGCCACAGGATATAGATGATGACCACGGCCCAAAAGATACGGAGCACATTGGTGCCACGCACAGCCTTGTAAATCTGATAGGCAAGAATGGCGACCAGCAGTATATCGATGACATCAGTGATGCCTACCGACGGCAATCCTTGGATTTGAATAGCATTGACTAGAGGAATCATAGTGAGTGTTGTTTTGATGCGTTCATTAATTTCTGGACAATGGTGACGGTCTGCACAGCCGCACGGACATCATGGACACGCAACATCTGTGCCCCATCCAGTAGAGCGGCGGCATGGAGCGCCACGGTGCCTTCAAGAGCGTTGTCAGGAGTAGTATCGAGCAACTTGTAAATCATCGACTTGCGAGACAGAGCCACGAGCAACGGCTGACGGGGGAAAAGAAGATGAAGGTCACCGAGACGGGACATCAGCTCGTAATTTTGATCGAGGGTCTTGGAAAAGCCGAAGCCAGGATCGATGATTATGTCGGCGACTCCGAGTTGGTGAAGTCTGTTGATTCTTTCGGAGAGGAAGTTGACGACATGTTGGAAGAGGTCATCATACTCAGTGACATCGCTCATGATACTAGGTTTTGCCCTGTTGTGCATCAGCACATAAGGCACACCGAGTTGCGCCACAGTGTCGAACATCTTGTCGTCGAAGAGTCCTCCACTGATGTCATTGACAATGTCGGCGCCATTTTCCACAGCCATTCTCGCACAATGAGCAAAACAGGTGTCGACAGAGATGACGACGTCGTGCCAATAGTTTCTGATGAGACGGACAACCGACGAGAGTCGCTCAGCCTCTATCTCCACTGGAAGAAGTTCAGCGCCAGGGCGTGTAGAGACCACACCGATGTCGATGATATCTGCACCTTCGTTGATAATCTGGGCGGCACGTCCCACAATCTGCGCATCAGTAAGATATCGACCACCGTCATAGAATGAGTCGGGCGTACAGTTGAGTATGCCCATGACTGCCGGACGGTCATAGGAGAGCAGTCTACCACCGCAACGTATCACGAAAGGATCGAAAGAATTATTTTCAGACATAACAATAAAATAACGGTGAAGGCGTTTAATAATTGTTACAAGCAACAAATAAAATACTATTATGACCCGCACAGAAGAAGAATTCAAGACAGAAATAAAGCGTTGCCGTGACATCTTCGAGAAGAAAACCCGCGACTACGGCACATCGTGGCGTATACTGCGTCTGCCGTCACTCACCGATCAGATATTCATCAAAGCCAACAGAATACGCAGCATCGAGGAAACTGGAGAGAATCGCATTGGCGACAGCACCAGAGGCGAATATATAGCCATGGTGAACTATGCTGTGATGGCACTGATACAACTCGAACTCACAGAGAACGACCCGGACGAATTACCCCTTGAGCAAGCCTTGGAGCTCTACGACCGTCATATAAACCGCACCGCAAGTCTGATGCTCGACAAGAACCACGACTACGGAGAGGCTTGGCGCCAGATGAGGATTAGTTCGATGACCGACCTGATACTGATGAAGCTGCGTCGCATAAAACAGATAGAGAACAACGACGGCAAGACGCTAATCTCGGAAGGTGTTGAGGGTGGCTATATGGACATCATCAACTACTCACTCTTCTGCCTCATAAGAATCAACAGTGAGGAGCAGCAAGACTAGTCCTCACAAACCCAAAGACAAATAATTCAGGAATCAACCCATACAATTTATGATTAAAGAGAATACAGGAACCAAAACATTACGCATCATCGCACGCTGGTTCGTGGGACTGGTGTTTATCTTCTCCAGCTTCGTAAAAGGCGTCGACCCCCTCGGCACAGCCTTCAAGGTGGAAGAATATATGACGGCATGGAACTTCGCCGGCATCTCTTTCGAGGGACTCACCCCCTTGGCGCCCTTCCTGTCGATGGCACTGATAACCTGCGAGTTTCTCGTGGGCATACTCATGATTACCGGATCATTCCGTAAGCTGGGAGCTTGGATACTGCTCCTCATGATGACCTTCTTCACCTTCACGACACTCTATGACGCCATCACCAACAAGGTGAGCGACTGCGGATGCTTCGGCGACGCCATCAAGCTCACCAACTGGCAGACCTTCTGGAAGAACATAGTGCTGGATATCCCGACGGTGTTTATCTTCCTCACACGCCGCTGGCCCCGACGCAACAAGCTGGAGCAGGATACACTCGTAAGTCTCGCCGCAATAGCAGCCATGGTAATCTTCGGTCTCTACAACATTAAGAATGAACCTGTCATCGACTTCCGTCCCTGGAAGGTGGGCAACACCATGATTGACAACCTTGAAGCAGGACTTGAAGAGACCAACAACGTGACCTACAAAAACAAAACCACTGGAGAATTCATTACCATGGACTCCAAATCGCTCATAGACTGCTATGAGGAAGACCCTGAGTGGGGTGAGAAATGGGAATGGGTAGGCACTGAGAGCATCAGCCCCTATGAGGTTCATGCCGACGGCTTCTTTGTACAGGACGCTGACGGACAAGACTTCACCTTCGACCTTATCGCCGCCGTAGACGGACCCGTGCTGCTCTGCACCATACACCATGTGGGCGACGTGAACGAGAAGGGTGTGAATGCCATAGCAGAGATGAAACAACTGGCATTGGACCGCGACATACGCTTTGCCGTCATCTCTTGTGCCGAGCAGAGCGAACTCCTGCAGTTCCTTTACGGCAACAACCTCATGGATGTTGAATATTACTTCGGCGATGAGAAAGCCATCGAGACCATGTTGCGCAGCAATCCTGGATTCATTGTAATGCAAAACGGAGTGGTCAAAGGCAAATGGCATTACCGCAACGCCGAGAAAATCAAAGATTTCCCCTTCGAACTTGAAAACTAACACATCAACATTACATCTTAAATCATTATGCTTCAGAGAATTCAATCATTTTACCTCGTCCTCGTGGTGGTGGGTATCATACTGATGTTCCAATTCCCCATAGCCCGCTACACATTACCCGGATTCATCGGACCAGACCCCCTGACTTCAGAGCTGTCGCTGCTTGACAAAAGCAGTGTCTACGCCAATGACAGTCATAGCATAGAAGACATCACCTATATCGGCCAGGATATTGTAAACCTCAAGGGTCGCTGGGTACTCACAGTCACTGCGATAATCGTAGGCATCATAGCACTTGTGAGCATCTTCCTCTTCAAGAACCGCATCCTGCAGATGAGAGTGGTGGCTTGCGGAGCGTTGCTCAACGTAGTATATCTCTTCCTGCTCTTCTTCTGGGCTATTAACGGGACCGGAGGAAGCGGTGGCTACCTCAACGCATTGCAACAGATGCACTTCACCACAGAGACAATCACTGTCTCCATGCTCACTCCGGGAACCATCACGCCTATAGTGACCCTGATTCTCCTCTATCTTGCCCAGAGAGCCATCAAGAAAGACGAGATAAAAGTCCGTGCCGCCGACCGGCTAAGATAGAAAAGTGACCGACCATGCACAATGACAAGCTAAAAATAGAGATTCCCAATATCGACGCCCTGCCTCAAGTGGCAGGGCGCCTGCTGTCTGCCTTTCCCGATGACTGTTTTTTCGCATTCTTCGGACCTATGGGGGTAGGCAAGACGACACTCATCAAAGAGATATGCAGTCAACTGGGAGTCAGCGATATAGTATGCAGTCCAACTTTTTCTATCGTCAACGAATATACCGACGCCCAGGGCGAGCCAGTGTACCACTTCGATTTCTACCGATTGAAGACGCTCGACGAAGCCTACGACATAGGCTATGAGGAGTATTTCTACTCAGGTCGTTACTGTTTCACAGAATGGACCGAGAAGATAGGACCTCTCCTACCCGACCGCTACATACGGGTAGACCTAAGAGAGGATGATGGCAGCAGACTTCTAGAGGCGTCAAGAATTGGATGATTCTGACGCCTTAACCATTTTTATATTTTTATATTAATATTATTTATTAATTTTGCACTTTTGAACCAACCCTATTCTAATGCCCAAAACATTAAAAAATATAACTGAAAGCGAAATACTTGCCAAACTCGCCGCCCAAGGAATGGAGAACAAGAAAGGTGTCGATATAGTCATCCTCGACCTCCGTGGCATCCAGTCAGCACCCACAGCATTCTTCGTGATATGCAGTGGTAATGTGCCCTCACATGTCAGCGCCATCAGCGACGGCGTCTTCGAGACTATAAAGAAAGCCACAGGCTACAATCCCCACAAGGTGGAAGGCTACAACAACGCCGAATGGATTCTGATGGACTACTTCGACATCGTTGTCCACATCTTCTTGAAAGACAAACGTGAGCACTACAGACTTGAAGAGTTGTGGGCAGACGGGAAAGAATTGAAAATCAATAATTGAGATAACACACACCTGCCCGTACGGGCACCCCCTCTAGCTTAGAGGGGGAAAAAATGAGAATCTAGTAATGAGCGACAATAAGAACGATAATAAAACGAGGCCCAACAACCCTCAGTCCAACAAAGGAGGCAACAACGGCAAGAAACGCCGCAGTGACTGGTTCATGTATGTGATCTACGCCATCATCATCGTCTTCCTTGGCAGCATGTGGCTGGGTGGCGACACCGGCGGAGCGAACAAAGAGATACAATGGTCCAAGCTCGACGAGATACTGCGTCGTGGCGACCAGGAGAAGATAGTGGTGGTAGACCGTGAATATGCAGAGATATTCATCAAGGAGGAGGCACTCCAGAAAGACTCATCCTACAACGATTTGTCTAAAGGTGTCAAAGACCTCAAGAAGGCAGGACACTACACCTATAAATTTGTCGACGTAGAATCGTTCAAGACCGATCTCGACCAAGTGGCGCAGCAGAATTTTGAACGCGACACCGCAGCTCTCGCCACCGCCAAAGGCGAACTGAGCAACGAGGAAATCAATCGACTGAGGAGAGAGAACCATATTGAACTGACCTCTCGCGCCAGCGACCATACATGGGAGAAGATAGCCTACTGGTTCGGACCTCTGTTATTGCTCATCTTCTTCTTCGTCATCATGGGCCGCATCACCAACCGCCAGATGGGTGGCGGCGGTGGCGGTGGAATCTTCAATGTTGGAAAATCCAAGGCGAAGATTTACGACGGCAAGACGTCGACCAACGTCACTTTCAAGGATGTCGCCGGACTGGCGGGAGCCAAAGAAGAGGTAATGGAAGTGGTTGACTTTCTCAAGAACCCCCAGCGTTACACCGCTCTGGGAGGCAAGATTCCCAAGGGAGTTCTTCTCGTTGGTCCTCCGGGTACCGGCAAAACCCTCCTTGCCAAAGCTGTTGCCGGCGAAGCCAATGTGCCCTTCTTCTCAATGTCGGGCAGCGACTTCGTCGAGATGTTTGTCGGCGTCGGAGCCTCACGAGTCCGCGACCTCTTTGAGGAAGCCAAGAAAAAAGCCCCCTGCATCATCTTCATCGACGAGATTGA
>DBXB01000041.1:224-14943 GCA_002309155.1 Bacteroidales bacterium UBA1223 | reverse complement strand
CGAGATGGACGGTTTCGGCACCAACAACGGCGTCATTGTCATGGCGGCGACCAACCGTGCCGATATTCTCGACAAAGCACTGCTCCGTGCCGGACGTTTCGACCGACAGATATATGTTGAACTGCCAGACATAGACGAGCGCAAGGCCATCTTCGAGGTCCACATGAAAGGTCTCAAACTCTCATCCGACATCGACAAGGATTTCCTATCCAAGCAGACCCCCGGATTCTCCGGAGCCGATATCGCCAACGTATGCAATGAGGCAGCTCTTGTCGCTGCTCGCAAGAACAAGAAACTCATCGAGAAGCAGGACTTTCTCGACGCTATCGACCGTATCATCGGCGGACTTGAGAAGCGTTCCAAAGTCATCACCCCTGAAGAGAAACGTACCATAGCATACCACGAGTCAGGTCACGCCTCCGTCAGCTGGCAACTACGCTGGGGCAATCCGCTGGTTAAGGTAACCATAGTGCCCCGTGGCAAAGCGTTGGGCGCAGCATGGTACCTGCCCGAGGAACGCCAAATCACTACTTATGAGCAGATTTTTGACGAACTGACATCGTTGGTTGCCGGACGTGCCGCCGAGGAGATTGTGTTCGGAAAGATATCCACAGGAGCGCTCAACGACCTTGAACGCGCCACCAAGATGGCATTCTCGCTGGTGGTCTACTACGGAATGAGTCCCAAAGTTGGCAATGTCAGCTACTACGACTCTACAGGTCAGAGTGAATGGAACTTCACGAAGCCCTTCAGCGAGAAGACCAACGAAGACATCGACACCGAAGTGAAACGACTGATAGATGAAGCCTACGGCCGCGCCAAAGAGATCATCCTTGCCAGCCGCGACAAACTGGACAAACTGGCGGAGGTGCTGTATGAACGTGAGGTGATATTCCGCGACGACGTGGAACAGATATATGGACCCCGTCCCTGGGACAAGAAAGAAGAGTCCGAGCAGGATGGTGACACTGCATCGACCAATAGCACTGAACAGACAGGCGACACCCTATCGACCGAAGTCACAGAACAAACCGACAACACTGACCAGGCATGAAAGACAACAGGTTGAAAGAGCAGGTGCTCAAGGATATCCGTATGGCATTGATTGACAAAAATGCCATCTCCGACTGCGACATACACGCCAAAGTTGGCCACACCTTCATCAACCCTGGAGATGATGACCTGAGCGTGGTCTTCGCCAAGAACTTCATCACAGCCGGTGGCACCCTCTTCTACTGTTTCAACGAGTCGGACATCCGCAACCGGATCGAGGAGATACAACATCGCCACAATGACATAGTCATAGGATGCGCCAGCGAGAACCTCTACAACTATCTCGGTCATCTCAATATCGACAACCGTTGCGTCTGCGAACCCACCAAAAGATATCCATTAGGAACCATACTCTGCGAGGCTCTCCTTGCATGGCAGGGCAGCATAGTCATCTCCTCAAACCTTGGTCTGGGACGAACCTTGCCGGCACTGCCAGAGACCACCATAGTGATAGCATTCACGTCGCAAGTGGTGAGCGACTGGGAGAGCGCCCATGAACGGCTACGACTCATCTACCCCACTTTCCCCGACCAACTTGTGGTCACCAACCCTGGAGGTTACTCCTACAAGAAAGAGATGCACAAACTATATCTCATACTGATAGAAGACGAGACAAAATAAACGCCACCTAAACCAACAGAGTAGAGTTATGAAGAAATTATTGACACGGACATTAAGCGGAGCAGTATATGTGGCGATAGTGGTGTGTGCTATATACGCCGGTCGACTGCTGGAGAACTACGTCGGAGATGACGGGTGGCGTGCGTCAATAATTGGCAACATTATTTTCAGCACAGTATTTTTCGTCATAGCTCTTATCGGCACATTTGAGATACAGCATAACCTTGAGATAAAAGGCATCAGGTGCGACAAGGTGATGTCGTATATCGCCGGCATACTCACCTTCCTCTTAATTCATCTGAACAACACAAGCTTCTTCTACATAGAGGCATTCTTTACTGGTCGTTTTATGCTATTTTTGGCCGCCGTGTGGCTCAGCGTCTTCATTGTCCAGCTGTGGCGCGACGACGAAAACCCGTTTGCTACGGCAGGATACACTCTGCTACCATCCATTTGGGTTATGTTCCCTATGGCTTTGATGTGTGAACTACAATGGACTCAAGATAGTCTACTGATGATGGTCTTCATCTTCATCTGGGTTAACGACAGTTTCGCCTACCTCACTGGAATGCTGCTAGGAAAGCACAAGATGTGGGAGCGCCACTCGCCCAACAAGACATGGGAAGGCACCATAGGTGGCGCACTGTTCTGTATCGTCGCGGCAGTTTTCATCGCACCCCTTTTCGACCCTGACTACGAGGCTTTAGGATTGTGGAACTGGATTGTCATCGGACTTATCTGTAGCGTTATAGGAACACTCGGCGATCTGGTAGAGTCCATGTTCAAACGCTTCTGTGGCGTGAAGGACAGCGGCAACATTATGCCCGGTCACGGTGGCGTTCTCGACCGTTTCGACAGTATTCTTATGGCTGTTCCTTTTGTGGAAGCCTATCTAATAATAATTTACAGTTAACCAAAGATGTACATTCACAAAGAAGGATACCGACTGCTAATAAGCACCTTTATCATCTGCCTCGCTATTACGGCACTGATGGTGATTTTCAGTCGTCCGCTGAACTTCTTCAACTACCTGCTCATCGTAGTGTTGTTCGGATTCTGGCTGGCGCTGACCTCCTTCTTCCGCATACCCAAACGCATCTTCACCGAAAACAAAGACCTCCTCATAGCTCCCGCCGACGGCACCATCTGCACAATCGAGCAAACCTTCGAGAAGGAATACCTCAACTGCGAATGTCTGATGGTGAGTGTCTTCATGTACGGCACCGACGTGCATGTCAACCGCTATCCCATTGACGGCGAGATAGAATATGTGAAATACCATAAAGGCAACTATTTCGTGGCATCCCACCCCAAATCGTCTATTCTCAACGAGCGGGCCTGTGTGGGAATGCGACTTGCCAACGGCGACAGGATTCTGCTGCGTCAAGTCGCCGGCGTGATGGCACGCAGAATAGTATGCTACGCCCATAAAGGCGACCAAGTGAAGCAGAACCAAGAGATGGGATTCATCAAGTTCGGCTCACGTGTCGACCTTTTCCTTCCTCTCGATACCGAGATAGATGTCGAATTGCAGGATGTGGTCCGCAACGGCGTCACCCCCATAGCAAAACTAAGAAAAGAAAGCCAGCCAGTATGAACATGGCCCGACAAATATTATTCGAGGACAACCACCTGCTGGCAGTGAACAAGATATGCGGCCAGATAGTGCAGGGCGACAAAACCGGCGACACGCCACTCTCCGACCTTGTCAAAGCTTTCATCAAAGAGCGGGACAACAAACCGGGCAACGTCTTCTGTGGCGTGATACACCGCATCGACCGTCCGGTGAGTGGTGTAGTGCTCTTCGCAAAGACCAGCAAAGCGCTGTCACGCATGAACGAGCAAGTGAAAGAACGTGAGATGAAAAAGACCTACTGGGCTCTCTGCAAAGAAGCGCCCAGACAAGAGCAGGGTCATCTCGAAGACTGGCTACTGCGCAACGAGAAGAGCAACAAGAGTTTTGTTGTAAAGGAAGGCACTGACCAAGCCAAACTAGCAAAACTCGACTACCGGCTGATAGGAGTCACCGAAGGCGGATATCACCTGATAGAGATAGACCTCCTGACCGGCAGACATCACCAGATACGTGCCCAGCTTGCCAATATGGGCTGTCCCATCAAAGGCGATCTTAAATACGGAGCCCCACGGTCGAATCCCGACGGTGGCATATCTCTTCATGCAAGAAGCATATCATTCATCCATCCCGTAAAACTGGAACCTATAACCATATCAGCACCTACACCTCCCGACCCTATCTGGCAGGAGTGTAACGCCCAACATAGTCAACCGACAACATAACACTTCGAAACAATACAATAAATTCTATAAACAATGAAAAAACTGTTTCTTTTAGGAGTCATCCTCTCTTTTGTAACTTTGGTCTCCGCACAGAACTACCAAGTAAAGCAGAGTGATTACTCGAAACTGACAATCAGTTTCAAGACCCCCCAACCAGAAATCGCCGACATCAATTTGTTTGGCAATGATTTCACCTCCTTCACACTCGAAGGCTACACCACACAGGATGCCGCTGGTATGCCGGCGCTTCCGAGTTTGGTGAAACTCATCGAAGTACCTCTTGGAGACGGACTTACCTACACCGTCGAATCCATCACTGTCGACACCATCGACGGCCGTGAGCTGGGCATAGACAGACCTCTACTCCCAAAACAACCGTCACGACGTAAGAGCGACAACTCTCCCGCAAGACTGGTGAAGAATGCCGCCGCTTATGCCAGCAACAACTTCCTTGGTGATGAAGCCATCCGCCTGGAGAGTTTGGGAATAGCACGCAACCGTAATATCGCCAGAATCATTTTTAACCCCGTGAAATGGAATCCCTCCACCAACCAGCTTATAGTGGTTAAGGGCATCACCGTGACAGTGCGTCAGACCAACGCTGATGTCGCCGCCACCAAGAAGATGCAGAGCCTCTATGACTGCCCCGCATTCAACAGTGGTATGGAGATAATCAACACCCTTGGCGCAAAAGACAACCACACAAGTGCTCCAATCCGCATGACCATCGTCGCTCACAGCTCCTTCAAAGGTGCGCTGGATGATTTCGTCGCATGGAAACGCCGTAAAGGATTCATCGTCGACCTCGTCTACACCGATGATGCCAATGTAGGTACCACGACTACCTCTATCAAGAACTACCTCAAGGGACTCTATGACAACGCCACCGCAACCGAGCCGGCACCAACCTATGTCCTGCTCGTCGGCGACGTGGCTCAGGTACCCGCCTTCCAACTCTCAAGCTATGGCGAGACGCACTACAGCGACCTCAGCTACTGCTGCTGGACTGGCAACGACTATATACCTGACTGCTATTACGGTCGCTTCTCGGCACAGAATCTCAACCAGCTGACACCTCAGATAAGCAAGACCCTCATGTACGAGCAGTACACCTTCCCCGATGACTCTTATCTGAGCACCGCCGCACTGATAGCTGGCGTAGACCAAGGATATTCCAGCGACTATGCTTATAAGTATGCCGACCCCACCATGGACTACATTGCCAAGACTTATGTCAACGCCAGCAACGGATTCACTAATGTAGTATACTATAAGAACAACACTAGTTTCGCACCCTCGGGCGTCACCGTCACCGGCAGTTCCAACTCAAGCGCCGCGGCGACAGCTCTCCGCAACCTGTACAACAGCGGATGCGGCTGGGTCAACTATTCGGCGCACGGCAACGATGACTGCTGGGGAACTCCTAGCTTCACCACCTCCAATGTCTCGTCGATGACCAACAACAACAAACCCATAGTTATGATTGGCAACTGCTGTCTCACCAACAGTTTCCAAGTCAGCGAATGCTTAGGAGAGGCACTGCTCCGCAAAGGCAACAACGCAGGTGCCGTAGCCTATATCGGTGCCAGCAACTCCACTTATTGGGACGACGACTTCTATTGGTCGGTGGGTATCCGCAGCAACATCAGCAACACCTGCAACCCCAATTATGAAGCCTCGCACCTCGGAATGTACGACAAGCTGTTCCACACACACAACGAGGCATACGCCAACTGGTTCTACACCCTCGGCGCCATGATCTATGCCGGCAACATGTCGGTGGAGAGCAGCTCCTCGAGTCGCAAGGAATACTACTGGCAGATATATCACCTGATGGGTGACCCCTCGGTGATGCCCTATAACAAAGGACGCGCCGCCACTATGACTCCCAACGTGCCCAGCACGCTGACTCTCAACTCTACCACGATGAATATCCAGGCTGTGCCTTACGCCTATATTGCTTTCAACGACAACAACGGACATCTTCTCACAGCGGCTTTTGCCGACGCCAACGGAGCCGCCACGCTCACCTTCGACCCCATCAGCAGTGTCGGAAGCCATGAAGTGGTGATCACCGCCCAAAACTACAAGCCCTACATCCAACCTGTCACAATCATCACCTACGGTCCATATGTCAGTGTCACCGAGATGACCCCCGCCGGAAATCTGAATGCTGATGGCAACATAAGTTTCAACATCAAACTGCGCAACCAAGGTGTCGACAACGCCGCCGACCTCACATTAAGGTTCCAAAGCAACAGCGAACACATCCTTCTCGACTCCACTGGATTTATCCATCTCAATACCGGACTCGCCGCAGGACAGGAGATGACCCTCAACGCAGTTTGCTCGGGACACATCTGGGGAAGCGTCGAAGACCTCACCTCCACACAGATCAGAGCCTTCGTATATTGGGGCAACACCACTCACGACGTGTCAGAAAACAACTTCACCTTCACTATTAACGCTCCCAAACCACAGTATGTGAGCCATACCATCAATGGCAGCGTGGCCTCAAACAACACTACACTGACCATCACCAACAGAAACAACGGTCATGCCACATTGCAGAATGGCACAATATCGCTCATCTGCCTTGACCCCTGTCTCACTATCGGGAACAGTACAAACAATATCAGCAATATAACTGCGGGACAGAGTTTCAGCCACACCTACAACATCACCGCCAACGGAACCATACCCGACAACAGGATCATCCCCATCATCCAAGTCATCAACAATGGCTATGTCTCTTATAAAGACACCCTGAACATCATCCTGTCGCAGTCCAACCAGGTCATCACATTCGACGACGGAACCTTTGGCGACTACAACTGGGTGCACGGCAACTACCCCTGGGAGATTACCAACAGCGGTACATTCGCAGGTCCCTATTGCATCCGCTCTAAAACCAATCTCGGCAACAGCAAAAGTTCTACATTGAGCATAACATGGACGTCAGCCATCAACGACAGCATTACCTTCTATAAAAAGGTATCATCCGAGACCAGCTATGACTTCTATCGCTTCTTTATCGACGGAGTTGAACAGGAGAGTCTCTCAGGCACCGCCAACGGATGGACACGCAGTGCATACTATATTCCTAAAGGCACTCACACCTTCAAATTCAGCTACGAGAAAGACTATTCAGCCACCGGCGGAAGCGACTGCGCATGGGTAGACAACATTCACCTGCCACTCAGCAGCGACAACATGGTCTACATCCTCGACAGCACATGCCAGGGCAGCGAATATCTCTTCAACGGTACCGCCATCAACACTGACAACCTCAACAACGGCTATCACCAATTCACCGATACCGTGAACGGCGTGGTCAACATACTTACACTTTATATTACAGAAGTACCTAACGTTACAATCAACGGAGGTGACGTCACCATACGCAACGGTGAATCGGTACGTCTCACCGCAACAGGAGCTGAGAGATACCAATGGAGCAGTGGCGAGACTACTGCCATCATCGACGTCTACCCCACCGAGACGACCACTTACACTGTCACAGGCTACAACGGAACCTGCTCATCAGAAGCCTCAACAACCATCACTGTTGAGGGAGCCGTCCTGGGTGTCAGCGACATCGACAACAACACCAATGTCGTATACCCCAACCCGGCAAGCAACTCGCTCAACATCGAAGGCACTGACATTAGTCGCATACGCATCATCAACCTTGCCGGACAAGAGTTGATGAACATCGAATCGACAAGTGAAAAGCAGACCATCGACATCTCAAGCTTGCCTAACGGCATCTACCTGATTCAGATATTCGACAAAGAATCCAACTCTTCATCAGTTCACAAAATTGTGAAGAGATAACAATCGAATTTACACAAACAAATCCCTCGAAAGCCATCCGACACACTCGGATGGCTTTCTTTTTACACACCATTAAGAGAAATAAGAAAACCCACAAATTAAAAGACACGCCGAATCTCAAACATAAATATTTTATTATTTATCAAACGATTAAACAAATAAACAATTATAGAAAATCAACTACTCAAAGAAACAGGGACAAATATTTTTCTCTTAAAACGACCTCAATATAGATTTTTATCGTACTTTTGTCGCCCAAATAAAACAAATCCAACTCACTCGGATTGGCAAAAATCTTCAAAACTAATTCAACCGCTTAATTAAAAATGAGAAACAAATATTTTGACCTGATTGACCAGACATTCGAATTCCCTCAGGACGAATTCCGTACCGAAGACGGCGAACTCTACTTCCACGACATCCCCCTGATGGAGGTAATCAAACAATACGGCACCCCGCTGAAGATCACCTATCTTCCCAAGATAAGTTCCCAGATACAGCGCGCCAAACGTCTGTTCAACGTAGCCATCGCCAAGACCGACTACAAAGGCACCTACAACTATTGCTACTGCACCAAGAGCAGTCACTTCAGCTTTGTCATGGAGGAAGCGCTGAAGAACGACATCAACCTCGAGACCTCAAGTGCGTTCGATATCAACCTTATCCAAGAACTCTATAACAACGGTCTTATAGATAAAAACATTTTCATCGTCAGCAACGGCTTCAAACGCCAGCAATATATTGACAACATTACCGACCTTTACCACGACGGATTCCACAACATCGTGCCCATCATTGACAACAAACACGAGCTCACGATGCTTGACGAAGCGCTCCAAGACCCTGAGGTGCCGATGAAGATAGGCATCCGCATCGCCTCTGAGGAGGAGCCCCGTTTCGACTTCTACACCTCACGTCTGGGAATACGCTACAACGACATCGTGTCGTTCTACGAGGAATCCATCAAAAACAACCCCAAGTACCAGTTCAAGATGCTCCACTTCTTCATCAACACGGGCATCCGCGACACAGCATACTACTGGAACGAGTTGTCGAAATGTGTCAATGTCTACTGCGACCTCAAGCAAATATGTCCAGAGTGCGATTCGTTGAACATCGGAGGAGGATTCCCTATAAAGAATTCGCTGACAGCGAACTATGATTACGAGTACATGGCAGAGGAAATCTTGGCACAAATCAAGAACATTTGCACCAATCGTGGTGTCGCGGAGCCCAACATCTTCACTGAATTCGGTTCCTTCACCGTCGGCGAGAGCGGTGCTACACTTTACAGCATCCTCGACAGCAAGCTTCAGAACGACAAGGAGCTATGGTACATGATAGACTCATCATTTATCACCACCCTCCCCGACACATGGGGCATCAACCAGCGTTTCATCATGCTCCCCATCAACCATTGGGACTGTGAATACCAACGAGTGTTCCTCGGCGGTCTCACCTGCGACAGCGAAGACTACTACAATGCCGACAGTCACGCCAACGCCATCTTCCTTCCCAAGTTGCAGAAAGACGAGCCTCTCTACATAGGATTCTTCCATACAGGAGCCTACCAGGAGAGTCTAGGCGGATACGGTGGCATACAGCATTGCCTAATCCCTGCTCCGAAACATATCATCATTGACAAAGACGAGAACGGCGACTACACCACCAAGCTCTTTGCCAAGGAGCAGAGCCACAAATCAATGCTGAAAATACTCGGTTATTAAACCTACATGCTCTCCCTAAGGATGGAGACCACCTCGTCGCGTGTCAGCGTACGGTAGCCGACCGGCAGGATAAGCACGGCATCGGTAATAGCCTGCAAGTTCTCCTCGGTGACTCCCAACTCTTTGGAGTGCGTCACAACGCCAATCTCCTTCATCCAACCCTCAAGACAGGCAAGTCCCTCGGTGGCCATCTGCTCGTCGCTCTTCCCTTCAGGATTTACGCCCCACACATTTTTGGCGAAGCGTACAAACTGATGCAATCCGTCGTGCATCACATGACGGTAATAAGGCAGCGAGACGCTGGCGAGAGTCATGCCATGAGTGGCATCGGTCACCAGACCTATGGCATGGCCTATTTGATGCACCTCCCAGTCTCCTCCCTTGCCACATTTGAGAAGGGTATTCAACGCCCAGGTTGCGGTCCACATGATGTTGGCACGAGCCTCGTAGTCCTGGGGGTTCTTGGCGGCTATACGGCTGCTGTGGATCAGCGAACGCATAAGTCCTTCGTTTATATAATCTGTGGTGCAGTCGGCAGTGCCGGCGAAGTACTGCTCCATAAGATGGCTCATGATGTCGAAAAATCCCGCCACCATCTGATACTGCGGAACCGTCATGGTGAAACGTGGATTAAGAACGGCAAAGCGAGGGTACAGGTCTGGCCCGAAGACCTTGCCGAGTTTGAAACCTGCCTTACGGTTGGTAATCACACTGCCACCGTTCATCTCACTCCCAGTGCCCACCATGGTAAGGACAGCTCCTACAGGGACCGTCGGACATGAAGGAGACTCCTGACCCACCCAGTACTTCTCCCAAGGTTCCTCCTCACAGTAAGCTGATGCAGAAACAGCCTTGGCGTAGTCTATCGTGGATCCACCGCCCACGGCAAGAATTATGTCAACATGGTTGTCACGCACCAGGCGACAACCCTCCTGGACCTTTTCGTATGTGGGGTTGGGCATCACACCGGCATCCTCCACCACCGTCTTTCCAGCCTCTTTCAAGGTGGCGACGACAGCGTCATAGATGCCGTTACGTTTTATACTGCCCCCACCATAGGAGAGCATCACCGTGGGACCATAGTTCTTCAACTCGGACAAGAGATATTGCATCGAGTCTTCACCAAAATAGAGTTTTGTTGGATTGTAAAATTTAAAATTGCCGTTCATAACATATATTGTTTAAATCTATAACGAAAAGTCATACAATTTATTTCGAAAGCAGACTTTTTTAATTTAGGTATACAATATTATTATTAGAACACAGTTAATAGAAAATATTAAAGAATAACATATCAAAAAATAAGGTATAACGATGCAAGAAGACAACTGACTGATTGTAAGTGCACCTTTTTAACCTTTTTAACCTTTCAAACCTTTTTATCTTTACTAAATGAAAATTACATTCAGATTGAATCATCGTTGGACACTCGTCCTCGCAGTCATGGCATTACTCTCATTCTCCGCCTGCCAGAACAAGGATACTATCAAGGTCCGCACCGACGAACCGCCGGCATTTAACGACAAGAACGACAGCCTCAGCTGGGTCCTGGGATTCTCGGCAGCCCAGAATATTTCGGGACTGGGGGTCGACATCAACCGTGAGATCCTCATCAAGGCAATCTGCACAACCCTTGACAGCAAGGAGCAGCCGTTCACCAAAGAGCAGACTATCACCATGCTTATGGAACTCGAGAAAGAGGCATACATGAAACAGGCCCAAGATGAATCCACGAAACTGAAAGAGACTCAGGAACGTGAAGCCGCCTATTTCGCCAACCTCATCAAAGACAATCCGAACGTCAAGAAACACGAGAAAGGATTCTATTACGAGGTGCTTAAGGAAGGTTCCGGCAAACAAGGTGGCCCCGGACTTGTGGCAGTCTTCGACTATAAAGGATTCTTCACCAACGGTCAGATTATCGACCAGACCTACGGCAACAGACCTCCCATCACCCACGTGATTAACGAGTCCATCTTCCCTGGACTCTATGAAGGACTTTGCATGATGAAGGCAGGAAGCACTTACCGCTTCTATTTCCCCTCAGAACTGGCATTCGGAGCCAGAGGCTCAGACAACATACCGCCTTTCACCACCATCATCTACGAGGTGGAGGTGCATGATGTGTATGAATAAGAGAAACTGTGAACGTCAGTCGTTAATAAGGTTGACCATCCTGCCACCACTGAGGTTCACACCCTTGTAGTTAATACGCAGCTTCTCCTTGGTCTTAAAACGACGTTTGGAGTAAAACAAATCGCAATATTCAGGACGGCCTTTGCGGAAAGTGCAGAGGCCGTTTATATTTATATACTGCAGATAATCGACAGGTTTCTTGCACTCTGAGAGAGTCCCTGTGGGTTCAAATATCTCAAGGCGGCGTGTCATGAACGGAAGGTTGACGACGAGATCCTCAATATACACATTCGGCCAGCATCTCGCCGCCAACTCAGGCCTGGGGTTCGTCTCGGTCGAGAGAAGCATGACATTCACCAGGGCATGATGTTTGAGAGTGGCATCGAATGTGCAATGGCGTATCTTGATATCAAACGGTGTGTATGCGTTGTATGAGGAACGTATTCTGACGGGAATACAGTCGATGAAATGGCAGCTGTCGAACACCACCTCGCCATACATCGATGAAAACTGAGTCTGCTTGTTGCGGAAAATACAGTTCACAAAACGGGCGTCACGTCCATAGCAGTGTATGTCAAACCTGTTCACATCGCATTCGCGGAGGGTTGTCTTGCTGACATTGTTGGTTCCGAACACTCCCCAAGCGGCGTCGGCTTTAAGTCGGACAAATGTGGTATTCCACACATTGTTCATACTTATGCCGTAGCCATACTGTCCGGGGACAGAGTAAGTAGAGTCTATTGTCACATCCTGAACGGTGCAGTTGGCACAGTTGCTGAGACCTATTGCGGCGTCAGCGATGAATTTCCCCTTGGGGGTCTTGATGAAGATATTCCTCAAGGTGACATTGTTCTGGTTTTCTATGCGGAAACAATAAGTCTTGTGCTTCTCACCACGGGCACGGAATATCTTGACATTCTCCACAACCTTGGGATCGGTGTTGACGGGGATATAACAGCATTCAGGAGCCGCGGCGGGATTGGAGTAGGTCGTCACCGGACTGTTCAAGCTGTGACCGTCTCTGACATACAGCAGGTCGGACCGATAGACATCATAACCATAACCTGTGCGGTAACTCCACTTATTGCGGTCGTTGACGACAAGCAGGTAGTCTCCGGCCCTAAACTCAGACACCGAACGGAAATCGCCATTGTCGATAAGATCGCAGGGGATGTCGATGGACTTGGGGGATTGGTCACCACGCATAGTGAACAGCGTGAAATCCTTGTCGGAATCGTTTCTCACCAGAATAACGACACCCGCAAAGTCGGTATGATAAGGAAGAGGGATAGTCTTTGCCTTGTCAGGAATCTCAAGCCTGATGGTGTCGATTCCGGCATAAGACACAGGTCGGTGGTAGTCGCATGCCTCCTTATGACAGGCGTAGAGCATCTCGTAGCATTCCTTGCCGTCCTTGGCCATCTTCAATCCAAATGTCAGTGGACTCACAGGGTCTTCCTGTGCCGCGACATGCCCCTGCAACCGCTCGGGCTGCTGGGCATAGGACGTTGCCACTGCCAAAAGAATCAAAGCGAATACCAGGCGTTTCATGCGTCTTATCCTTAGGCGTTATATTTGCTGACGATGATTCTGACAGGTTTGCCTTCGACGAACTCAACAGTCTGGACATTATCTCCCTCAACAGAGTCAACCATCTCCAGACGTTCAGCGAGAGTCTCATTGCAGATATAGTCACGATAATGTTCAACAGCCGACTTCCATTCGCCATTCTCAAGGGTGACAGAGATGCGGTCGGTGACATCAAAGCCCTCCTTGCGGATGTTCTGAATACGGTTGACAAGTTCACGGGCTATACCTTCCTCGACCAACTCGGGGGTAAGTGTGATGTCAAGGGCGACAGTCAGACTGCCTTCGTTGGCAACAACCCATCCTGGGATGTCTTGAGTGGCAATCTCCACGTCGCTGATAAGAATCTCCACAGGCTGGCCATCCACGGTGAGGTCGCATCGTCCCGCCGACTCAAGGTCGTTAATCTGGCTCTGCGAGAAGGCAGTAATCGTTGCTGCAATGGACTTCATAATCTTGCCATAACGTGGACCCAAGGTCTTGAAATTAGGCTTGATGCTCTTCACTAACAGATTGTTGTCGGCGGAGAGGAATTCCACATCCTTCACATTCAGCTCACTGCAGATAAGAGCTTTGACACATTCAACCTGTACTTTGAAATTGTCATCGTGCACTGGTAGCACAATCTTAGCCAACGGCTGGCGCACACGTAAGTTACTCTTCTTGCGGAGAGAGAGACCCATGGAGCATATCTTCTGAGCCAGTTGTGTACGTTCCTCAAGCGATTTCACGATGAGTTCTTCATGGACTTCGGGGAATGGCGCATGGTGCACCGACTCGGCATTGGAGCGGTGGGTGACGGCATTTAGATCCTGGAAGAGGCGCTCGCTGAAGAAGGGAGCGATAGGTGACATGAGACGACTGAGAGTCTCCAGACAGGTATAGAGGGTCTGGTAAGCAGATATCTTATCCTCACTGTATTCGCCCTTCCAGAAACGGCGACGGCTGAGACGCACATACCAGTTGCTGAGATAGGCATCGACAAATTCACCGATGGCACGGCCGGCACGAGTAGGCTCATAGTCGGCATAAGCTTCGTCGACAGACTTCACCAGGGTATTCAACTCGCTGAGAATCCAACGGTCGATTTCGGGACGTCTGTCTGACGGGATGTCAGCCTCTTTATATTCGAAATTATCTAGATTTGCATAGAGTGCGAAGAAACTGTAGGTATTGAAGAGCGTGCCGAAGAGTTTGCGGCGCACCTCGTCGACGCCCTCGGCGTCAAACTTCAGGTTGTCCCAAGGCTGACTGTTGGTAATCATATACCAGCGTGTTGCATCGGGACCGTATTTCTTCAAAGTCTCGAAGGGGTCAACGCCGTTGCCCAGTCGTTTCGACATCTTGTTGCCGTTCTTGTCAAGGACGAGACCGTTGCTGATGACATTCTTGAACGCCACACTGTCGAAACACATGGTGGCGATGGCATGAAGCGTATAGAACCATCCGCGGGTCTGGTC
>DBXB01000041.1:0-140 GCA_002309155.1 Bacteroidales bacterium UBA1223 | reverse complement strand
TCGATCAGGTCGGGCTCACGGCGCATCGGTTTGCCAGATGGTGAGACGAGAACAACGGAGTCAATGTATGGACGGTGGAGGTCGAATTCATCACTTTGTATCTTGGCTTTCGTATATCCTAGTTTGTCGACCTCTTCTTG
>DBXB01000040.1:44833-45069 GCA_002309155.1 Bacteroidales bacterium UBA1223 | reverse complement strand
ACCTGTTTGATGCGGGTCTCGACCATGTCGAACTCGATGTTCTCCTTAAGACCTTCGGCGAGAGCGTCCATGTCGCGACCGTTCATACCGCCATAGGTGAGGAAACCTTCGAAGGGGATGCAGAAGAGTTTGGCACCCTCGTACCAGTCTTTCTTGTTAGTGGCGATGAAACCGCCCATGTTGACCAGACCGTCCTTCTTGGCGCTCATAGTCATGCTGTCGGCATAGCTGAACAT
>DBXB01000040.1:44358-44786 GCA_002309155.1 Bacteroidales bacterium UBA1223 | reverse complement strand
TAGGCGTTCTCGATGAAGCGGGCACTGTCGATGTTGACAGGAACACCATATTTGTGGCAGAGTTCGCAGGTCTCGCGGATATTCTGCATGCTGACGGGCTGTCCGCCGACGGTGTTGTTGGTGACGGTGAGGACCATGAAAGGCACGTTGCCCTGATTCTCTTTCAGCACCTTCTCGAGTTTCTCGATGCTGACGTTGCCCTTGAAGGGAACCTCAAGTTGAGTATCGTAAGCCTCGGGTACGGTGACGTCGATGGCAAAAGCCTTGCGGCTCTCGATGTGACCCTTGGTTGTGTCAAAATGAGCGTTGCCAGGGATAATCATGCCGGGCTTCACGAGGTAGCTGAACAGCACATTTTCTGCAGCACGACCCTGATGAGTGGGGATTACATACTCAAAACCAGTGATGTCGGTGATGGTGTCCTTCAT
>DBXB01000040.1:13854-44333 GCA_002309155.1 Bacteroidales bacterium UBA1223 | reverse complement strand
GACGGTCGCTCATGGCACCGGTGCCGCTGTCGGTGAGCAGGTCGATATAGACATAGTCGCTCTTGAGCATGAAGATGTTGTTGTGGGCTTCGAGGAGCCATTTTTCGCGTTGTTCACGGGTGGATTTCTTGATGGGTTCAACCATCTTGATTTTCCAAGCTTCTGCAAATGGGAGTTCCATAATATTTTGATTTTTAATTGAGATTATAATTGTTTCTGAAATTTCCAAACTGACTTTAGATAATAAAAATGGCACACGGAGAATTTTCGTGTGTCATAAGAGAGACGTCCTAATAAATAAACGTCTCTAGAGGCAACAAAAAACATCTCTTTTCTTGATGTTCAAGAAAAGAATACGGACGTTTATGTTTTTACTGTTTTTCACAGTAGTTGTTTTTCTTTCAGTGGATTCCAGTTGTTTTGTTGTCGTGGTTTGGAGTTGCAAAAATACGTCTTTTTTGCGGAATGGCAAAATTTTTATTTTAGAAGATATAAGATAAGATTATAGTGGAGTTAAGGGAAGTTAAGGGACAATACATTTTTTGTGACTTGTGACCTGTAATACGATCGGGTCACAGGTCACAGGTCACGATTACTTCCTTTTATAACTTCTCATCGTTTTATTTTATCAGGAACTTTTTGATAGTATGGGTGTTGCCCGAGGTGATACGGACCAAGTATGCTCCAGATTTCAGGTCGCTGGTGTTGATGACTGTCTCGTTGCCACCGTCGGCGGATAAAGTAAGAGTCTTGCACACCCTGCCGTTGACATCTACGAATTCAACAACAGCATTGGATTTGAGGCCACTAAGAGTCACTTGGTCTGTGGCAGGGTTCGGGAAAAGATTTATGTCGGAATAATCCGAAGGAACTGCGTCGACTCCCGTGCCGTCGCCGGCGAATATTGCGTCAATCATCCAGCTGAACTTCCATGTATCGTCCATAGGTGTCAGCGACTCTCCCGAGAGTATGCCGTAAGGGTTGCCACCATAGAGAGAAAAGACTGCGGGAGTGTCAATCTCGTTGCAACGCAGTACAATCCAGAGCGCCTTGTTACAATTCACAGAAATAGGAGAGGGGAGTGTGTGGGTGTACCATGTGTAGTCGTAAGGAAGGGTGTCTAGGAATGTGGCTGAATAGAGCTCTTCATCCGGGGTGTCTGTGCCGGCAAAGATTTGAAGAGTGTGTGTGGCGGGTTTGCGTCCCATGTAACGCACTGCGGTAAGGTCGTGATGAGGCTTTAGTGCCATGGGAGGGATTTTTATGCCCCATACCGAATCCTGTCCTAAACCGTATGGTACGTTGATGGCACGGTTCATCGAGACATTGGTGGTGTAATATCCGATGGTGTCTACATGTAGTGGCGCAAATTGGGCAGTGAAAGTGAGTTCGCCGCCCGTGGCGACAGTGATGCGGGGATTGTAACGGCATCCGTCGCTCCATTGTACAAAGCGGGTGTGCTCGTTGAGTGCACGGGCGGTCATCTTGATGGTGTCACCGAAATTGTATGTGCCAGAACCAGTGACGGCACAGTCGCAACTCGACGCTCCCCACCGAGGCTCGGCCACTGCGGTAACTGTGGTTGTCGAAGACGGGTCGAATTGTGGATAGGGCTCAATACCTATGGTTGCGGTGGCAAATAGGTTGAAATTGTATTTCTGGTTTGGCGGACCAGGGTTCAGCTTGATGATTTTGAAATAGCCGTCATAGGAACCGCCCCAGCCCCAGTTGATGTGAAAGCCTTTGTTCACTGTGTTGTAACCGTCAATGACAAAAGCGTGGCCGGACTGTATCTCGTCGTAGCCGGCATAGAGTACCGGGCGTCCGTTGGTGATCTCGTTAAGAATCAAGTCGTGCCAGTCGTCGTCGCCATAGTCGTCGCGGAATGCGGTCCAGACGTATGGACTATATCTGAAATTGTATTTGAAGGCGTTCTCAGATGAGGGGTCGCCGCCATAGCCGTAGCTGGCAGTCTTTCCGGCACTGCCACCCATGCCGTAACTCATGTGTACAGCAACTCCGATATGATATATCAGTTCCGCGACAGCATGGACAGCCTCAGTACTGCTGTTGGCATTGAGTTTCGTCGGCATATTGCTCCAGTCGTATGTCGTGGAACCATAGTCGGCCTGCTGAGTGCCATAGATGTTGTGGACATAAGATTCTGATCCCCATCCTGTCTGTGGGTGCTGGAAATACTTCATAATCTGCGCCGTGGCTGTGGCTGTGCATCCGCATGGTGGTCGCATTCCAGAACTGCTGTCGAGAGGACAGAGCTGGTTGTAGTACGGCGACTGATCCCACTGGGTTGCTATCAGTGGCGAGATAATCTCCTTAGACCCGGTAGTGGATTTGCCTTCAAGAAGACTGCGCCATTCTTTAGTGGCGCTCCCAGATTTTGATGTTGTGCTGTTGTAAGCCACAACTTTATCATAATTCTCAAACCATGCCTTCACGTGGGCAGGCATCTCTTCCTGAGGGAAAGGATTGTCGAGAGAAAAGGCAATGACAGGTTCGCTATTGTCGTCCCCGGCAATAACGACAAACCCCTTGTCGCCATTAACACTGAAAAAATACATGTGGCTAAATCCTGTGGCTTCAGTGATGTTGACGAGCGAGATGTCGCTCTTTTTCATCCCCGCTGATTGTAGGAGATTTGTCGCCACTTTCTTGGCGGTGGCGGGATCGACGGGATTGGCGGTCGCCGACCACACTGTCGCGATAAGGAGCGATATGAGGATTATGATGTGTCTCATGATGCTGTTTTGGGAATAATAGATTTTATGGAGTTAAGGGGAGTTGCTCACTGTATTTATTTAATTTTTTATGGTGTTCGCAGCCTTCGGCAAAGAGAAGTTAAGGGACAATAGCACATTTGTCCTTTAACTCCCTTTCTGCCTGCTTGCAGGCTTTGAGCACCGCTGAAAACATTTTTATTTAGCGAAAAACTTCTGTAACTTCTTTTAACTCCCCATTGTTATACATTATTATTTACTCGTCACTATACCAGATTCATAGATTTCTTGATGGCCTCGATCTTGTTGTCAAGAGCGGTGTTGGTCTTGTCGAAGCATTCGTGGCTGCACAGGTCGGATTTCACGCCGAAGTAGAATTTGATCTTCGGTTCGGTGCCGCTGGGACGTACCGTCACCTTGTTGCCGTCGGCGGTGAAGAACTGAAGGACGTTGCTTGACGGAAGGTCTATCTTTTCTGTAGCACCGGTTATCATATCCTTGCTTTCCAGTTTTTTGTAGTCCTTGATGCAGACCACCTTGCTACCGTCGATTTCCTTAGGCGGGTTCTCACGGTATTCTTTCATCATCTGCTGGATTTCCTCGGCGCCACTCTTTCCTTTGCGCACCACGTTGTGAAGACCCTCTTTGTAGAATCCATACTCTTTGTAGAGGTCGACGAGCACGTCGAAGAATGTCTTGCCCTGGTTTTTTGCCCATGCCGCTATCTCGGCAATCATGGAGCATGCTCCTACGGCATCCTTGTCACGCACAAAGTCGCCAATCATATAGCCGTAGCTCTCCTCACCTCCGCCGATGAATGTCTCTTTGCCCTCAAGTTCAAGGATTTTGGCACCAATCCATTTGAATCCTGTCAGGACATCATAAACCTTCACGCCTACGCGTTTGGCGATCTCGGCGGGCAGTTCGCTGGTGACGATGGTCTTGATGATAAACTCTTTACCGGTAAGTTTCCCGCTCTCTTTCCATTCTTTCAGAAGGTAATAGATCAGGACACTCATGGTTTGGTTGCCGTTGAGCAACATCCATTCGCCGTCGGGTTTCTTGACGGCAACACCTACACGGTCTGCGTCGGGGTCGCTTGCAAAGACGATGTCGGCGTCAATTTCCTTGGCAAGGTCGACGGCCATCTTCATGGCGGCATGCTCTTCGGGGTTGGGAGAAGGGGTCGTCGGGAAGTTGCCGTCGGGAATGGCCTGAGCCTTGACGACGTTGACATTGGTGAAGCCAAGTCTTTCCAACATTGTCGGAATCAGCTTGATGCCCGTGCCGTGCAGAGGTGTGTATACTATCTTGATATCATGGTGAGCCTTGATGCATTCGGGATGTATGACATTTTTCTCTATCTCCTTCATGAATGCCTCGTCGACTTCGCTGCCAATGGTGATTATGCGGTTCTCGCCACCTGTCCACTGAACGTCGCTGAGTGACTTAATCTTATCAACCTCGTCGATGACGCTGGTGTCGTGGGGCGGCACTAGCTGGCATCCGTCATTCCAATAGGCTTTATAGCCGTTGTACTCTTTTGGGTTGTGCGATGCGGTGAGCATCACTCCCGTCTGGCAGTGGAAATAGCGGACAGCATAGCTAAGTTCAGGAGTGGGACGCATGTCGTCGAACAGGTAGACGGTGAATCCGTTGGCGGCAAGTACGTTTGCGGTGATTTCCGCAAACTCGCGACTATGGTTACGGCTGTCGTGCGAGACGGCTGCCTTAAGGTCTTCGCCAGGGAAGCATTTCTTTACGTAGTTGGCAAGTCCCTGTGTCGCCATGCCGACAGTATATCTGTTCATGCGGTTGGTGCCGACGCCCATAATGCCACGAAGTCCGCCAGTGCCGAACTCGAGACTACGATAGAAACTCTCGTTGAGCTCTTCGGGGTTCTCCGCTTGCATCTTGCGGATGGCATTCTTGGTCTCTTCATCATAAGCTCCTTCGAGCCATGTTTTTACGTTTGCCAATGTTGTGGCATCAAGTGTGTTCTGTGTCATGGAAAATATCTTTTTTTATTTTTTGCTTTTTAAATAATCAAGATGCAAATTTACGCATTTATTATAGAATAATAAAAAGTATTTTTTAAAACGTTGATTATTAGTGGTTGTTCTTGTCTTGGTGACTATGACGTAAAGACTTTTCCACCTCAAACAATTGGTTGCGAATACTGTTGATCACCGATACTGATGAAGTTGCAAAGTTGAATTCTCCCTGTATATCGATATGATGTACTTGGCAGAAAAATTGCAATTCTTCTTCAGCGGTGCGGACTGGGAATGTCTTGAGGTATTGCAGTATACGGAGTCCATCAACACGCTCGGTGCAGGCATGGACGAAATGTGGGCGGGTTTTGAAGTTTTTGCGCAAAGGCGACCAGAGGTCGTCGCTCTTAAGTTGTTTTCGTAAGAATGAACTCATAGGAGTTTCTATATCTCCGTCGTAGAGCTGGTGGAACAATGCGTAGGTGTCGGCGACAGCCTTGAACCCTTCGTGAGGGTATAGAGGATAAGACTCATCAAGGAGTCCCATTCCTTTGGCAATTGCCGGACCTGTTCCGAAAGGCACCCGTCGCGATGGTCGTCCCTGTGGTCTGACTGTCTCGTTAAAATCCAGGAGGATTCTGCCTGTCTTGGCGAATTTCTGCATAAGGTAGAAGTCTTCGCCTCCCTGCAAAGGAGTGATGCCGCCTACACTACGGTATGCTTTCAGTGGAAAGACCATGGCGCTTCCAAGTGCTGTGAATGCGTAGGGATTATCTATCTCCAACAGACTTATAAGATAATGGCGCATGTAAATCTCATATCTCAACATGGCACGGTCCAAGGCCTCTTCGCCACAGAGTGGATGGTAGTAGGGTACGGCAAGTGCGTAGGCGTCGGGGGTGGCATTGAACACACTGATGAGCTCGTCAAAATAATGACCATCAAAGTCGGTGTCGGCGTCAAGACTGACAATAAGTTCGTTGTCATCGTGAGTCTCGGCTATTGCGTCGAATAGCGTTTTTCGGGCGTAGCCCACACCCTTCTGTTTTCCCGTCCATTGTGAATTGATGATGGTGAGATTGAAATTCAGGGAGTCACGCATGGTGTCAAGTTGCCGCAGTGTCTCCATGTTATTCTCATACATACCATGTTCGGACTCATCGTCGCTCTCCGACCATGATTTGGGGTTGTTGACACAGAGATATACGTCAAAGTTGCGATAACTCTGACTCTCTAGCGAGGCGATAAGATTTGGCAGGTTCTCAAGTTCCGCCAAGAGTGGGATGGCTACGGAGAGGTGTTTGTACCTCATTGCTTTACCACTTTTGTTGTGGTGTCGCCTGACTTAAGTATATATATACCTTTTGGGAGTTGTCGGATATCAATACATTGTGTACCCTTTTGTAAATGCAACACGCTTTTTCCGTGGATGTCGTAGATAGTGATATCGTTCGAGGGGGGTACATTTAGGAAGATCCTGTCGCTTGTAGGATTGGGGTAGACTGAGAATTCTCTTTCCGTGGCGGGATTGATAGCCGAGGGATCGCCTGAGGCAAAGATAAGTGTCTCCTCAATGTAATTGACCAATGAGTGTTGCAGGAATCTCCAATATTCGGGCAGTTGGTTGCTGCTTAATGTCTTGTTGGATGAAATCTCCATAGTCATCTCACGGCAGTTATGGTAGTAGTTCATATAGTCTTGTCTACCATTGGAAATCACATACCAATCGCCTCCTGCGGTATATCCACTGTTGTAGGTGTCGCGGAAATGAGAGTTTGAGTAGGTCCGGCTCGTGTCGATAAAGCGTTTGCAAACCTCTATCCACCAGTCTCGGTCGGGGTGAGGGTTCTGTGACGACCTGTAGCTGTCCCACGGGTAGTTCATCACTTCGGCACCGCCATGCAGATTGGCGCTGACACGGAAATTGTGGTTGCTGACATAATTTATCATGGCAGTGTTCTCAACCTGCTGATCGTCGTCAGGAGTCGAGCCGAAGGGGTCTGGGTAGTTGCGGTTAAGGTCGACATAGTTAGCATTATATCTCCATGCGCCACTCACGGTGTTGTTGCCTCCGTGATAGGTGCCGTCGGGATTGCTCAAAGGATTTATGCTTATACGTAGACGGTTGATAAGATTGGTGTATTGTGGGTTGAATCCATATCCGTGCAGAAGGGTGTCGATAAGACGGAGCATCATCACAAATCCAGTCACTTCGTCGCCGTGCATGGTTGAGGAGTAGAAAAATTCCGGACGGTAAAGATCATCGTCGGTCTCCGGCTCTATATACATGCTGAGAATCAGTCGTCCTTGCACAGATGTGCCGATGGTGTCGATATGACAAAGGTTGGGGAACTCTGTTGCCCATTGTTCCATCATGGACAGATATGTATTGTAGGTCGGGTATCTGTCCCAGTTAGCCATCTGCTCGACGGAGGTTGCCATCGAGATTGCTTTTGGAGTAATCTCTTTCTCCCACGGGAGTGCGTCGGGGCGTACCTTTAGGGGTTCTTCCTGAGCGGAGAGGTGCAAGGTCAGGAACTGTAATGAGAACAGTATAAGGCAGAGTATTAATCTTTTCATGGTTGACAGATGACTATACGTTGAATGTAAAGAAGTTGTTGGCAAAGAAGTTCCAGAGCATCACGAATCCCGTGGCGATGACTTTGGAGATGTAGAAATTCCATTTCAATTTCTCGTTCAACAGATAAATAATCAAGGTGTTGATGCCAAGTCCAAGGAGAGATACGACGAAGAATTTCGTGTATTCTACACCAATCTGGTCGTTAGTGCTGCCCCATGTCCAAATGCGGTTAAGGATGTAGTTGTTGGTGGCGGCGACGACAAAACCAATGGCGTTGGCGATGAATTTGGGAATTTTGAAAATCTCTTTGCAAAGCCATGTCAAACCAAAGTCGATGGCTGTGCCGGAAACACCAACAGTGCAGAACTTCAAGAACTTGATTAGAAACGCTTTCTCGAAGAACTGTGTGAAAGAGAAAAGAAACTGCATCGTAGTCGGTCGTTTTTGTCACATACGGGAGACTTGCCCGGATGTTATTGGAAGGTCACCTCGCTGGGATTGTGCATGATACCAGTCTTGCGTATCCGCTGGACTTTCCTGTCATTACGAGGCTTGCTGATACGGGGACCGGGTTTCTTGTTGCGCGGAATGTATTTTACGTCGCCAGGCTCGTTGACCTCCAAGCCGTAGACTTTCTCAGTGTCGATATTGACTTTCACACTCCAATAATGACCGCAACCTCCCGTAGAGCGGACAATGTCTTGAGAGAGTTGACGGCTCATTTTCTCATCCCATACACCGTTAATCCAGATAATCTTGAAACCATGGATGTCGGTAAATCCTACATACTGGCGTGTGTATTTGGTAATATGCTCGTCGATAATCGGACACATGCCTTCCTGGTTCTCATGATTGCGGTTGAGGTAGGCTAACTTTTTCTGCATCAACTTCTCGGCCCGGGCGATGTCGATGTCCTCGGGAGTGAAGCGTCCGTCCTGGTTCTCAACCATGACATCCACCTCCCAGTCTTTGTTGAAGACATAGCCGTGGTAGTTGCTTCCCATTACTTCGGTATGATACCAGGTCTCTTCGGGAACGATGTAGTCCTGAGCATTGATGGTGTTGAAAAATAGGAGTATAAAAATTGGAATGAGACTCGTTCTTTTCATAAATGATGAAATATTTCGCGTTGCAAAATTACTTAAAAAACGGCAGATGAGTAAAAATATTTTATATTTAAAATAAATTTTGTGGTTTCAGTCAGTTTTTATAACTTTGCAGTTGTTTTGACAATGTATGCAAATTGTCAGTATTGTCTGATAATGCAATGATTGTCAGTGCGATTTTGGATTGAAAGTAAAATATCAAATATTAAATTATTATGAATAAATTTGTTTCTGTACAGCAGGCTGCCGAAAAAATTCATGACGGAATGACCGTTATGGTAGGCGGTTTTCTTGGTGTCGGCAATCCCATTGCCCTGATTGACGCCTTGGTGGAAAAAGGAGTAAAAGACCTCACCATCATTTGCAATGACACTGCTTATCCCGAAGTCGGTGTTGGCAAACTGATCACCAATCATCAGGTAAAGAACCTTATAGCCACTCATATAGGTACTAACAACAATACCATTGACCAGATGAATTCTGGTGAACTTCATGTCACTCTCCAGCCTCAGGGTACTCTGGCTGAGCAGATCCGCGCCGCCGGTGCAGGTCTTGGTGGAGTCCTGACTCAGACTGGTCTTGGAACCATTGTTGAAAATGGCAAGGAAAAAATCACTGTCGACGGCAAAGAGTATCTGCTTGAGAAACCCGTACGCGCAGACGTGGCTATTATCGGTGCCAACATCTGCGATGAGGAGGGTAACCTTGTATACAAGGGCACCTCGCAGAACTTCTGCCCCATGATGGCTACTGCAGCCGACATGGTCATTGTCGAACCGCAGGAGATCGTCAAGACAGGTGCTATCGCTCCCGAAAATGTCAAGACCCCAGGAATTTTTGTAGATTTTATCATAAAAGTTTGAAAAAGATAAAAAGGTTAAAAAGGATTAAAAGGTTAGAAAGGTCTTTTTGCTAAGACTATGGCATATTTTGAGGAATTGGCGTCGTGGCAAAAGGCAAAAGAGTTGACGCTTTACATCTATTCTCTGATGCAGGATGTCAAAGATTATGGTTTTCGTGATCAGATTCAAAGAGCGTCAGTTTCAATAATGAACAATATAGCTGAGGGGAGTGATTATAACTCGACTCAAATGTTCATTAAGTTCCTTAAAATAGCCAAAGGCAGTTGTGCTGAAGTACGTAGTATGATTTATTTGTGTAAAGAGTTGAATTATTGTACGGATATACAATTCGATGATTTGCTGAATTAATGTCGAATACTCTCATCTACGTTAAACAAGCATATTAAATACCTTGACAGTATAACCTGAATCCTAAAGCTGTATAAAACACAGTCCTTTTAACCACCTTAACCCCTTTAACCCCTTTAAAACCCTTAAAACCTTTAAAACCCTTAATAAAATGGCAGTAAAATCAATGCTCCGTGTTCGCATGAGCGCCAAAGACGCCCATTATGGCGGGAACCTCGTAGACGGTGCTCATATGTTGCATCTCTTTGGTGACGTGGCAACAGAACTTCTCATCATCCAGGACGGTGATGAGGGTCTGTTCTGTGCATATGATATGGTTGAATTCAAAGCTCCCGTTTATGCAGGAGACTACATTGAGGCTTATGGTGAGATTACCCATGTCGGCAACACCAGCCGCAAGATGAGTTTCGAGGCTTACAAGGTCATCAAGACCCGTCCCGACATTAGTGACAGTGCCGCTGATGTTTTGGAGGAGAAAATCCTTGTCTGCCGTGCTTCGGGCACCTGTGTTACCCCCAAAGATTGCCAGCGCAAGAACAATTGAGATTCTCTCTATAGACAACAAACGGGGAAAGACTGTTAAGGTTTTTCCCCGTTTTTTATGATAGTTCGATGGATATTAGTTCCAGATCATTACCTTGAGTGCAAAAGCCAGTAAGAACAATACAGCTACGAGTGTGTAGCGCCGTGCTCGCAGTTCTTTATGCTGGCGTCCAAGCATGATGCCAAGGAAAGACATCACAGTGAAGATTACAACCAAAGGAATTGTCGCACTCCAGATATTGTCGCTCAGTTTGATACGAAACCCTAATGCAAGTCCAACAAGAAGGGTGTTGATACCTATGGCTACACTTAACAACAGTGTGGTTGAGTAACGGCTGATGTCGTATGGCTGCACCTGCCGGCTCTTCTTGCCACTACGAAAAAAAAGGCGAAGTGCGACGAGTATCAGCAATCCCAGATATACCAGATTGTCTGTATCGGAGAGCAGACTGTTGGTAGATGTGGCGTTGGGGTCGATGTTTTCGGGTGAGAACCTCAGCAAGTTGCCTAAAAGCATTCCTCCCGATAGGAGCAAGGCGTTGATTATCGCTATGGTGAAAGACTCGCCAATGCCTTTGGTGAGAGGAATAGGATTCTTCGATGCACAGCCGTGCATGATTATCAGCGCTTCGAACGATAGGGCTAAGGCGACGATTATGAATTCGATGATTGACATTTATAAAGGTTAAAGTTAAGGTTAAAGTTGTTGTGCAAGCAGATTGGTTATTAATACAAAGTCTTGCACCGATAGTTGTTCGGCACGTTTGGCAAGGATCTCTTCGGGGACGTTATCTAGTGCTATGTTGAGCGGTTTCAGTGCGTTGCGGAGTGTCTTACGTCGCTGGTTGAAACCGGTCTTGACAACCTGGACGAAGAGTTTCTCATCGCAATCGAGTCGTTGAACTCCGTTGCGAGTTAGACGAATCACAGCCGATTTGACTTTAGGGGGCGGGTTGAAGACATGCTCATGAACGGTGAAGAGGTATTCAATATCATAGAAGGCTGAGAGCAAAACGCTTAGGATTCCATATGTCTTGCTTCCCGGTCCTTCGGCTATACGTTCGGCCACTTCCTTCTGGAACATGCCCACCACTTCGGGCACCATGTCGCGGTGTTCGAAAACCCGGAAGAGTATCTGTGACGAGATGTTGTAAGGGAAGTTTCCGATGATTGAGAATTTCTCGCCATCGAACAGTTGTCCGAGATCGAGTCGCAGGAAGTCGCCCTCGATGACATCGAGGTCACTATAATGCTGATGCAGGTACTCTACCGACTCATTGTCGAGTTCTATGGTTTTGAATCTGTACCGCTTGTCATTGACAAGATATTTAGTCAAGACGCCCATTCCGGGACCTATCTCCAGCAGGTTTGGTGTGGATCCTGTTAGGCTGCTGGCGATGCGCTCGGCGATGGTCTCGTCGGTGAGGAAATGCTGTCCTAAGAATTTTTTTGCTCTAACTTGGTTCAAGTGCAATAGGTTTTCATGATTATTCAAAACGTGTTTTGTCCTTTTTTATTGTTTGATGTTGGCGGACTATACAATAATTATACTCAGAGATAGTTATATTATTATGAAAGAAAAGATGACTCTTTTTTTCAAGGGAATGAAACCCTTTGAGATATCACTTTTTATTGTTTTAGGTCTGACGGCTGTGGTGTTGCCTTTCAGCTGGGTCTTGTCGACATGGATGTTGGGACTGCTGGTGGTCAATTCATGTGTACTCGCCGTCGTGTCCCGTAGATTTGGAAATCCTAGTCTCCAGAAATGGGCCCGTTGGAGCTTGTGGCTGCTTGTCGCCTTCTATTTGCTGCAGGTGGTTTCGCTGATTTATACCGCCAATATGAAGGAGGCCGGTACGATGCTGATGCACCGCCTGCCGTTGCTGATTTTCCCGTTGTGCTGTCTGATGTGCGACACAGCATTCCTGACCCGTGACCGTCAGCGTATGCTGGTGTGGCTGTTGACGGGCAGTCTTGTCGTAAAGTTTTTTATACGACTGGTATATATCCTTTGCACAAGTCATAAAATAGTCTTCAGCAGTACTTTCGATCCTGTTCACCACTCCTATATGGCCATGTACCTGCTGTTCGTCTTAGGTTTCCTTTATTCAGAATGGTTTTACTATCGCAACGAGATGAAGAAGTGGATGCTGTGGTCGCTGGGCATTATCGCTGCGGTGATAATGGCTTACATAGTGCTGGTGCTTTCAAGAGCCGGCATAGCAGGTCTGGTACTCATGGTGGGAATGGTTATCATACACTTGATTTTTAAGGCAAAAGAGGTGAGACTCGGTCTTATCGCATTGGCACTTGCATTGACCGCCGGCATCGGAGTGTTCTTTCTTCTACCCGAGAGTTCTCGCCGACTGACAAAAACATTTGAGGAGATGAGCGAGGGTGACACCAGCGACGCGCGCTATCTGATTTTCGGCAGTTCTATGAAAGCCATAGGTCAAAGTCTTCCGTTTGGTGTCGGCATCGGAGACCGAAGCGATGTCTTGGCACAGATATACGAGGAGACTGGTGAGGAGTATGCCATCAAGGCTCAGTATAATTCGCATAACATCTATCTGGATGCTATGGTCACTATGGGTATACCAGGAATATTGTTGCTTCTTGCCGTCTTCGTCGTTCCTGCAGTGGGAGCCTACAAAAGGCGTGACTTTATCACCCTCTCGCTAATATATTCGATAGCGTTCAGCGGCCTCTTCGAGGCAGTGCTCAACCGTCAGATGGGGGTCGTCTTTATGGGTCTCTTCTGGTTTATACTGATGGCGGGAGAAAAGAAATCGGGTGAGTTGGAATGATTATTTGCCGGTCTTCAGGATGTTGTAGCGTTTCCTTGAACGGTCGGCATACAGGCTGGCAGGGTAGTCCAACAGTATCTTCTCATAGCAGTTTAGTGCTTTCCCGGGATTGTTTAACTTTTGCTCGTTGAGTTCGGCAAGCATAAAAAGGGCGTCGTCTGCCAGGATGTCGCTGGAATAGTGGTCGGCGATAAACTGCAAGAGGGAGTCGGCTTCGGCGTAGTGTCCCTGTCTTAGACGGATTCGGGCTTTTTGCATCAAGACCTCATCGAGGAGCGCATGACTGAGATTACGGATGGATATCTCGTTTAGCAGAATAAGTGCGCTGTCGAGTTGACCGCGATAGATCATCAGGTCGGCGGCGGCATAGTATGACAGCATCTCATAGGTGCTGTCCTCCTCCATATTGTCGCTTATCAAGAGTGAGAGTTCCATGGCGTCATTGGCGACAAGTTTGGATGTGGAGGCCCTCAGGACGTCGAGTTGTGATTTCGCCCACTGAAAATCGTTGTTGTAGTATGAGAGTTTGGCGTTTTTGTATTTCGCCTGCGCGCCAACCACGTCATTTTTGTTGCTTTTTTCCACTTGGCTATAGAGCAGGGAAGCCTCCCATATCTCGCCTGAGAAGAGTAGCAGGTCTCCGAGTTCTAGTTTTACCTCACTCACGATATTTCTGGGTGCACGTGGCATGTCGATAATGTCGTAAAGCAGGTCTGCCGCTTTCTGCAGTCGGTCTTTCCCGCTTGTTCCACCGTCGTTGTAGGCCAGCAGTCTGGCGTAGTTACGCATCAGGGGTATTGTCTTCTCGTTTTTCCCCAACTCGCTGAGGAACGATTCGTATTCCGCTTCGAGAGCCGCCAACTGTTGGGGTGCTATGGCGTGCGACAGGTTGATGCGGTTGTATTTGGCATTGAGGAGTCCTACTTTGCTGTCGAAATAGTAAGGGTTGTCACTCCCTTTGGCAATGATGTGGTTGTATGCGGCTTCAGCGACGTCATAGTCTTCGTTGTTTGTCGCAATCTGAGCCACACGGTACACCTGCTGTCCTCCGTTTTCGGGGAAACGGGCGTCGACAGCCTTGGCTTGTGTCAACGCGAAATCGAAATCTTTCTGTTGCAGTGAGAACCAAATCATCATGTCGAGATACTGCCGGTTGTCGGGATGTTGCCGGATGCGTGACACCAGGGTCTGTTTCAAGCCATCAGCCAGCCGACTGTCGGAAGTCTCGTTCAGTGCCCTTTGTAAGGCAATCTGTACGGAGTTGATGTTGCCCGGTGCATTGTCGAGCAGGTTGAAGTATTCTCCCATCATCCGTTCGTAGTCGCCCGATTTCTTGTAGAGCGTCGCCAACTCCATGACATATATCAGCTGATTGTTTACCTTTTCTCGCACTGAAAGATATGTCTTTATGGCGAGGTCGGTGCGGCCTGCGTTCTCAAAAGCCATCGCCAGATCGTTGACCTGGCGGGAGTCGTAGCCAATCTTGTCGATGGCGTTGAGGAAGGTTTTCTCTGCCTTCTTCTTGTTGCCCTGTTTCATCAGAACATTGCCCAGGTCGACATAGAGTTTCAGTTCCTTTGGCTGTCGTTTTATACGACGCTCTACAAGTGTCTCAGCCTCACTGTATTGTTCGGTTGTCATGAGACACTCATAGAGCATCTGGTAATAGTAAGCGTTCTGACTTTTATTGTAGAGCGACTCGTACAGTTCTATGGCTTTGTCGTATTCCTTGTTCTGGTAATAGTATGACGCCATCTGTTCCGCCGACTCCTGAGCCTGCAGTTGAGGACGGGATATAGGTAGAATGGCAAGAATAGTAAATGAAACGACAAAGAGTAATCTCCTCATGCAACAGAGGTTGTATGTGCAGGGTATTATTTGAGGTAGTACTCTACTGTTGTTACGACACGAATCTTCTTGATTTGTGGCGTATTTTCGTCAAGGTCGTCAATCTCGAAGTAGCCCTGTGACGCTGTGCGCATCTTGCCAATCTTGCTGTGGCTGTTCTTGGCGAACTCTTCGGCGCTCTCGCGGGCTTTCTCCAGACTTTCGGCAATCATTGAGGGCTTGATGTCGTTGAGTCCGTTGTACTCGTAGTTGGCATAACTGCTGGAGATGATGTCCTTTTTCAGCAAGTCGCCGTCGATGGACTTGAGCAGTTTGCTGATAACATCCATCTTCGAACTGAAAACGCTGATGGTCTGGTGGGCGGTGTAGCGGAAGCGGATGTTATTGGTGTAATAGTCGCTGTAGCGGTCGTTGAAACTGGCGGTGGTGAACTTGATCTCGTCGTCGCTGATGCCGGCCTTCTTGATGAGGTCGATGATCGCCTGGTCGTTGTTCTCTACTGTGGAGCGCAGAGTCTCAAGTTCGTTGTCCTGGGCTGTGTAGTTGATACGCAGCACGGCGCGGTCGGCGGGTACTTCACGTTCACAAAGTCCGCGGACTGTGACAGTGTCATCGAAGGATTTAAGGGTTTTCACGGTCCAGACAAGCATGAGACCGAGGACGAAAGCGGCAAGTACTATGCAGATGCCGATGAAATAGTTTCTTTTGACAGGGGTTTGGTTGTCGCTCATGGTAAATTAAGAATTATGGTTAATAACAATGATGATTAATAGATTTCTTTAGTAATAATTAAAAATAAAAGGTATAACGTGTTTTTTCAATCTTGAACCTTTCGAACCTTTTCAACCTTTCAAACCTTTCGAACCTTCCCTTAACGTGTGGGAAGGGTTATTATTGTTATGGGCAATCAGTTTTTTTACATTGGGCAATAAATAGAACACTCGGTCGTTACGGCAATGATGAAAAGAATAGTTTCAATACAAGATATTTCATGTTTCGGCAAGTGCTCGCTCACTGTGGCGTTGCCGATCATCTCGACTATGGGGATTGAGACTTGTGTTATTCCCACAGCGGTACTCTCGACTCACACTGGTTCTGGATTTGAGGGTTATACATATCATGACCTGACCGCGGATATTCCAAATATTGCGGCGCACTGGAAACGGCTGGGACTGCATTTCGACGCCATCAGCACTGGCTACCTGGGTTCGAAGGAGCAGGTGGGCATGGTGCTGGATTTCTTTACGGAGTTTTCCACTCCTGACAATAAAATCATCGTTGACCCTGTTCTCGGTGACAAGGGGCAGTTCTATAAAGGTTTTAATAGCGACTTTGCCAAGGAGATGTGCCGTTTATGTAACAATGCTGATGTTATAAAGCCAAATATGACTGAGGCGGCATTGCTGCTGGGTGAGGAATGCAGGGAAGGCGGTTATGATGAGTCTTATGTCGGTGAATTGCTGAAACGTCTGTCTGAGCTTGGCGCCAGACATATCATACTTACAGGTGTCAGTTATACGCCCGACAAACAGGGCGTGGTGGCTTTTGATAGGGAGACGGGTGAGACTTTCACCTATTTCTCAGAGAACATACCGGGATATTTCCATTCTACCGGCGATGTCTTCTCCGCAACATTGACTGGGGCATTGGTGCATAACTACAGTCTCGAGAGGTCGATACGTATTGCCGTCGATTTTACAGTGGACTGCATACGCCATACCGTGGGTCATCAGTGTGAGCACTGGTATAGTGTGCGTTTCGAGGAATGTATTCCTGATTTGATAAGTATGATGGGATGACCGGTTCAGTCGAAGAACTGTATCCGGGTTTTGTCCAGTGACGATATGTCGGGAGCCTGCAGTCCGACACCGAATCTTACTGAACTTCGGAGGATGCGTATCTCGTCGTACAGTCCTTCGGAGATAAAACTATCGAGAACGGCGCGACCGCCCTCAACAATAACCGATTGAATCTTCAGGTCGAAAAGTTGTCGCACGACTTCGTCGAGCGTTGCAGAATGTAGATGTAGCCAATGACTTGGCACATCCTTCAAACGACATCTGCGGTCTAGGACTATGGGTGTCGGGTTGAGTCCGTTATAATGGCGTGTGGTTAGTTGCGGTTTGTCGTCGATATAGGTCTGTGAGCCGATAAGTATGGCTGCCTCTTCGGAGCGCCATCGATGGTTGAGGATGTTTTGTCGCTGGCTGCTGATCCAGTAGTTCCTTCTCCCCTCTGGCGCCATGAATCCATCGGAGGTCTGTGCCCATTTCAGGATGATGTATGGTCGACGCTTTTCCATGAATGTGAAAAAGCGTCGGTTCAGTCTACGTCCCTCATCCTCGAGGATGTGACGCACGACTTCAATGCCTGCGGCTTCGAGTTTGGCGAAGCCTTTACCGGCAACGAGAGGGTTGGGGTCGTCGTTGCAGCAGACAACTTTACGGATTCCTTTCTCAATTATAAGATCGGCGCAGGGGGGAGTGAGACCCTGATGAGAACAGGGCTCGAGATTGACGTATAGTGTGGAATTGAGAACTGAGGATTGGGAATTGAGAATTGCGTTGCGTTCGGCGTGGTTGTGACCATATTCCTGATGATAGCCTTCGCTGACGATAACGCCATCTTTGACTATTACACAACCGACCAACGGGTTGGGACGCACTCGCCCCAACCCGTTGGCTGCCAGTTGCAGGCAGCGTTGCATATATTCTTGGTCGGAGTTCATCAGAACTCGGCGGTCTTGGGTGTCCTCGGGAAGGGGATGACGTCGCGGATGTTCGCCATTCCTGTCACGAAGAGCATGAGGCGCTCGAAGCCCAGACCGAAGCCGGCGTGTGGGCAGGTGCCATAGCGACGGGTGTCGAGATACCACCACATGTCTTTCATGGGGATATTGCGCTCATTGATTGCCGTCATCAGCTTGTCGTAACTCTCTTCACGAACCGAGCCTCCAATTATCTCGCCGATCTGCGGGAAGAGCACGTCGGTACCCTGCACGGTCTTGCCGTCGGCATTCTGCTTCATGTAGAAGGCTTTGATCTCCTTCGGGTAGTCAATCATAATGACAGGTTTCTTGAAATGCTCTTCGACAAGGAATCTTTCGTGCTCACTTGCCAGGTCGACACCCCAGCTGACGGGGAACTCAAATTTATGACCTTTTGCAACGGCCTCTTCAAGGATTTTGATGCCTTCGGTATAGGGCAGACGGACAAAGTCGGTGCTGATGACGCTTTTGAGACGTTCGATGAGACCTTTGTCGATCATGTTGTTCAGGAATTCCAGATCTTCCTGGCAGTGGTCGAGCGCCCATTTGACAAGGAACTTTATGAATTCCTCCTCAAGTGCGGTGAGGTCGTCGAGGTCGTAGAAAGCCATCTCGGGTTCAATCATCCAGAACTCAGCGAGATGTCGGGGAGTGTTGCTGTTCTCTGCGCGGAATGTGGGTCCGAAGGTGTAGATGGCACCGAGAGAAGTGGCGCCGAGCTCACCTTCAAGCTGACCGCTGACAGTGAGGGCAGTCTGTTTGCCGAAGAAGTCCTGCTCATAGTCTATGGAGCCATCTTCGCGTCTCGGCGGGTTGCTGACGTCAAGGGTTGTGACTTGGAACATCTCGCCGGCACCCTCGCAATCGCTGGCAGTGATGAGTGGGGTGTGGAAGTAGAAGAATCCCTTCTGATGGAAGAAGGTGTGGATGGCGTAAGCCATGTGGTGTCTCATACGCATCACGGCGCCGAAAGTGTTGGTGCGTGGACGCAGGTGTCCTATCTCACGAAGGAATTCCATCGAGTGTCCCTTTTTCTGCAAGGGGTAGCTCTCGGGATCGGCTTCGCCGTAGATGACGATGTTCTCAGCCTGGACTTCCACGGATTGGCCAGCCCCTTGGCTTTTGACCAACTTGCCGTCGACACTGAGGCAGGCGCCTGTGGTGATTCTTCTCATAAGGTCGTCGTCGAATTTGGCGAGATCCACCACTACCTGAAGGTTGGTGATTATAGAGCCGTCATTCAAGGCTATGAACGCCACGTTCTTGTTGCCGCGTTTGGTGCGGACCCATCCTTTGACATTTATGGTTGTGTCTATCAGAGAGTCGGTCGGACTCTTGAATAGTTGAACTATAGGTATGCGTTTATCCATTATATTGTATAGTTGTTAAGATTTTTTGCTTGATTTCAATAATTCTATGTCGGAGTTGTATTTCATAAGTTGCTCCTCTTGGTCGCGACGACAAATCAGGAGGGTGTCAGCACCCGCCGCGACTATATATCCGTCGAGACCTTGAATTACTGCATATTTTTCGGAATTCAGGTGAATGATGCAGTCACTGGAATCGTACGTGAGTACATGTCCTGACGAGATGACATTTCTGTTGCTGTCTTGGGGTTTTGCCATATGCAGAGAGTCCCAGGTCTCTACGTCCGACCAACCGAAGTCGGCTTCCAGTACATAAACGTTGTCGGCTTTCTCGATTATACCGTAGTCGACTGATATAGTCTGAGCTTGTGTGTATACCTCTTTAAGGTGTTTGGCGGAGGTCTCAAAGTCCAGGGAGAAGAAGCTGTTGGCAATCTGTGGCAGGAATCTTTGGAATGCTTCTTTCAGTACGGGCAGACGCCAGATAAAAATGCCGGTGTTCCAGAGAAACTCCTCCGAGGAGATGAATTGACGAGCCATCTCGATAGGGGGCTTTTCGACGAAGGTGATGGCTTTGTGGATTCGTGTTGAGGAGTCTTTGATGCCTGATTCCCTGAATTGGATATAACCGTATTTTATGCTGGGGTTTACAGGTTTGGCACCTATGGTGACTATCCAGTCGTGATTGTCGACAGTCTTTATGGCAGTGTTGATGTTGCTCTCAAATTCTGCGGCGCCGAATATGGCGTGGTCGGAAGGTGTGACAACAATATTAGCGTTTGGATTGATTTGGGATATCACAGAAGCCGCATAGGCTATGCAGGGTGCGGTGTTGCGACGGAAAGGCTCGCACAGCACCTGATAGTCTAACAGGTCCGGTATTTGTTTGCGTACCAGCGACTCGTGAGCTTTGGTGGTGACAATGATGATGTTCTCACGTGGGCAGATGGATTCGAAGCGACGGAATGTGTCCTGAATCAATGATACGCCAGTGCCCATAAGATCCAGAAACTGCTTTGGTTTGGAGACAGAGCAAAGAGGCCAGAAGCGGCTCCCGATGCCGCCAGCCATGATGATGCAAAAATTATTTGGATTTAGATGTGCCATACTTTCAGACTGAGACGTCACCTTTGATATGAGGATGGGGGTTGTAGTTTTCTAATGTGAAATCGTCAAAATCGAAATCAAAGATGTTCTTCTTATCGGGGTTGATGTGCATGGTGGGCAGTGGTCTCGGCTCACGTGTCAGTTGCAGATGGCATTGCTCGATGTGGTTGTTGTAGATATGTGCGTCACCGAAGGTGTGGACAAAGTCGCCGCACTTTAGTCCCGTAGCCTGTGCTATCATCATGGTGAACAGTGAGTAGGAAGCGATGTTGAACGGCACGCCGAGGAAAATGTCGGCGGAACGTTGGTAAAGCTGGCAAGAGAGTCGGCCGTCGGCAACATAAAATTGGAAAAGAATATGGCAGGGCGGGAGAGCCATGCGGTCAATCTCCGCGACATTCCATGCCGACACAAGCAGTCTGCGTGAGTCGGGGTTGGTCTTGATCTGCTCTATGAGCTGGCTTATCTGGTCGATATGTGAACCGTCGGCACAGCCCCAGGAGCGCCACTGGTGTCCGTAGATTGGACCCAGTTCTCCGTTGGCGTCAGCCCACTCGTCCCAGATACTTACCTTATGGTCATGCAAATACTTTACATTGGTCTCACCGCGAAGGAACCACAGCAGTTCGTATATTATTGAGCGAAGATGCAATTTCTTGGTGGTGAGCAGAGGGAAGCCGTCGTCAAGGTGGAATCGCATCTGGTAGCCGAAGATACTGCGGGTGCCGGTACCAGTCCGATCGCTTTTCTGCACGCCATTGTCAATCACATATTTCAGTAAGTCAAGATATTGTTTCATTTTTTAGTGCTAAACTATTATTTCAAAACGTAAAGAATGTAAAAATATTTTATTAAGAAATGAAAAAAGGTTTTAGTAATGGAATTAAATTATTGTTGATAAGTTGATATGGTGAATCGTGAATTGTGAATTGACAATACACATAATCCATATCAACGTATCAACGTATCAACATATCAACGTATCAACGTATCAACATATCAACATATCAACATATCAACGTATCAACATATCAACATATCAACGTATCAACATTTCAACAACTATTGATGGTAAAAAAACTTGAAATCATTGCAGATATGCGTTGTTTTTCCTTGATTTTCGGATTATTCCTGAGTATTATTCATTCTGTGTATCTATTGATAATTAATCTGTTACAAAATTCTTAAAAACAATTTGTAGAAAAAGAGGTGATTATATAAATAATATTTGTATTTTTGCAACGGATTTTGTGAGAAGGGGACGCAAGTCCCCTCTTTTAATTGTTATGAGAGATGATTGATAAACTTTTTGTATTAGACATAATTAATAACGAACTCGCAGGAACTGACAAATTTCTTGTCGACCTGAAGATTTCAAGTGACAATAGGATAAATGTCGCTATCGATGGCGACAACGGCATTGTTATTGACGACTGTGTTGAACTGAGCCGAAAGATAGAGAATAGCTTAGACCGTGAAGTCGAAGATTTTGAACTCAATGTGGCTTCCGCAGGACTAGACTCGCCTCTCAAACTTAAACGCCAATACAAGAAGAATGTCGGTCGCGACATCACTGTCACCACGTTCGATGGTGAGACAGTGACAGGAACTCTCCTGTCTGCTGATGATGAAGAGATATCCGTACGCCCCGAGGGAAAGAAAAAGAGTGCGTCGGAACCTGTGATTATCAAGCATTCAGATATCAATATCGCAAAAATAGTAATCAAATTTTAACGTATCAACCATATAACACATGAAGACGTCAGACCTTATAGATTCCTTCTCGGAATTCAAAGAGTACAAGAACATCGACCGTGAGACACTGATGCACATTCTTGAGGAAGTTTTCCGTTCCGCCCTGCTGAAACGCTATGGAACCGACGACAACTTCAACATTATTGTCAATATCGACAAGGGCGATTTGGAAATTTACCGCAACCGCGTCATTGTAGAAGACGGTCAGCTGACAGACGACAAACGTGAGATAGAATACTCCGACGCTATCAAGATTGAGTCGGACTTCGAGGTCGGTGAAGATCTCTCCGAACCCATTCCGATGAGCGAATTCGGTCGTCGCGAGATTCTTGCCATCCATCAAAATCTGGTGAGCAAGATCCAGGATTATGAGAAATCGCTCATCTTCCAGAAATATAAGGACAAGGTGGGTGAGATAGTGATAGGTGAGGTCTATCAGCCTTGGAACAAGGAGATTCTGGTTCTTGACGAGGATAAAATCGAACTGGTGCTCCCCAAAAGCGAGCAGATTCCCGCCGACCGTTTCCGCAAGGGCGATACTGTACGTGCCATTGTCCTCAAGGTGGAGCTGAAGAACAACAACCCCGTCATCATCCTCTCCCGTACGTCGCCAATATTCCTTGAGCGACTGCTTGAGTCGGAGGTTCCCGAAATTTATGACGGATTGATTACTATCAGAAATATCGTGCGTGTCCCCGGCGAGCGTGCCAAGGTCGCTGTGGAATCTTATGACGACCGCATCGACCCTGTGGGTTCCTGCGTCGGTATGAAAGGCAACAGAATTCACGGAATCGTCCGTGAACTCCGCAACGAGAACATCGACGTCATCAACTATTCAAGCCGTCCCGACTTGATGATACGCCGCTCGCTGAGTCCCGCCGAAATCACAAGAATAGATATCAATGAATCTACCAAGACCGCCGAGGTGTATATGGACGCCGATCAGGTGCAGCTCGCCATCGGCAAAGGTGGTCACAATATCAAACTGGCAAGTAAGCTCTGCGGTTACGAGATTGAAGTGTACCGCAACACCGATGAAGACCTCGACGATGTCAACCTCCAGGAGTTCGCCGACGAGATAGATCAGTGGATTATTGACGAGCTTATCAAGATTGGATGCGATACGGCTAAGAGTGTCCTTGCACTGCCTCGCGAAGAGCTTATTAACCGTACCGACCTCGAGGAAGAGACCATCGACCAGGTGATAGAGATCCTCAAAGCGGAATTCGACGAATAGTATAGTTTTTATCAAGTGAGGAACTATCAACTTTAACCATAAAAGAGGAGTGAATATGTCAGAAGAACCGAAAAACATTAGATTGAACAAAGCCGCCAAGGAGTTGAATGTGGGCATCCCGACAATGGTGGATTTCCTTGCCAAGAAAGGCCATAAGGTAGATCCCAACCCCAACGCCCGTCTCACTCCCGAGCAGTATGCTTTGTTGGCTACTGCGTTCCAGTCTGAACGTCAGGTGAAAGAGAATGCTGACCGAATAGAAATCAGCACTGGAAGCAGCGTAACCATTGAGGCTACCCAGACGGTCAATGCAGAAGACCAGGGTGAACCTGTAGAGGAGATTATTATCAAGAATTTCACGACCTCGAGGGTTGGTGATCCTCACAAGACGGAAAAGAAAGCCGATCAGGAATCCCAAAATCAGGAAGAGGTTGCCGTTAAGGTAAAGGATGGAGATCGCGAGATGGTTGAGGGTGCGGAAAAAGAAGACGAACCTGCAGCCCCAGAGCAGCCCAAGTTTGAAACCAAAGTGCTCCGTGGTTCTGTGCCCGGCTCCAAGGAGGGCAAGAATGCTTTCGACGCAGAAGTCAAGATAGTTGACAAGATCGATCTCTCAACACTCAACGACCGCATGCGTCCCGCTAAGCAGAGCAAGAGCGACAAGGAAAGCAAATCCAAGAAAGGCGAGAAGAAAACTGCGTCTAAGAAGACCACTCCTAAAGTTGAAGAAACTCCGGTTCAAGAACCTGTGGCTCCCGAACCAGTTGACACGACTCCTGTAGAGCCGGTGCAGCCTGAGCCCCCCGCTAAACACGAGGTGGAGTTCATCGAGACTCAGTACCAGAAACTTGAAGGACCTAAGGTTGTGTCAAAAATTGACCTCACTCAGTTCGACAAGGCAAAGCCCAAAAGCCATGATGAGGAGAAACGTAAGAAACGCAAACGCATCAAGAAAGAGGGCGTGAAAGTCGACGAGAACAATCCCGTCGTCATGAAGTCGGGCGACTCTGGCAAGCAGCCCAACAAACAGTCGGGTAAGGATAAGAAGAGTGAGAAGAATAAGAAGAACAAAACCCCGGAGAAGAAAAAGGTAGAAGTCGACGAGGCCGAGATTGAGAAGCAGATAAAAGAGACCCTGGCTCGTCTCAGCCCGATGGGTAAGTCCAAGACATCGAAACATAACCGCGAGAAGCGCCAGAAGGTGCATCAGCATCTGGAGCAAGAGCAGCTGCGTGAGATGGAGAGCCAGAAGACGTTGCAGGTGACGGAATTCGTCACCGCCAACGAGTTGGCAACGATGATGAATGTCCCTGTCACGCAGATTATCGCCACTTGTATGCAGGTGGGTATCTTCGTCAGTATCAACCAACGTCTCGATGCTGAGACTATCAAGCTCATTGCCGATGAATTTGGTTTCGAGATTGCCTTCGCCGCCGAGGATGTCGTCAATACTATTAATAAGATAGAGGAAGAAGACAGACCCGAGGATCTTGTCCCCCGCAACCCCATCGTTACGGTTATGGGCCATGTCGACCACGGTAAGACATCGTTGCTCGACTATATACGTAAGACCAACGTTATTGCCGGTGAGGCTGGCGGAATAACCCAGCATATCGGTGCTTATGAGGTCTCTACTGCCGATGGAAGGAAAATCACATTCCTTGACACCCCCGGACATGAGGCGTTCACAGCTATGCGTGCCCGTGGTGCCAAGATGACAGATATCGCTATTATCGTTATTGCCGCCGACGACAAGATAATGCCTCAGACCATTGAGGCTATCAACCATGCTCAGGCCGCCGGCGTGCCTATCGTGTTTGCAATTAACAAGATAGATAAGCCAGGTGCCGACCCCGACCGTATCAAGACGGAACTCGCCAATATGAACTTGCTTGTCGAGGAATGGGGCGGTAAATATCAGAGCCAGGATATCAGTGCCAAGAAGGGTATCGGTGTCGACGAGCTCCTCGAAAAAGTTATCCTTCAGGCTGATATTATGGAACTTAAGGGTAATCCCAACAAGCGTGCCAAAGGCACTGTCATTGAGAGCTCTCTTGACAAAGGTCGCGGCTACGTGGCAAAACTCCTTGTTGAGGACGGCACAATTCGCAAGGGAGACCCTGTTGTTGCCGGTGCCATCAGCGGTCGTGTTCGTGCTATGTACAATGAACGCAACCAGGAGGTTCTGTCTGCCGGTCCGTCTCAGCCTGTCCTTTTGCTTGGACTTACTGGATCTTGTCAGGCTGGCGATACCTTCAATGTCACTGAGAACGAGAAAGAAGCCAAGGATATCGCAACGCGTCGCACCCAGCTGCAACGTGAGCTTGGCCTGAGGACTCAGACTCACCTCACTCTCGAGGAGATTGGCCGTCGTCGTGCTTTGGGTAATTTCCGTGAACTGAATATTATTGTCAAGTGTGATGTCGACGGTTCTGTTGAGGCTCTGAGCGACTCGCTGCTCAAACTGAGTAATGAGGAGGTCCAGGTTAATATCATCCACAAAGCCGTCGGTCAGATCTCTGAGAGCGATGTCAATCTGGCTATGACTGCCGATGCCATCATCATTGGTTTCAATGTGCGTCCGTCGGTTGGAGCCCGCAAACTCGCCGAGGTTGAGCATATCGACATCCGTCTCTACTCTATCATCTACGATGCCATCAATGAACTCAAAGATGCTATCGAGGGTATGTTGGCTCCCGAGACTCAAGAGAAAATCGTTGCAAACCTTGAAATCCGCGAGACATTCAGAATTAGCAAGGTTGGTACCATTGCCGGTTGTTTCTGCCTTGATGGTAAAATCAATCGCAACAGCAACATACGTATCATCCGTGACGGTATCGTCGTCTATACCGGCAAATTGGCTTCTCTCAAGCGATTCAAAGACGATGTCAAAGAGGTTGTCAGCGGTCAGGATTGTGGTCTGAATATCGAAAACTTCAATGATATCAAGGTCGGTGACATTGTCGAAGCCTATGAGGTGATTGAAATCAAACGCAAGTTGTAATCTTTTGTACCGCCCCCTTAGTTCAACGGATAGAACGGAAGTTTCCTAAACTTTAAATGAGGGTTCGATTCCCCCAGGGGGTACAGAAAGGCGGTTCTAACACCGCCTTTTTTATTTGACCTAAATGCTGAATCATGTGTTATTTAGTAACCTTTATCATATCATCTTAACACCTTAACATCTTAACACTTTAACAACCCTTTAACCCTTTTCAACCTTTTAACCCCTTTCAACCCTTTTTATATGAATGTTCTGATTGAAAAACTCCTGGCTGTTCGTGACGACGTACAGGCGCAGAACTTGTCACGTTTTTTTAAGACCAGTCCTGGGCAGTATGGTGAAGGTGACTGCTTTCTTGGAGTCAAGGTCCCTGTGACGCGAAGCATAGTAAAAGAGGTGTGGAGTTACTGTTCTTTTTCCGACTTGGAGGAGTGCCTCTCTTCGAAGTGGCATGAGGTGAGGCTCGCCGCTCTGTTGGTGTTGGTCCAAAAATTCAAGAAAGCCCGTATCGAGGCTGACAGACAGGAGTATGTCGACTTCTATCTCTCGCATCTGGACGCTGTGAACAACTGGGACCTTGTCGATCTCAGCTGTTATGAAATTCTCGGTACCTGGCTCTTGGACAAGGATGCCACATTGCTTTACGATTTGGCACGTAACGGTAAGACAGTGTGGGAACAACGGATAGGAATTGTCAGTACTATGCAGTTCTTGCGCCACGGTAGAATTGACGACACCTATGCCATTGCTGATATACTGCTTCACCATCCTCATGACCTAATACAGAAGGCTGTGGGTTGGTTGCTGCGTGAGGCGGGCAAGCGTGACATTGACCGCCTGAAGCGTTACCTCCTCTCTCCTGACCCATCAATGCCGGATGTCGGCAGGGCTCGTTGCCTAGTTATGCCACGTACTATGTTGCGATATTCAGTGGAGAAATTCCCTGAAACGGAAAGACAATATTTTATCCATTTCAAGGATAAGTGAATATTGTGAGATTGATTATAATCTGTTATTCAGTGCACTGGATTATTCTTTAAAAAATTATTTTGTCATTTTATAAAAAGATAGTACTTTTGCAAATCTTTTCGAAGATATAAACGGTGGGCGTAGTTCAGCTGGTTAGAGCGCCAGATTGTGGATCTGGAGGTCGTGGGTTCGAGCCCCACCTCCCACCCAAAGCCTGCAACCCAAGAAGTTGCAGGTTTTTTGTTAATGATTAGCATTCCTAGAACTCATGAAAGATAATAAAAAACGACTATTGTCAGGTCTGCAACCCAGTGGAGAGCTCACTATTGGCAATTATTGTGGCGGAATTCGTCAGTTCCTCCAATACCAGAAGGAATACGATTCATTCCTCTTTATTCCCGATATGCATACTATCACGGTTCCACAAGGCGATCCGCACCTCATCAGAGAACGCATCCGTCGTTTTGCCAACCTATATCTTGCATGTGGTTTGGACCCTGACAACTGCACCTTTTATATACAGTCTGAAGTTCCGGCGACAAATCAGCTGACATGGATTTTGGAATGCAACACCTATATGGGCGAACTTAGTCGCATGACTCAGTTTAAGTCGAAGAGCGAGAAGCAGACTAATGTTGGCTGCGGTCTTTTCACCTATCCCATCCTTATGGCCGCCGACATCATATTGTACGACTCTAATGTGGTCCCGGTGGGTGCCGACCAAAAACAGCATGTCGAACTGGCTCGTGATATAGCCACGCGCATGAATCATAAATATGGTGATTTGTTTGTGGTGCCCGAACCGTTGATCGCCAAGGTGGGTGCAAGAATTAAAGACTTGCAGGACCCGACCAAGAAGATGAGCAAGTCGTCGGAAGATCCGATGGGTTCGATTTTCCTGTTAGACTCCGAAGCTGACATCAAGAAGAAAATCAACCGCGCTGTCACCGACAACGATGCCTATGTCGCCTTTGATGAGGAGAAGAAACCTGGCATATCCAACCTTATCACACTTTATTCGGCACTTTCCGGAACTCCGTTGCAGGATGCTATAAATCATTTTGAGGGTATGACACGTTACGGCGACTTCAAGAAAGAGGTCATGGAGGTTATCTTCGAGACCTTGCGCCCTGTGCGTGAGAAATATGAACAACTGTCGCATAGCGATTATGTCGACGAGGTACTCAATAAGGGTCGTGACCGCGCCAATGCTATCGCCAACAGCAAATACGACTTGGTCCGCAAAGCCGTTGGTTTCGGACGTTAAGATGATTAAACAATAATAATGCCGGCACTGCGTCATACAGTGCCGGCATTGTTTTTATAGTCTAGATTTCAGAGTATCTCTATCTCCAACCCCCTGATTTTCGCCAAGGTGTCATAGAGTCGAACGCTCTGCGACTGTCGTACTTCGACGGTGAGACGGCAGTCAAGGTTAAAGTCCTGCTCTTGAGGAGTCAGGTCATAATCCTTGATAACCCTCATCACGTCGTTCATAAGTGCATACTCGAAGTGCAGTCGGTACCGGGCGTTGATGGTCTTCTCAATGATTTCTGCATTGTTGATGGCGTCGCGGGCGGCAGTCTTGTAGGCGTTTGCCAAGCCAGAGGCTCCAAGTAGTATGCCTCCGAAATATCGTACCACAACTATCAGGGTGTCTGTAAGGTCGGCACTAAGGAGTTGTCCGTAGATGGGTCTTCCACCAGTGCCTGACGGCTCACCGTCATCATTGGCGCGCCATGCGTCTTTGTTGGGTCCAAGAATGTAGGCATAGCAATGGTGACGAGCGTCAAAATAGTCTTTCCGCAATTGCTCGAGATGCGACTTCACCTCATCGATTGATTTGACGGGGTAGGCAAAGGCAAGGAATTTGCTGCCTTTCTCCTTGTATATTCCTTCGGTGGGATCCTTTAGGGTATGGTAGATATCGTCAAACATATTTTTCTTTCACAGACAGCACTCTGGCAGGAGACCTGTCAGAGTGCTGCAGAAGGACTTTGTATTGTTTTTTTTGCTATTAGAACAGACCTTCGAGGATAGAGTCGTCTACCAGATTGGGCATGGTGACCTTCAACTCGGGGCAGATATCCATAGCGCGTTTGATGGCGAACATGGCACCCTCGTTGCGGGCCCAGCTGCGACGGCTGATGCCGTTGTTGACATCCCAGTGTAGCATCATGTGCAGACGACGGTCGCAGTCTTCGCTGCCGTCAAGTACCATGCCGAAGCCACCGTTAATGACTTCACCCCAGCCGACGCCGCCACCGTTGTGGATGCTCACCCAGGTGGCACCGCGGAAGCTGTCGCCAATAACATTCTGAACAGCCATGTCAGCGCAGCGGTTGCTGCCGTCATAGATGTTGGAAGTCTCACGGAATGGACTGTCTGTTCCGCTGACGTCGTGATGGTCGCGTCCCAGGACTATAGGTGCGCTTATCTCGCCTTTGCGTATCGCTTCGTTGAAACGTGCGGCGATTTTGGTGCGGCCTTCACAGTCGGCATAGAGTATACGTGCTTGGGATCCGACGACGAGATGGTTCTCTTTGGCACCACGAATCCATTGGATGTTGTCGTGCATCTGCTGTTGTATCTCGGCGGGAGCTGTGGCGGCAATCTCTCCGAGAACCTCCATGGCGATATGGTCGCTCTTGTCGAGATCCTCAGGTTTGCCACTGGTGCATACCCAGCGGAAAGGCCCAAATCCGTAGTCGAAGCACATGGGTCCCATGATATCCTGCACATAGGAGGGATAACGGAAAGCGGTCTTGTCTTTATTCCAGATGTCGGCACCGGCACGGCTACTTTCCAGCAGGAATGCGTTGCCATAGTCGAAGAAGTACATTCCTTTGGCGGTGAGCTTGTTGACTGCGGCGACATGGCGACGCAGACTCTCCTGGACTTTCTCCTTGAAGAGTTCTGGTTTCTCCGCCATCATTATCTTGGCATCCTCAAAACTTACACCTACAGGATAGTAACCACCTGCCCATGGGTTATGTAGTGAGGTCTGGTCGCTGCCGAGGTCGACATGAATGCCCTTTTCAGCGCAGTATTCCCAGAGGTCGACGACGTTGCCTTGGTAGGCGAAACTGCGGGCGATTTTTGCATCGCGGGCTTTGTTGACAGCCGCGAAGAGTTCGTCAAGGTTGTCATGAACCTCGTCGACCCATCCTTGCTCAAAACGTTTCTGAGTTGCCGCAGGGTTGATTTCGGCGGTGATGGAGACTACACCAGCGATGTCACCAGCCTTAGGTTGTGCTCCGCTCATGCCACCGAGTCCGGCGGTGATGAAAAGCTTGCCTGCTGTGCCTCCACCAAGTTTACGAGCGGCGTTAAGAACCGTGATAGTGGTGCCGTGGACGATACCTTGCGGACCAATATACATGTATGAGCCGGCGGTCATCTGACCGTATTGCGTCACGCCAAGGGCGTTGTAGCGCTCCCAGTCGTC
>DBXB01000040.1:13619-13791 GCA_002309155.1 Bacteroidales bacterium UBA1223 | reverse complement strand
ATGGGGTGACCGCTGTACATGACGAGAGTCTGCTCGTCGGTCATCTCGCTGAGGTATTTCATGACGAGACGGTACTGAGCCCAGTTCTGGAACACCGCTCCGTTGCCACCGTAGGTGATAAGCTCATGCGGGTGTTGTGCCACTGCCGGATCCAGGTTGTTCTGAATCATCA
>DBXB01000040.1:0-13609 GCA_002309155.1 Bacteroidales bacterium UBA1223 | reverse complement strand
ATGATGGCGGCAGCCTGACGGCATTTTGCCGGGTATTCGTCGATAGGACGGGCGTACATCTTGTATGTCGGACGCAGACGGTACATGTAGATGCGACCGTATTTCTGCAGTTCCTCGGCAAACTCCTTGGCAAGCATCTTGTGGTGCTTGGCGGGGAAATAACGCAATGCGTTGCGGATGGCAAGTTTCTTCTCGGCCGGAGTAAGAATATCCTTACGCTTGGGTGCGTGGTTTACTGTAGGGTCGTATGGTTGTGGTTCTGGTAGCGGGTCGGGGATGCCGAGACGCAATTCATTCTGAAATTCTTCAAGTGTCATATCTGTTGTTTTTTTGTCAATTATCGATGATTGTTATTGTATTTTTATTATTGCTGATATTTGTTTAGACTACAAAGAATTAAGTCTTGTGCATTTCGTGTAGGTTGATATTTACAATACTGCAAAGGTACTAAAAAATACGCACACAAACTCTAGAAAATCTTTAAACTTTAACCTCTAAACTTTAACCTTTATTAAAACGACAGATGCAGACCCACTTCAAGTGCAGGCAGTGCAATCTCATCGTTGGCAAGAGTTTTGTTGAGTCGGTGCAGATTGTAACGACAGTATATACCTATGTAATCGTTGGTAATACGTGTTGTTACACCGTATTGCAGTTTTTCTCCCCTTAGTGGGTTTGTGTTCTTCAGTCTAATATCACGGTTTTCAGCGATGGCATCGGCATCCTGGTTGTATTTTAGACGGTAGATATTGTTGGAGAGGGTAATGTAACCACCGAGATCCCAGTGCCAACCTTTGTGAGTGATACCTCCCGGGTATAACCTGACTCGCTGATAGATCTCAGCAGAGAACTGGTTGGTCAGAAGTTTATGTTTGTAAATGTTGTCCGCAGAGTCTACGAGATTGTCCATCCCTGTCAAATTATCCAAGACATTGCTGGGCGCTTCCTTGTCAAAGCGGAATGAGTTGCGGCCGTATTCCAGAGCCAAGCCCCATCCGTAAGCTTTGGTGAAATAACAGGTGTATCTCACACCGAGTCGTTTTGCTGGCGACCAGAAATTGCTTTCAAGTTCGTTGTCGTTAGTCTGTATTGGCACACCAAGCATGACATAAAACTCTTGTCTGACCTTGCTCTCATGAAGTCTGGTTGAGAAATGTCTGTTGTCGGATGTCACTTTTACAATCTTGTCATCATATTGGCTGTTCTTGTCTTGAAGCTTCGCCATCAGCGGTGTGTCTGAATTGTTAGGCGTGCTGAATATATGGCTCTCTGTATAGCCCTCGAAATTGACGGTGATAATGCAACCTTCGGGAATATTTATCCACATTGAGGTGGTGAACTCATCGAGTTCCATCTTTGTGTAGTCGATGATTGTGCCGTTGGGTAGGCTGTTCTTTATGAATACACGGCATCTGTCATGATCTTTCAACGGGACGATATTCAGGGATCCGTCCTCAGCATTTGTCTCGAAACGGAAGGTCGGGGTTACCTCCTTACGGTCGCCAGTGAAGTAGTCGGCTTGTGGCACGCCATATCCGAAAGTATAATCGCAATATGGATAGAGGTCGGCGGATTTCTCTATCTCATGGAACAGCTCCATGGCTTTCATTCCAGGCTTGCTTTGCAATGCGCATGCCGCAAAACCTGCCACGAGAGGACAACTGAAGCTTGTGCCCGGAACTTCGTTGTATTTGTCGTTTCTGAAACTTTTTGCCGCGGTCCAGGCGTATGCGAAAGCACACACATTGGGCTTCATACGTCCGTCGGCGCTGGGACCGAAGCTGCTGAAGACAGCACGCTCATAATTCATCAGGCTGGGATTGATACCTCCTACGCAGAGCACGCTGTCGGCGTCCGAAGGTGTGATGATGGTGCGCCATGACCTGTCGCTACCCTCGTTTCCTGCCGAGTTGCATACCAAGATACCTTTGCGGGCTGCCATGTTTCCTGCTTTAGCCACGAGACTGGTACCGTTCATGTCTTTGGTATAATAACGGTCTTTGCCGTAGCCCAACGAAGAACTGATTATCTGGGCACCGTTTTTGTCGGCCCATTCCACTGCCATCTGCCACCATACCTCTTCTTTGCGGGGTTCGGCTTCCACCTCTGTGCGTGCCAGCAGAAATTCGGCGCCGGTGGCAAGTCCAAGGTCGGTGTCACCTCTGCGTCCGGCTATGCAACTCAAGGTCATCAGTCCATGGCTGTTCCACCCATACACATCCTCTTTGTGGTTGGGGAAGTTCCAAGTCTTTATGATGCGACCTTCGTCACGGAGATGTTTGAAGGCGTCATGTGTGTTGACCATCGGGAAGCCACCGTCGAACACGGCGATACGTATACCTTTACCGTTAATGTTCTTGTTGCGGAAATATTTGCCACCCATACGGACCAGCTGGTCTGAGAGATCTGCCATATCGTCCAAGTTCATCATCTCCGTGACATCATATTGTTCTGTTTTTGCCGTTTGCATATCTCCGGCGATAATGATGACCTCTTTCACAAAAGACTTTTGGCCGATAAGTTCAATCTGCTCAGGTGTTGCGGTCACAGCCACGGCGTTAAGCCATCGGCTGGTACCAAAAAGCTCGGATTCGGCGTTTGAAGAGAGGATAGCCTCAATCTGATTTACATAATTTTCATTGAGAGGGTAGTTGCTGATGTCGTAAAGGTCGGCATCATTCAGACGGTATCTCTCAATGGCTTTAGCGTCGAAATAACTGTAAGGGTCGAACGAGGTCCCTTGCTTGTCTGTCAGCATAACCCAGTAATGATTCTGGGCGTTTGCCGTGTTGAGCACTACGGATAACAGTAAAATCGCTGATAAGATTACTTTTTTCATAATTTGTGGTTTTTATGTAACTTGCTGTCCTAATGATAACAATTCAACAAATAAACAATCAACGAATCAACGTTATAAGCTGAATTGAATTCCGAATTCAAGTTGCGGAATGTTGTTTTTGACGGGTGTGAGACGGTAACGCGCATAGAGTCCGATGAAGTCCCAGGTGAGTCGTGTGGTGACTCCCAGTAATAAATTCTCCACATCATCGATGCCACTGTATGCGGTTGTTTGATAATTGCATATCCCGTTGTTCTGATTTTCGTCGAATTGGATGATGTAGTCGTTTAGCATCAGTCCTCCGTAAACGCCGAGGTCCCAATGTAGACCTTTCTTCCTGAACGAGCCTCCTGACACCAGGCGGATGCGTTGGAATAGTTCAATGTTTATCTGTCCGAGCTCTAATGATTTAGAGTATGCGTTGGAGAAGTCGTTGTTGTTGATGTTTAGAGTGTGGTCCCAGGCGTTGACGACTGACTTGTCATAGCGTATCTCGTCGAGTGCGAGATCGAGTCCTATGCCAAGAGAATACCATTTCTTGAAATTGAGGAGGAACCGTGTGCCGAAATTCAATGCGTCGCTGTATTGCATGGGGTCATTGTCAATCCACCACAGCATACCGTATTGAAGGTATAGTTCGAAAAAGTATTTCTGATTGACACCCCACTTTGAGACGTTGTTGTCGGCAAGTGTACGGCGACCGTTTTCCCTATAGTTGTCAAGATAATAACCGTCGGCGTCGATCAGGTGATATTCAAAGACATGCTCCTCATCCTCAAGGCTAAGGCTGTCGAATTGTGAGAGCTTGTATTTCTGTGTGTTGCCATTGACGTTTACCACGAGGGTATAGCCGAAGATGCCTTTCTTGGGAATTGCCAAGCAAGAGGAACTGGAGAAGTTGTCGATTCCCAGATTCAGGTATTGTTCTATAAGTCCGTTATGGTCCTCGAGTTTGAGCATCACATAGTCCTCTCTTCCAATCCTGTCGAGTGCCGCATTGTCGGTTGAGAGCAGGTTCCTCTCCCTGCCCGATTTGTTGGCGAGGGGACAGATTAACACATAGGGACCGATGTCTTTGATTTTGAATGTCTCGACACTGTTAGGCTGTATGTTGTCTATAAAATACGATGCTTGTGGCACTCCATATCCGAGGGCGTAGTCGAAATAGGGGTACAGGTCTGCCGAGCGTTCTATCTGCTCCTTCATCTGCATAGCGGTCTTGTCGCGCATTGTCTGCCAGGCACAGGCAACGAAACCTGCTGTCAGGGGTGATGAAAACGATGTGCCGTACGCAAAACGGGTCAGGGTGTCGTCGTGTGGGTCGGCACATTCGGCGTGGCCGAAGTTGCACACATTGGGTTTCATGCGACCGTCGGCAGTGGGGCCGTAGCTGCTGAAACTTATGTGCTGGTATGATTTCAGCGAGGACATTATTCCGCCGACTGAGATAATGCTGTCGGCATCGGCGGGGGCACCAATGACTTTCCAGTTTTCGTCGCTGCCCGAATTCCCTGCCGAGTTGCACACCAGCATACCTTTGCGTGCGGCGATATTAGCTGCCTTGGAGACGTAGCTGCGCCCATCCATCTCCCATGTGTAATGCCGGTCTTTGGTGTAACCCAGCGAGCTGTTGATGATGTCGGCGCCGTTTTTGTCGGCCCATTCCACAGCCTGCATCCACCATATCTCTTCTTTGAAAGGCTCGGGGTCTACCTCGGTCTTTGCGAGCAGGAATGTCGCTCCTGTAGCCAAACCCAGCTGTTTGTCGCCGAGTTTGCCAGCTATACAGCTCAGCACCATGGTGCCGTGGGTATGTCTGTCGTAGACATCCTCTCTTTTCTTGGTGAAGTCCCAGGTGGCGACAATCTGTCCGTTGTCACGCAGATGTTTGAATGCCTGGTGTGTGTTGACTGCATGGAATCCGCCGTCAAAGACGGCAATACGCAGCCCCTTACCGTCAATGCCGTTTTTTACGAACAGGTCACCACGCATTCGCAGCAGCTGATCTGTAATGTTTGAGATGTCCGAAGGGTTGGATACTTCTGTCAATACAGACTCTTCCGTTTCTGCTGTCTGCATCTCGCCAGCGAGCAACTTTACCTCTCTGACAAAGGACAGTTGCTCTATCTGTTGTATCTGTTCTGGAGTTGCGGTTATTCCTATGGCGTTGAGCCAACGACTCTGACCCACCTCTTCTGCCGCCAGAGCCACGACGCTGTTCACATAATCCTGACATAGGGGATAGTTGCTGATGTCAAACAGGTCGGCGTTATTCATTTGGTAGCGCTCTATCGCCTTTGCGTTGAAGTAGCTGTAGGGATCGAAGGTGGATCCGGCCTTGTCGGTGAGGAAGACCCAGTAGCATGACTGGGAGAATGACGGATTTGCCGATGCCAGCAGATAAGCGACAAGCAGAAGACGGATGATTTTTTTCATGGTGACGGGGCGTTGAGATTGTTTGGGTTGGATTTGATAAGTCAGCGGAGTACGGCGTGGAGTATCTCATGCGAGGTGAAGTTGTGGAAGTCTGACAGGTGTACATGATAGTATTCCAGCAGGTTGTTGAGAGTGCTGTTGCGTTGCGATGATGAGAGCTGCGACATGGGTGTGTTGGAAAGAGAGCAGGAGAGGCAATAGTGGAAATTGGTGCTTGAGAGCGTGTCGAGGAAATAGTCTGCATCAGATGTCTGACTGGATACCACCGAAGGAGATGCCAGGAAACGGCCCTCCTTAAGATTGAAGAGAGGCTCCCGCCTGCTGTAATTGTCTAATGGGGCAATACCAAGATGGCGTGCGGTATGTATCAGAAAGTCTATGGGGAAGGATGCGGCTCCATCCGAAGAGTTTAGTTGTGCCAAGCGTTCTACGGCATAGTCGAACAATGGCTGGTTGGGCTCCGCCTCTTTGAGCGACTTGTAGAGCACCTCATCCATAAAAAAGACCAATGCCATCTTTACGGCGTCGGTATGCAATGTCCCGTATTGAGCCGAGGGATGCATCTCTTTTATGTATTGTAACTGTTTCTTCGGATTGTTGTATACCGTCATGTCAAGATGACTTAGGGGCTGCAGCAGGTTCTGCTTGTTGCGCCCGTTCTTGTTGCGGACACCCTTGATTATGTAGGAACAAAGCCCGAGTTCGCGAGTGAATATCTTCGCGACTATGCTCGATTCGGCATATTTTGTCGTATGCAGCACAAGGCCTTGTGTAGATAACAGCATGCTTTTATTTTATTATCAATATCTTGGCGACGGACCGCATGGAACCGTCAACAGATGAGGCAAAAACGTAATAGACCCCCGAGACTACTTTTTCGCCACTGTTGGTACGACCGTACCAGATGGCTTGTCCTCCGTTGGCATGAGTGGAGAATACCGTATGTCCGGCGGCGTCAGTGATATGGACTATGCCGTTGCGGGTAAATCCTTTGATGGCTATAGGTCCGTCATAGTCGGGGCGTACAGGATTCGGGAAGGCGTGAATATCGTCCAGGGGCTCGGCAAAGGCGTAGGTCGCCGTTGTGCGGTACGACTGCAGTCCCTGGTCTGTGGCTATGAAGAGTTCCCCGCTCCAGGGAAGTATTGCCAGCGAGAGTATCTTGTCGGAGAGTAGGGGAGAGTTGGAGACTGTGAAATGCTCTATCTGCTCCAGTCCGTTGGCAGATATCAGATAGAGTCCGCCAGTGCTGGTGCCGACCCATTTGCGGTTGGCGCCGTCTACTGCTATGCACGTCACGCTCTCGTACGCCATCAAGTATTCGGTGATTCCGTTTTCGTTGAACAGGATGTTGGAGCATGATACTGGAGCGCGCTCGCCTTGACCGCCGTTCTGGAAGCACTGGCTGAGGTTGTATATCACTTTAATGCCTTTGTTTGTGCCTATCCAGAAATTGCCGTCATGATCCTGCACCACGCTGCTTATAGTAGAGGTCTCTAGTTTGGCGCCGTAGTTGGGGTCTATATATGCCATGAGACTTTCGCCGTCGTGGACAAATATTTTATTGGCGCGACCCCAGAACAGGATGTTGTTGTTTATTGAATCGCAAAGGATATGCTCTATCTGGGCGCCCTGCACCATATTCTGCGTGTTGAAACTGTTCCAGCTGCCGTTGCTGCGTTTCACCGCCAGGCCATGTGTAGTCAGGGAGTTGGTAATCCAAAGATTGCCTTTTTTGTCGAAGGCTACTCCACCGGTGAAGAGAGAGGTGCCTCCACCTTGCGTGTAGGGCATCAGCGCTCCGTCGCTGTTCAGATGGTTGTATACCGCTGTGACAGTATTATCCTCTGTCTCAATGATTCCGCAACCCCATGTTGCCACAATCTTCTGCTTGTTGTTCTTGGGGTTGACGGCTATGCTGACCACGTCGCTGACGCCTGTGAGCAGGCCGTTGGGATCGTTGAGTGTCGTCCAACTGTTGTTGTTGAAGGTGTAGAGTTCGGCAGGGATATACATCTTGGCGAAGGTGGTTCGGTGTCCGCCGGGACAGACAAACAAATCTTTGTCATAGGTGACCACCTTGAAGACGTCGTCACTGGCAGGGCAGGGGGGACAGAATGTCGTCACCTCATAGGGGCTGTCGGGATAAATCATCGCCAGTGATGCCCAGTTGTGGGCGACCCAGAGACGTCCATCCTTCGAAAGCACAGCGTCGTTGGGGTTCATAGTCATCCAGTCGATATCGCCGACATGATGTAGCATCTGATGGTTGTCGTCGTAGATGTCTACACTGTTGTCGGTGCAGATGACGGTATTGCCTTGCGACAATTTGATATTGCGGATATTGCCTGTGAGCCAGGGAATGAAATTCAGCGAGGAGGTCTCATAATAGAGGGTGGAGTCGTTGCCGTAGTTCTGGACAAGAGCCAGTAGATGCCCCTCACCGTCGACATCAAGGCGTGTCACCTTTTGGTCTGATAGCAGTGACAGTGTGTCGGTTGTCCAGTTGTCTACGATATTTAGAAAGTGACTTTCTTTAGGTGCGTACATTATGCCATGGTCTGTGGCGGCAATGATAAGACTGTCGGTAAAGGCGATGTCATTGATGTTCAGATAGTCTCCTTCTGGTCCGAGATAGTAGGTCTCTTTTATCTCGTTGCGAGAGATGTCCACCACGGCAATGCCGAATCCGCAGGCAAGATATGCGCAACGGTTGTGGAATCTTATGTTGTTGATACGCTTGTCACCTCCCATATTGGAGCGTTTGATGTCGCTCAGGTTGACGACGTTGTCGTCCTTTATGAAATCCAGGTTGGAGTTGTTGTATGCCACCACAAGAGTTCGTGTCGTCGGGTCGTATCCGAAAGTTGCAATCCCCACATCGTTCAGAGAGGTGTTTTTATTCAGCCTGTTCACCGTGAGATCATCCAGGTCATAATAGAATAATCCGTTTGCGGCAGAGGCATAGACTCTATCGTCGGTACTCTCCACCCGTGTCAGAAGGTTGTATGAGAAATGGTCGCGCCATTTGCCGACAGCGAGTTGGGCTTTGGATGCCGTGCAGACAGTCACCAGCATCAATAAGATGATGACGGTGACTGTTGTTGACGAGTGTCGCTGCTGATCAATGTGTTTCATTGTTCTTCGAATGGTGCATGATTAGTGTCTGGTAAATAATGGCCAGAATCCAAGTCAAGACAGTGCTTAGAAGAGCGGAGATTAATATGGTGAAGAAGTCGCGGAAGCTGAATATTAGCAACAGATAGAAGGTCAGGTGGAATACGAACAGGATTAGGAAGAGATACAGGGCGAACATCTGATATGAGCCGGAATACACGCTTGGAGTGCTTATCGCTTCATTGTTGTCACGTATTATTATCTTGTCGAACCAGATGGGACGCATGAACCCTATCAGTGTGCAGGCAAAGGTGTGAAAGCCCAGCATATTGGTGGAGACATCTATACATAGTCCTGTGCAGAAAGATATAATAATCATCGGTATCTTCCCTGTATCGGTGGGAAGCATCGCTATGAAAAGGATGTATAGGTAGGGATTGATGTAGCCTCCAAGATAGACGTTATTGAGTATGAGTACTTGCAGCAACATCAATAACAAGAATCTGCCGATGTTTCGGAATATCAACTGACTATTCATCTTGCGCCTCCGTTTCTTTCATTAATGCATCCTGCTCTGCCTTGAAATGGTTGTCGACGACATACACGTGGTTGAGGTTGCTGAAGTCGGTGGCTAACCGTATACGGATATTGTAGAACCCACTGCCGGAAATGACGGTGAAGTCTTCAATGTAGCCTACAGCGATGCCCTCAGGGAAGTCATTTGCGAGTCCGCTGGTGACGATGGTGTCGTTCTTATACAGCTTGTGGGTCTTGGGAATGTCGACGACTGTGGCATAACGATAGTCGCCACCATCCCAGATGAGTGTACCCGTTGAATTGGTTCGGGGTATCTTGATGCTGTTGCGGCTGTCGGAATGGAGGACGGGCATGATGGTCGAGAAGTTGTGCGTGCAGTTGACTACCACACCGACAATTCCTTGAGGTGAGATTACCGCCATGTCGGTCTGGATGCCTTGGTCGACACCTTTGTTTATCATAATGTAGTTCTTGGCGAGATTATAGGAGCTCTTGATTACTTGGGCTTCGGAATAGGAGTATCTCTGACGGTATACGGTGTCATTGACCTCAAACACGCTGTCGGTGTATGAAATGTATGACGATGCCAGCTGTGCGCGCAACATCGCGTTTTCAGCGGCGAGGTGCTCGTTCTCTGATTTTAGTCCGAAATAACCGGTGACTGAAGATACGGTACGGTGCCATCTGCCGGCAATGCCGTTGCCCCATCTTACGATGTGTGAACTCTGATAGTAAGAGTTCTGCGCTATCAGCACGATGGCGACAATCTCCAAGATGATGAAGACAATTACGTTGGAATATTTTTTTAGGAATTCGCCTAGTTTTTCCACAATGGAGTGATTATGAGCTGGTGGTAAAGTGTTCTGTTGTTATTGCTTGTTGCCGATAAAGTTCTCTATAATTCGGCGTGTCTCTTCTACTGCCTTATCGAGGTCGTCGTTTACTATTGTGACATCGAATTTTGGAGACTCGTCAAGTTCTTTCCGCGACCTTGACAGCCGTTTCAGTATCGATTCCTCGCTCTCAGTGCCACGGCTGCGTAGCCGCTGTTCCAGGACCTCTATCGATGGGGGCATCACAAAAATGGCCAGAGCGTCGTCGCCGAAGAATTTCTTGATATTGAGTCCTCCGTTAACGTCGACGTCGAATATCATCACTTTTCCCATTCCGCAGATGCGGTCTATCTCCGATTTCAGTGTGCCGTAGCAGGTGCCGGCATACACCTCCTCCCATTCAAGGAAGAGACTTTGCCGAACTTTCTCCTCGAAGGATTCGGGGGTGAGGAAGTAGTAGTCTACGCCGTCAGCCTCACCTTGGCGAGGTTTGCGGCTGGTGGCGGAGATGGAGAACTCAAAGCAGTCGAAATATTCCATCAGTCGTTTGATGATGGTGGTCTTGCCCGATCCTGACGGTGCGGAGAAGAGGATGGCTCGTCGTTGCATGATGCTCTGTTTTTGTTTTGGCTAGAATTTGCGGTCGAAGATTGAGTAGAATGTCTTGACAGCCAGTGATTCGTTGTCCCAGTTGTATTGGTCGGCTATTGTTCCGACATAGTCGAGGGCTTCCTGACGGTCAGTGAGTGAGTTCAGTCGGAGAATGAAATCATTGTAGCCTTTCATGTTGTTATGGAACAACTCATTCATGAAGCTGAACTTGTCGTTGATGTTGATGATGGTGCGCAGGTCTTGTACTTTGCCGGTGTTGGCAATGGGCTCGGAGGTGCGGTTTGAAATCTCACCCAGTGAGTCTGCCAGGGTACGTGTGTTTTTCTGTTGCGGCTGATTTGAATGCAGGTAGTCGAACAGTGACGGTTGTGGTGCGGGTTCTGAGGCAGGATTTGTTTCGGCGGTGTTGGTCGGGGCGTCACTCTCCTGTGCGGGTTCCGTGTCGGGTTTGCTGACTGCCACGGGTTCGGCTGCGGTCTCGGAAAGTAAATCGGATATGGTGCGACCTGTGTTTATTCTGTCGGCAATAGTCGTTGATGATTCGGGGGTCTGCAGTTTCTCCCAGAGGGTTTGAGGTGCGGTGGCGGACTGGGTGTTCTGCTCGGACTCAGCCGGGGTTTCAACTTCGGGTTCGGGTTCAACAGGTGCTTCAACTTCAGGTTCAGTCATGTCCTCTATTGTCGCATCCTCGGTCTCATCCTCGAAAATACCATCATTGGGGTTCCCTTCTATCTCGTCCAGACTGGGCAGTTCAGGGGCTTCGGTTGCCTCTTGCTCGGGTTCTGGCGCATATTCAGGTTCGGCATCGGTGTCAACCATCAAAGGTGAGACAGTGGCTGCTACTGCTACAGGTTCAGCTTCGGGTACGGCAGGTTCCGACTCTTCAGTCGTCGCAAGTTCTTCTTCAGGGGTCTCAGAGACAGGAGTGGGAAGCATGCTGTCTAGGATTTCATCATAAAAATACCTCAGCTCATTCAGAAGCAAATCCGTCTCAATCTTCGGGATGTCATCCCCATAAACGCTGATGCGGTCGTTCAGCCGGTTTAGTTTGTCGATGTGCGTCGATAGTATTTTGCTTACTTTTTTCATGGTATGTATTATTGTTGTTTATTGTCTATGAACTAGATAGTAGTGTATTGTGCTGACAAAACATTTTGTAAAAATACAATATAAAATGCAAATATTGAAATTTTTTTTCATTTTTTTCTCACAGGTTTATTGTTAACACTGCGCTGTTTTTATTGACTAATTACCGATGTTCAGTTTTTAAAGATTGTCCGAGCGATAATCCAAAGCGAATATCTATTTGTGATATTGGGGAAATGAATGTATATTTGCAAATTGGAAATTAATGTCATTATTTAATTATAATCTTTAAAATCATCAAATTAAACATGAGAAAAGTAACAAGAATCCTATGTTTTGTCGCCGTTGTGCTTCTTTATGCGGCACCTGTTTCGGCACAAAAAACCTATTCCTACAAGACTTATCCGAACGACCCGTTGCAGGTGCGTGAGTACACTCTCGACAACGGTCTGAAGGTCTTCATGAGCGTATACAAGGATGCACCTCGTATCCAGACTTACATCGCTGTACGCGCAGGTTCTAAGAACGACCCCAAGGAGACCACAGGTCTGGCCCACTATCTGGAGCATATGCTCTTCAAAGGCAGCCACCAACTGGGTACCACCGACTGGGCTAAGGAAAAAGTTTATCTCGACCAGATTGAGAACCTCTACGAGGTCTATCGCAAGACTACCGACGACAAACGTCGCGCTCAGATCTATCATCAGATTGACTCTCTGAGTGGTATTGCTTCGACCATTGCCATCGCCAATGAGTATGACAAGTCGATGACCGCCATCGGCAGCGAGGGTACCAATGCCTTCACTTCGAACGACTACACGATGTATGTCGAGAATATCCCCGCCAACCAGCTCGAGACCTGGGCAAAGGTCGAGGCCGACCGTTTCCCCAACCTTGTCCTCCGTCTGTTCCACACCGAACTCGAGGCTGTCTACGAGGAAAAGAACATCAGTCTTGCACAGGACAACCGCCGTGTCAACGAGGAACTGTTCCGTGGACTCTTCCCGCACCACCCCTATGGCACCCAGACCACTCTCGGTACCATAGAGCACCTCAAAAATCCTTCGATGACCAACATCTACAAGTTCCACTCTACCTACTATGTGCCTAACAATATGTGCATTGCTATGGCCGGCGACTTCAATCCCGACGAGGCGATAAAGATTATCGACAAATACTTCGGCAGCTGGAAACCCGGCAATGTCCCCACATTCTACAAAGTTAAAGAGGAACCTATCACCAGCCCCATCATCCGCCTAGTCAACGGTCAGGACCCCGAGAGTCTTACCCTCGCTTTCCGTATTGAGGAGGGCAACGGTAGCCACGACGCTTTGCTGGCACAGGCTATGGAGTATATTCTCAACAATGGCAGATGCGGTCTTATAGACCTTAACCTCAACCAGAAACAGCTCTGCCTCGGTGCCTATGCCGGCACCTATGCCCTCAACGACTACTGCGCCTTTATGCTCGGTGGCCGTCCCACCCAGGGTCAGACTCTTGGTCAGTTGCGTGACCTCCTGCTTGAACAGCTTGAGCTCTTGAAAGAGGGTAAATTTGACGAAGACCTTATCAAGTCCGGCATCAACCAGCTGAAACTTCAGATTATGAAGCAGGCAGAGAGCAACAACAGCCGCGCTAGCCAGATGGCTTACGCCTTTGTGCAGCATCAGACCTGGGATCAGGTGTGCAACGAGATCGACGAGCTTGCCAAGATTACCAAGAAGGATGTCGTCGACTTCGCCAACCGTATCTGCAAGGATAACAACTACGTGATTGTCTACAAACATCAGGATGCCCCCGACCCTATAGCCAAGGTTGTTAAGCCCGCCATCACCCCCATCGAGGTGAACCGCGACAACGAGAGTCCGTTCCTCGCCCAGATAAAGGCTGACGCCACAAAGGCAAAACCCATCCAGCCTGTTTTTGTCAACTTCAAGAAAGACCTGCAGAAGGGCAAGTCCTCCAATGGCAGCGAAGTGCTCTATGTTAAGAACGTTGAGAATGGCACGTTCAACCTGCAATACCGCTTCGATTTTGGCGGCACAACAGACAAGACTATTGACTTCGCCGCCGACCTGGTTGAATACCTCAACACCGATAAGCACACCGCCGAACAGCTGCAAGAAGAATTCTACAAACTGGCCTGCTC
>DBXB01000078.1 GCA_002309155.1 Bacteroidales bacterium UBA1223 | reverse complement strand
ACGCAACCTTCGTTGGCGTCGCGGTCGGCACGCTTTGCGGCCATCTTCTGACCTTTCTGACGAAGCAACTCGATGGCTTTCTGCACATCGCCGTCGCATTCAACCAAGGCTTTCTTGCAGTCCATCATACCTACGCCGGTGAGCTGACGCAGTTCATTAACCTGTTGTGCTGTGATATTTGCCATTGTTTACTCTCCTTCCTTAGGGGTGTTGTTAGTAGTGCTCTTTCTTCTAGGTCTGCGGGGACGGCCGTCTTCGCGGGTCTCGGGTTTTCCTTCCTCGGTGGCGGGTTTCTCAGCCACTTCGGTCTCTTCTTCCTCGACGGCGACGTTGTTCTCTTTGTCAAGCATACGCTCGTTCAGACCTTCCTGGATAGCCTCGACCATATATTTAAGAATAGCGGCGATCGACTTCGATGCATCATCGTTGGCAGGAATCGGGAAATCGATAAGGTCAGGGTTGCAGTTGGTGTCGACAAGAGCGAAAGTGGGGATGTTAAGTCTGCGTGCTTCTGCTACGGCAATGTGCTCTTTGTTGATGTCGATGACAAACAGAGCGCTGGGAAGGCGAGTCAGGTCGGCGATGCTTCCGAGGTTCTTGTCGAGTTTAGCACGTTCACGCTGAACCTGCAGACGTTCACGTTTGGAAATATTCTGGAAATCCTTGTCGTTCATCATCTGGTCAAGAGAGTTCATCTTCTTGACGGCTTTGCGGATGGTGGTGAAGTTGGTCAGCATACCGCCAGGCCAACGCTCGGTGACGAAAGGCATGTCAACGGCCTTAACCATTTCGGCTACGACGTCCTTGGCTTGTTTCTTGGTAGCGACAAACAGGACCTTCTTGCCTGAGCGGGCAATCTGCTTCAATGCGGCAGCTGCTTCGTCAGCTTTGGCAATGGTCTTCTGGAGGTCGATAACATGAATGCCGTTGTGCTCCTTGAAGATGTAAGGAGCCATTTTGGGATTCCATTTTCTCTTGAGGTGACCAAAGTGGCAACCAGCCTCAAGTAATTCTTCGAATTTTAATTCTGTCATTTTTTTAATTTGTTTACGTTCCTTTGTTAACCAATCGTCAAGTAGTCCTTTTGGCCCGGTTTTTCAGCGGTCTTATGCCGCCGAAGTGTCAACCGGACAGAGTCTCAGCGATTTGGATACTAAACTGTTTTTTACTTCTGAATTATGAATGATGAATTTTGAATAATAATATGAATATGTATTCAAAATCCGTAATCCATAATAAATATTAACGCTTGCTGAACTGGAAGCGTTTGCGAGCTTTGGGCTGGCCGGGTTTCTTACGTTCAACCATACGGGGGTCACGCATAAGGAGGCTCTTGGCCTTCAGAGCGGGGCGATCTTCGACGTTGTTCTCGCAAAGAGCACGGGCGATAGCCATTCTCAGAGCTTCAGCCTGACCGGTGATTCCGCCACCATCGAGGTTGGCTTTGACATCCCATTTACCCTCGGCATCGACAATCTGGAAAGCCTGGTTGACGATGAACTGCAGTGGACCAGTGGGGAAGTACTCTTTATAATCCCTGTTGTTGACGATAATCTTACCGCTGCCGGGTTTCATATAAACACGGGCAACAGCGGTTTTTCTTCTTCCTATAGTGTTGATTACTTGCTCCATATTATCTTATATCGTTAATGTTGATGACTTTGGGGTTCTGAGCCTGATGAGGGTGCTCGCTGCCGGCATAGATGTGGAGGTTGCGGTAGAGGGCGTCACCCAGTCTGTTCTTGGGAAGCATACCACGGATGGCATGTTCAAGAATACGCTCGGGATGAGTTGCCAACACTTTGGCGGGTGTTGTCTCACGCTGTCCTCCGGGATATCCGGTATAATGCTGATAAATCTTGTCAGTCATCTTTTTGCCGGTGAAGACAATCTTCTCGGCGTTGATGATGATAACGTTGTCGCCGCAATCAACGTGCGGAGTGTAACAAGGCTTTGTTTTGCCTCTCAAGATGTTGGCTACGCGAGTGGCGAGACGGCCAACGGTCTGGTTTTCTGCATCGACCAGTACCCATTCTTTCTGTACAGTATTTTTATTGGCCGATACGGTTTTGTAACTTAATGTACTCATTTTTTAATTTACGATGATGTTCAATTTTTTTTCAACAGCGTTTTTGGCGCTGTCCGATTCCTTTTTCTCCTGATTTCAACAGTCGGACAAGGTGTGACGGATAACCCCTTGACTACTGTATCAATCTGATGCAGAGAATATTGAACGGGTAATCATCTTCTCTGACATCATTATTAGAGTTTGCAAAATTACATACTTTTTCAATACTGACAAATTTTTTTGTTAATTTCTTTTTTTATTAGTCCTCAGAAACTGTTTGGATTAGGGGTGATGAATCCCTTCTTTATGCGAAAGTAATTTTCGCATAATTTCGCACTGTTCGCACCTTTTCGCAATAAAAATGAATGCGAAAGCATGCGAAAATAACGAAAGAAATGCGAAAATAGAGTATTATTTGCAGGCTCGGCAGAGAAAGACCATCTTCTTTGTTCCGACGGTGGTGGCAATGATGAATTTGTCACCACCCTCTTTGATGCCGAGACTTTTCTGCAGTTCCGCGGCCTCGGATGGATAGTTGCGAGTCACAACATGTGCCCTCATGCTGGGTATTGCGGAGAGTATCTCCTTTTTCCGTGGTTTCAGAGGTTTCTCTACCTCGAAAACCCGGCCAATCCATCCAGATATCATCTCGTCGCTGGTATATAGATGAGTGTTGCGGGCTAGCTTCCTCAACCCGTATTGTTGACTCAGCAGTTTGTAAGGCCCTGCTTTCATTATTGTAGCGTCAGGTTCGTAGATGAACCTTCCGATTTGGTCACAATAGTCCGCAGTGGCTGATGCCTCTTCTTCACGGCTGAATGTGAATTGGGATTGGATGCCGGAATTGTTTAGTTCTGTGCAGACGATTTTTGGTCGGTTGTTGTCTCCGCCCACGATGAACAGCACCTCTTTGCATTCCCCTTTTACCGACACCACATGCACCTCGGCAGTCTCTTTGAACTCTGACAGACCTTTGTCTATGTCTATCATTGGGGATGCCTTGACAATCATCCAACGACTGCAGGATTTCAGCAGTTCCAGATTGTTCAGCAGATTTGGTGTGCAGTCTTCGAAGGCGGCGACTTTCCTTCCTTTACCGTCACGCCGTGCGGGGTCGATGACGATTATGTCGAATGTATTGCAGGGGTCGGTCTGCTTTAGCCATTCCATACTGTCGCCATGATGTATGTCGATATTTGTCTTGCCCAGAGCTGTAAAATTGTGGGATGCTATCAGGCACAGCTCCTCATCCTGTTCCGAGTAGTCTACATGGCTTCCAGGGATTTCCGCCAGATGGAGGGTGTCGATTCCCATGCCGCCGGTGAGGTCGGCGATTCTTATGCTTCCCTTGGCAAGGCTCTCAGCCAGTCGTCTTTTGTATTCTGCGGTGAGGTCGGATGAACTCTGTTCTCGGTTCAGTCGTGGCGGAAAAAGAAAATTACGGCAACTGACAAGCGTCGGCCATTTGACCGACGCTTGCCTTCTGCCTTCAATCTGTTGGATTGCCTGTTCGATATCGATGTCGGGATATTTGTCGCGGTGTAACAGTAGTGTCACAGCACCAGTCCCGGCATGACTGTCGGCAAAGTCCAGCAGAGCGTTGAGTTCGTTATCAGTAAATTCCCTCTTCATGGAGTCTCTTGAGTCTCTCAACCACCATCGGACGGTCTTCCTTGTAGGTCACGCCAAACCATTGGGCTGTGGTCTTCAGGACTCTCATTGTGGCATATCCGCTGTTGAGGAAAGTGTTGACTGCGAACGGTATGTAGTATTCCGATTTCATCTCGGTGCCACGTTCTTTCAGGAATTCCACAAACAGTTTCTCACTCTCGCCGAAATAGTCGGGGGTGAATCCGAAGAGATTCATCGATACGGTGTCGTCGGCGTTGAGGGGATGCATGGATCCGTCATCGTCTTTGTATTCGATGCCGTTGGCGGTACGTCCGATGCTTGTGCGTTCTGTCATTCCGGCGAGGAACCCGTCGGAGGTGATGTTGCAGACTCCACGGCTCACTGTGCCGTTTTCCGACAGGGTGTTCTCCAGTTTGTAGCCCACCATGCAGTAGTCGCCCTTCTTGCCTTCAAGTCCACGCAGGTAGTCGCCCATGACCTGGAAAGCGTCACGGCCATAGAAGTCGTCAGCGTTGATCACGGCGAAAGGTTCGTGGATTACCTCTTTAGCCATAAGGATGGCATGGTTTGTTCCCCAGGGTTTCTCGCGACCTTCGGGGACTTTGAATCCGGCGGGGAGGTTGTCCAGTTCCTGGTATACATATTCCACGGCGATTTTGTTGCCAAAATGGTCGGCGTTGATGTGTTTCTTGAATTCGTCGGCAAAACTGTGGCGAATGACAAACACCACCTTCCCGAATCCTGCGCGGATTGCGTCGGTGATGGAGTAGTCCATGATGATTTCGCCATTGGGACCCACGCCATCCAGCTGTTTGAGTCCTCCGTAGCGGCTGCCCATTCCGGCTGCCAAGACTAATAATGTAGGTTTCATATTGATAGATGTATTTGAATATTGCTTTGGTATTGTGTTATCCTCGTTTGCTTTTGAAGAAGTCTTTCATAAGAGCGACGCATTCTTCCTCGAGAAGACCGCCTTCCACTTTGGTCTTGGGGTGTAGCAGTTTTCGTCCGACTCTGCCGAATCCTGCTTTCGGGTCGGAGGCACCGTAGACTATACGTCCTATCTGGGTCCATCCCGCGGCTCCGGCGCACATATAGCAAGGCTCTAAGGTGACATATAGTGTGCAGTCAGGCAGATATTTGCTTCCCAGTGTGTTGGTGGCTGCAGTGAAGGCTATCATTTCGGCATGGGCGGTCACGTCATGCAGGCGTTCGGTGTTGTTGTGTGCCCGTGCGATAATCTGACCGTTGCAGACAATCACAGCGCCGACAGGTATCTCCCCCTCGTCGAATGCCATGCGGGCCTCACCAAGAGCCTGCCGCATATAATATTCCTCCTCGTTGTCGAAAATGCTCATGGTTTGTCCTCTGTGAATATCCGCATATCTATAGGTATGTAGCGGTATTTTGTGAAATAGAATATCACATCTTCATTCATCTGGTAGCTCTCGATGCTGGGCAGAATGGCGTTGCCAATGGGCTGGTACTCATGGTATGCGTGCCAGTCTGGGTGTTCCTCCGCCTTGTGGTTGCTGTAGGTGGAATGGGAGTTGGTCTCTTCTATAAAGAAAAGCAATCCGCTCTCTTTCTCAAAAAGGTAGTGGTTTACATATCCATTTGGCGAATCGGCGACTACTCGATAGACTTCGTTGTTATTGAAATGCCAGATGCCTTTGTATGTCAAGTCTACGGCATTGGCTTTCCAGTGATATAAAGGTCCTCTGAAATCGTATAGCGGTTCAATGTTGTAGTATCTGGACATAGCGACTTTGGTCCATCCGTTGAACATGGATTTGTCACACTCTTTGAAGATGTTTTTTCCGTCGGTGTATGCGCCCTGAAGCAGAGTGTCGCCATGCCAAAGTTCGCTCCGCATCCTGTTGGGAGGCAGATACCATCGTTTCATGATTGCGGTGTCGTGGGGTGATGAGCGGTGATAGATTACCGATTCGATATAAAGTATGCTGTCGCGGCGCAGGGATTCGATGTTCATCAGATTCAGATAACGGCTCACCACCGCTTCGGCGGTGTCTATCTCCTTTTGCGGATTTTGTCCTGTCACTGTAACGGCAAGGAGTGAGGCGACGATAAATATAAATAGTCGTTTGTTCATTTTCGGTGAGTCTAATATGCTTTATATCTGTTTGGTATGTTGAAAGGAAGGGAGGTCTGCCGGTCAAGTGTGATTCGCTCGAGCTCCACCGTTGTCGACTCGTTGATTCTTTTGCTGTTGATGCTTAGATTTATTTTCGATGGCAGAATCTGCGTATTTGCCATGTCCGTCTTGAGGTATTGATACGAAATGTGCTCTCTTACTGAGGGACTCTCTATTTCCGCTCCCGTGATTTTCTTACTGTTAAAGCTTTTTGTGAGAGTCAGTTGCCGAGTCTTGTTGCCTGCTTTCTGGTTGTACCAAAGGGTGACTTTGTCGTTGTTGCGTTCCGCCTCGCGGCTCTCCTTGCAACCTTTGGGGCAGTTTCCGACAATCATCGCTTGAATGGTCTCATAGTCCAGGTCTATTCCAAATCTCTGGCAGAGCTCGTCGTAGTCGCCGTCGAAGTACTTGTTCGCAATTTTCACGTATCCTTTAGCCCTTGTGGGGGTGAGGAGGACACGGCCGACTTCTACCACAATGTTGATGCTCATCCAGATGGCGCTGTCGTTCACCATGCGGATCTGACCGGTGACGTTGAATCCCTCAACGTTGCATCTGAAGTTTGCTGTGTAGTAATGGAATTTGGCGTTGATGATGGTGTCGAGGCGTGGGGCGGGAGGTGTGGCGTCTTCCGGCATCACCGTGGGAACCGCCGGCATGTCGGTCTCTTGCACAAGGTTTTTGTGAGAACGGCAGGAATCGAGGCTAATAGCAAGAAGAAGTCCCGTTAGGAGTAATATGGCGTTTCTTATTTTCAATAGAGTCGTTTTTTTATTAAGCAAAAGTAAAATAATAAGGTGAGGTGGAGTTAAAGGGTTTATCGTGACCGGTGAACTGTGATCCGTGACCCGATCGTATCACCGGTCACTGGTCACGGATCACGATTACTTACTTTTAACTCCCCATTGTTTTACTTTATTTTTTAATCGTCACTAAAGTCCTTTCTTGATGGCTTCCCAGTGTTCTTTCTCCTCATCGCTCACATCGCTTTTTTTCATGACCTTCTCCATGTACTTGTATGCCTCTTTGTCGCGTCCCATCTGGTGAAGAATCCATGCGTAGGTGTCCAGGTAGTAGTTGTTGTCGGGTTCTGCGTCGAGAGTGCGTTTTGACAGCCGGAGGGCTTTCTCCAGATTATTCTTGTCCAATGCCAGCCTGTAGGCATAGCTGTTCATCGTATTGATGTCGTCGGGTTTCAGCGAAAGGTATTTCTCGTAATAGCCATAACAGAGGGTGTCGTTCATACGGTTCAGGCATTCGCCGAGAAGCATGTAGCACTCAGGTTCAAGATATCCGTTCTCAAATCCGTTCTTCTCGCATCTTCTGAGGAGGTCAACAGCTTTTTGAAACTCGTTCTTGTCGTATTCCACCACGGCCAGGGTGTAGTAGGGGAGGGTGTGGAGAGGGAACAACCGTGAGGCTCTGCGTGCATGAGATTCAAGGGTCGTGGAGTCTACTCCCGCCGACAGCTCGCTGATAAGCAGCGCCTCCCACACATCGTATTTGCTGCTGTCTTTCGTCAGTGCCAGTTGGAACTGGTGGGCGGCGTCCAGGTATTTGCCTTGATGCATAAGCACATCGCCGTAGAATGTGGCATAGGTGATGCTGTCGTCACAGTTTTGCATCGCCACATTGAGCAGGTCGTATGCATATTCTGAATATTTGCCGTAGAATTCCTCGCTGGTGTAGAAATTAGTGAGTATTTTCAGTTTGTTGGTTGTTGTCAGATTCTCTTGAGCCATGCCGATTCTCAATTCCTCATAGGCTTTGCGGGGCTCCTTCATGGCTTTGTAGTATTCTGCCAGTGAGATGTGGATGTATTCGTCGTCAGGATTTGTCGCCATCAGGCGGTCGTAACATTCTTTTGCTTTGCTGTATTGTCCTGACGCCATATACGATTCAGCGAGCATTCCGCAGTATCGGCTGTCGTTTGGCATCGACATTGAGAGTCTCTCTATCTCCTGCATCGCCTTGTCGGTTTCCCCCATGTGTGTCCATATCTTGGATTTCTGCATGGACACACTCTCCGTGACGCCCACCATCTTCTCCAAACGGTTCAGCGATGCTATGGCGCCCTTCCCGTCGTTGTTCAGCAGGTATGCGTTGCTGAGTTCGTAGTAGTATTCAGGTACGTCGGGATTGTGTTTTACTATCTGTTCCCAAACAGTGATATTGTCTTGTGCTCGGTTGGTGAATCGGTAGAGTGATGCCAGGTGGAGGCGGTACCATATATTGTTGTCGTCGTTTCTCACGGCTCTCTGGGCAAGGAATATGGCGCTGTCGATATCCCCCTTTGCCGCCAGGAGTCGGCTCAGTTCGTAGTTGGCGACGCCCAAGGCGCTGTCCTTGTCCAGCAACAGGCGGTAACGGTCGGCAGCCAACTCTGTCTGCCCTGTTTCCTCTAGCATTTTCGCGTCAATCACAAAAGATTCTCTCTTTAATATCTCGTCGGTGGTCTCTGTAATTGGCTTGCGTTTATATCTTCCGTCGGGTTCGGGAGTGATTTTGTTTGTGCTGCCGCATCCTGCAATCAATCCGGCCAACAGGAGAGGAATCACTTTTCCGGCGATTCTTCCCGAGTACTTTCTTATAATATGTTTTGTGTTAAAAATCATTTAGTCAAGGATGGCGGACTTTGCATTTAGTAACTATTATTCATTTTTTTTATTATGTTGCCGTCTGAAAAAAAACTAAAAAAATCTAAAATATTTTGTCGGTATTTTTTTTTGTGCTAAATTTGCATTCAAATTGTAAAGTTGTACATTCTGGTTATATATAATATAAATTATTTGTATAATAGAATGTTACACCAACTATTGAGATGAAATTTTTTATTAATCAAAATTCAATTACAATGAAAAAAACATTAATGGTTCTTACTTTTGCTCTCTGCGCTACCTTTGGTTTCGCTCAGACGCAAAAAATGTCTGGCATCTCTGTTGCTGACAAACCCGTCCGCGTCTCTGACATGGACACCAAATTAGACAGGGCTGGCTACACAGGTTCTATCTTCACCAAAGATGGTGAACTCTTCCTGTGCGACTTCAGCCAAGGTCCTGTTGCTAATGTAGCCCAACTTACCGGCACCAACTATTTGACCGCTAAGTGTCAGTCTGGTGATTTGGTTGACGGTCAGCAGGTCCCCGTCAGCACCAGCGACTCTTACTATGGCCAGTGGCAGCGTATGGCTGACACTACTGCCAACACTTGGACTAATGCAACTGTCGTTGATCACTATCCCGTTCTTACCTCCCGTTTCTATCCCAATGGTTGGTTTGAGATGCTCCAGTCGGATGACCCCAACAACGGTTACCTCCTGATGTCCATGATTGACTGCTATACTCCTTGGGGTGGCGACGGTGAAGAGGCTACCTACAGCGCTTATTTCCGCTTCGCTCCTTTCGCAACCACTGGTTACAGCATGATCCGTGTTCGTCTGTTCCAGGTTTACCGTGCATTCAACTCTGACCACTGCTTCATCGACTACAGCACCAATGGTACCACTTGGAGCACTGTCGAGTTCAACGTCCGTGGCGTTGAGATGAACAGCAACACCAACTATTTTGGTTGGAAGACCGTCACAATGCCCGCTTCTCTCGGCAACCAGGCCAGCGTCCATCTCCGTGTTCGTTGGAGTGACGAGTCCGGCACACAGAACGGCGGTTACTTCTGGCTCGTTGACGACTTCCAGGTTCTCGAAGTTCCTCAGTACAGCTTGAATGTTGTCTCCAACCAGTATTTCGAGGGTTTCTATCACATGATTCCCCAGAACCTGAATCTCCCCGTTGTTTGGGTTAGCGAAATGATCAACAACGGTCAGAACAATCAGAACAACCTCACCGGTACTGTTTATCAGTATGCTCCCGGCCAGGCCGCTACTCCTGTTGTCTCCAAGACCCTTGGAACTCTCGTAAGCGATCCTACGGTTACCAGATCAATCGTTATCGACCCTCTCGGATGGTATGACAGTACCGCCACTTCTCACGGTTACAACTATGATGACGCCGTTTCTTACAAGACCGGTCAGATGGCTTTCCTGCCCACCAGCACCACTGGTACCTACCATTTCTTCTCTGACTTCACCACCGATCAGAGAGCTCACGCTGTCAACGACACCACCACCTTCGATACTCTCCGTTATGAGGTCAACTACAATGCCAGCGCTGAGCATCCCTATGGTATCTGGTCACGTGACTACGGTGTAATCCGTAAAGGTGCTTACTATGCTTCTGGTCTTGTTGCTGCCAACACTTTCTCCACTGATCCTGAGGAAACCAAGTGGAATGAGGCTGGTTACGGTGTCATGGTTTCCTATGTTACCGGTAACGATGTTCCCGAAGGTTGGAAAGTTCTCGGTGTTGAGATCACTCCTTCCACCGAAGTCAACATGCAGCGCGCTGGTTCTATCATCGAGCCCGTTCTTCGTTATGACTTTGTCGACGATACCGGAGCTTCCTGGATTGGTACCTTCGCCACTGGCGCTAGCCCCTACACCGTTCAGCAGGCTGACGTCCTCTCTGGCGACAATCTTGCCGAGCTCGAGTATGAGATGTACGGCAGCCAGGACAACCCCACCATCCGCATTATGTTCCCCAACCAGCCCGAACTTTACTCTAACCTGAGCTATCGTATCGGTTATCGTCTGGTTGAAGAGGCTAACTTCGCCGTTGCTACCTGCTACAACTCTTTCGTCCGCGCAGGTGCCGATACCACTGTCTATTTCGACGAAGTTGAGGGTATGGAATCCTATGGTCACGTCCTGTCTTCTCGTTACAACCGTTTCGAGGTTATGGTCAGCGACCCGTATGACAACAGTCTCCGTTGCTTCTCCTCACCCACCACTCTGCCTATGATCCGTATGATTGTCGGACCTGGCTACTATGTTCCCAAGACTGCTATCGGTTTCGAGTGCGAGAATCCTGATATGGGTTCATTCCAGAACAGCAGATTCGTCGTTATCTGCGACAGCATCGACAGTGTTGCTATCGGAGGTTCTGCTTCCTACTATATCATGCCTGAGGAAGGTTACATGATTGACAAAGTTTGGATGGACGGTGTTGAACTTGTCGCTGGTGAAGACTATAACATCGAAGAGGATGAAAGCACTGGTGAAAAATACGGTGTCATCACTCTCCGCAACGTTCAGGAACCTCACACACTCCGTTGCTCCTTCAAAGAGTGGGTTGGTTTCGATCCTCTCTCGAACGATGTCCGCATGAGACTCCAGCCGAACCCGGCTACCACCAATGTCCATGTCGCCCTCAACGGCGTCAGCGGTCAGGTCAATATGGCTCTCATCGACATGAGCGGCCGTGTTGTCTCCACTTCTCAGTTCAATGCTGAGAATGGTGTTGACATCAACGTCTCCAACCTCGCCAAGGGTGCTTACTTTGTACGCATCACCAACAGCAGATTCAGCAAGGTTGAGAAACTCATTGT
>DBXB01000004.1:25935-32331 GCA_002309155.1 Bacteroidales bacterium UBA1223 | reverse complement strand
GGACTCCCACTCATTGCTCAAAAAAAGTATTGGGAAAATCGGTGTATGTCGAATATTTTTCGTACTTTTGCAAAAAAGTTCTTTGAAGGTATTGATGGTAAAAATATGGGGTAAATAACCGATTTTTGTCCCATAATTGTACCACAAAACGGAAAGCTATTGAAAGCCAGTACCGATTATATACGAGGAGGTGAAGTAAAACACTGAAATACACCTAATAGAAACGGGAACTGAATAGCTTTCAGCTCCCGTTTTTTTCGGTTAGTGCAACCGAAAGTATTTGGAAATCCAAGCAAATACGTGGTACAGGGACCAAAACTTGTATCACGTTTTTCATTTGTGCAGAAACAACGTTGCCCGAAAAAACGTCGGGAAGTTTGTACCATCCTTATAGACCTGCAATCTTGATTGCATTCGCTGCTTGCTCTTTCTTCTCATTGACCACCTTTGCATATATTTGTGTGGTCTTGACATTCGTATGACCGAGCATCTTGCTTACGGTATAGATGTCCGTTCCATTCGCCAATTGCAATGTTGCAAAGGTATGCCTAAAACAATGGAATGTAATTTTTCGGGTTATCCCCGCTGCATCCAACCATCGTTTCAAGGGTTTGGAAATCCACGCCGCATCGGTAAGGTCTTCAAATACCAAACGGTTGGGTTCTTTCGGTTCGCCGCATAGTTTATACGCTTGTTCGCTGATGGGCATATACTCAACCTCCTTGGTCTTTTGTTGGGTGAAGTTTAGGCGATAACTATCCCCATCCCTCTGTACTTCGCACCACCGCAACTTCTGAATATCACAATGCCGCAATCCGGTTAGTGCAGAAAACAATGCTGCACGTTTAAGGACGGGAATATCACAGGGGGTGTTCGCCAACTGATTAAGTTCTGCCTCCGTAAGATAATTACGTCGTACATTATTCGGTGGAATATTCTTAACCTTCGCCGCTATATCGGTTGTTAGGTACTCATCAACGAATGCTTGTTTAAGTGCTGCTTTCATTATGCAGAAATATGTACTCGCCGTGGTTTGGGAAATTGTTCCAGATTTGCCACCTCCTTGTGGTGCAGACAAAAGAAATCTCTTGAAATCCTCCAACATCTTTACGTTGATGTTTGCAAATGGAATGGTTGCCCCATTCGTGTATGTTTTCAATAGTGCAGATACACGCCTCCAATTGACCACGATTGCACTGGAAGACTTGATGTGGTTAGATACCGTGATTTTGTCAAAGTACGCTATAAAATCTTGATTAGACCGTTCCAGTTGTTGTGCTTGCTCTGCTTCACTATCAGAAAATAGTGAGGCATTGTCGTACTCGTGTTGCAGTTGATTTCTCCTCCTATATGCAAACAGACAGGTTTCATTATCCACTTCGGTTCTGCACATAATCACACCATTCACATCTCGTCGTGGTTGAAATGATTTCACCTTCCCATCGGTTCGGGCAACTGCACTCTTGTTGAAGATGGGTGTTGTGATAGTTCTGTTCAGGTACTCCCTAATTCGTTTAGGGGTGGGATTACCATTGACATACACAGGGTATGCTTCGATGTAGAGATACCACAGGTTTTTCTCATCGTGTTTCCGTAGTCTTACGGTGCATTTTGTAGGGTTCTGTTTCATTTCCTTGCATTTTTATTGTTATACATTTTATCTATTTCTTTCTTGGGTGCATAAACGTAATTCCCTATCTGTCGTATGGGAATAGAAAACTGACGGATATGCTTATACACACTACTCTCTGTTATGCCAAAACGCTTTGTGATTTCCCCAATGGTGTAGCAATTCTTGGGGTTCATATCAAACACTTGTGATGCTTTGGGTGTTTCAACAACAATGGGTTTGCTTCTCAATGGGAATAATGCTTCGAGGTCTTTTACACAAACAAACCATCGTTTGGGACTTGTCTTGAAACATCGGATATTCTTTGAATGGACCATTCTTATGACGGTGAGTCGTGATGTGGTGAAGATTTTCAGTGCCTCGGTAATGGTGATGTATTCTGTTCCCGCCGCCTTGATTTTATCCAACACCTTTTGTCTTCGCTCCATTTTCTTCCTATCGTTAGATGCAGACGAAGCACACTGATGACTACAATACCCCGTCTTGACGGTTTTTGCCAAGAAGGTGTTTCCGCAATATTTGCAGACCTTTGGTATTTGTAGTTTGCTTTTACCCATCGGGTGATTGTCAATATTTTAACTTCAAGATATTCCACTTTGTCGTTAAAGATATTCCGGTACAAATATGGTACAAACTTCCCGACGTTTTTTCGGGCAACGTTGTTTCTGCACAAATGAAAAACGTGATACAAGTTTTGGTCCCTGTACCACGTATTTGCTTGGATTTCCAAATACTTTCGGTTGCACTAACCGAAAAAAACGGGAGCTGAAAGCTATTCAGTTCCCGTTTCTATTAGGTGTATTTCAGTGTTTTACTTCACCTCCTCGTAGTCGGCGTCTTCGACGGTGTCGTTGCCTGACTTGGGACCTTGCTGACCGGCGCCGGGGTTGCCACCCATGTCGCCAGGATTGAATCCTGCACCGCCTTGCTGACCGGCCTGCTGCTGGGCCTGGTACATATCCTGCGAGGCGGCCTGCCATGCGGCGTTAATTTTCTCCATGGCGCTGTCAATCTGTCCGACGTTGCGGGCGCTGTGGGCTGCCTTCAGTTCGTTGAGGGCACTCTCGATGGCGCTCTTCTTGTCGGCGGGCAGTTTGTCGCCATAGTCCTTCAAGTTCTTCTCGCTCTGGAAAATCATGCTGTCGGCAGCGTTGATCTTCTCAATCTCCTCTTTGGCTTTCTTGTCGTCGGCGGCATGTGCCTCAGCTTCTGCCTTCATTCTCTTGATCTCGTCGTCGCTCAGTCCGCTCGAAGCTTCGATGCGGATGTTCTGGCTCTTGCCGGTAGCCTTGTCGAGAGCGCTAACATTGAGGATTCCGTTGGCGTCGATATCGAAGGTGACTTCAATCTGCGGTACTCCACGCGGTGCTGGCGGTATGCCTGCCAGGTGGAAGCGGCCAATGGTTTTGTTGTCGTTGGCCATAGGACGCTCGCCCTGCAGCACGTGGATTTCAACCTCGGGCTGGTTGTCAGCGGCAGTCGAGAAGACTTGCGATTTCTTGGTCGGGATGGTGGTGTTGGCGTCGATAAGACGTGTCATCACGCCGCCAAGGGTCTCGATACCCAGCGATAGGGGAGTGACATCGAGAAGAAGCACGTCCTTGACTTCGCCAGTGAGGACACCGCCCTGGATGGCGGCGCCGATAGCGACAACTTCGTCGGGGTTGACACCCTTGTTGGGCACTTTGCCAAAGAACTCTTCGACTTTCTTCTGAACTGCGGGGATACGTGTGGATCCGCCTACGAGGATGACCTCGTTGATGTCGCTGTTGGTCAGTCCGGCATCCTTCATTGCCTGACGGCAAGGCTCGATGGTAGCCTGGATCAGGTCGTCGCAGAGCTGCTCGAATTTGGCACGGGTGAGTTTCATCACAAGGTGCTGTGGCACGCCGTCGGCGACGGTGATGTAAGGCAGGTTGATTTCAGTCTCCTGGCTGCTGGAAAGCTCGATCTTGGCTTTCTCAGCCGCTTCTTTCAGACGCTGCATTGCCATCGGGTCCTTGCGGAGGTCGATGTTTTTGTCGCTCTTGAAACTGTCGGCAAGCCAGTTGATGATCTTCAGGTCGAAGTCGTCACCGCCAAGGTGAGTGTTACCGTTGGTGCTCTTAACCTCGAAGACGCCGTCGCCAAGGTTCAGAATAGAGATATCAAAGGTGCCGCCTCCGAGGTCGAAGACTGCGACATTCATATCCTGATTCTTTTTGTCAAGACCGTAAGCAAGTGCGGCGGCAGTAGGCTCGTTGACGATACGACGAACCTTGAGACCTGCAATCTCGCCGGCTTCCTTGGTGGCTTGACGCTGGCTGTCGTTGAAGTAGGCAGGTACAGTGATGACGGCTTCGGTCACCTCGCTTCCGAGGAAGTCCTCAGCGGTCTTCTTCATTTTCTGAAGCACGATGGCGCTGATCTCCTGAGGGGTGAAGAGACGTCCGTTGATGTCGACACGCGGGGTGTTGTTGTCGCCACGCACCACCTTGTAAGGTACAGCTTCGATTTCCTTCTGAACGCGGTCATAGGTTTCGCCCATGAAACGTTTGATGGAATAAACTGTGTTGTGGGGGTTTGTGATGGCCTGACGCTTGGCGGGGTCGCCCACCTTGCGGTCGCCGTTTTCGAGGAATCCGACCACCGATGGAGTGGTACGGTTACCTTCGCTGTTTGTAATAACCACAGGCTCATTGCCTTCCATTACGGAGACGCAGCTGTTGGTTGTTCCTAAATCGATTCCGATGATTTTTCCCATAATTGTATCTATTTATTTTAATTTCGAATGATGATTGTTTATTGACTTGTTTCTGTCTGCACAGAAATCTGTATATTATTTATCAAAAAGAATGCCAAAACTGCATTATTAGTCAAAACTGACAAAATGTCACAATGCGTATTATGCTGGTACAGTCTGTGGCTGAAATCATTTTTATTCGTATATTTGCAAATATATATAAACCGAAACAAATTATGAAAAGGCACTTTATCTTATTGTCGGTTATTGCATTAGCCGCATTCTGTCTGACTTCTTGTGTTGTCTATCATCCGCATACCACGGATATTCCGCTTCTCAACGAGAAGGGCGATTTGAGCGTTGATGCCAATGTCTCGATGTCGGCACCGTTGCTTGTGTCGCCTGCGATTAATGCAACTGTTGCATATGCCCCGTTCAATATGATTGGCATGCAAGCCGCCGCAAGTATCACCGATTTTAAGAATTATCATACTCAGATGGCTGTCGGAACATGGCAGGCATACGGTCTATCGGTGTTGGAATGCTACATAGGCTATGCCTACGGGCATTCATATAACGATACTGTCAGAAATGTGACACATAACATCTATTATGTCGACGGAAACTATAACATGGTGTTCAGTCAGATTAATTTCGGTTGGCGTGGGTTGGCTGATAACAGTATAGATGTTGGCTTCGGTTTTAAAGGCGGTCTTCTTTTCCCGAAATGGGACAAGATCGAGTTGTTGGATGACGGGACAGAGACTCTCGCCGAACGTCATGATGACGCTCATTTCCTGATAGAACCTCAGCTGATGTTCCGTTTTGGATGGGATAAGGTGAAAATCTCGCTCAATCTGACGTATGCATTTTTGACAGCCTGGCCGACAGACAATAATTATTTTAATTATGAGAGGTTTGGTGCCGGTCTTGGTCTTCATTTCAATTTCTAGCAATAATGATATGATTCGTGAATGGTGAATTGTGACCCGTGACCCGATCGTATCACCGGTCACTGGTCACCGGTCACGATTAAACGATTTGTCTTTATTTTCATTATCTCTTTTGCTAATTATGAATAAAATAATACTATTATTATTGTTGTCTGTTCCGTTGCTGGCACTTGCCAACGGTGTGAATGAACCGAAAGATACTGTAGTCCCAAGGACTATTGAATTTGTGAAACGTGGCGATAGGGCGTTGCTTATGGACTTGTATAGTCCAGCGGAAGTTAGAGAGGATTCGGCATGTGTGGTGTTCCTGTTTGGAGGTGGCTTCGTTACAGGCTCACGTACTGACAAATATGTGCGGTCGTATTGTCAGTTGCTTGCCAGTCATGGATATACGGCAATAGCTATTGACTATCGATTGCATATCCGTGAGGTGAATTTCGACACGGTGCCACTATCCAAGACTCAGAGGGTTTTCCGCGACGCCATAAATATCACAGCATCTGACTGTGCCGCCGCAATTAAATATATCTGTTGCCACGCCTCAGAATGGAAAGTGGCAAAAAACCGCATTGTGCTGTGTGGCAGCAGTGCCGGTGCCATAGGTGTGATGCAACTCGACTATTGCCGGGCCAATATGTTGCCACCGGCGTCGGAGTTGCCTTCCGGATGGAAGCCCGCCGCTATAGTGTCATTCTCGGGTGCTGTCTATGCTGACAATGGCAAGCCGAAATACAAGAGCGACCCTGCACCGACCTTTATCCTACATGGCGACAAAGACCGTATAGTCAATTACAAGAAGTTCCCGCCGGTGTTGCGTTCTGGATTGTACGGCCCGAAGAAACTGCACAAAGTGTTTGAGAAAAACAGCTATCCTCACTGGCAATTTATCTTCGAAGGTATTGGTCATGAAGTGGCTTCGCTACCTATCTTTATGAATGACGAGGTAGAGGCTTTTATTGAAGGTACGCTTAAAGGCAGGCAGATGTATTATGATGCCGTGGTGAGAGACAAGAAGGTTGTCCCCACAAAGTGGACCAAGATGGGGGTGTTCGACCTATACAAAGGCAAGTGATTTTTTTTTTTTTTTTTTT
>DBXB01000004.1:0-25856 GCA_002309155.1 Bacteroidales bacterium UBA1223 | reverse complement strand
CTTATGAGAAAAACAGCAAAATTTATCCTTTGCCTGGTGGCAATGGCTACTTTCTGCGCAGCAGGCTGCGAGAAAGACAATGATGGCAATGACAATGGTAACAACGGCAATAATGGAAACAGCTACAATGCCGAGATGTTTGTCGGCNNCAATATGACTGTCAATGGTGAGAATAGGACACCCGAGAATATGTTGTTCATCATGGATGCTGACGGTACTGGATTGGCTAACGACAATGGCGTGACGGAAAACAATGGCTTCGCATGGAGCGTCAGTGGCGACCAACTGACAATTATTCCGCGTAGCGGAGTTAGTTATATCTACACCGTCAACAGTCTTACGGAAACCGAATGCACTTTCAGTGGCACCAACGTGCCTATGGCAGACGTGCCAGGCGATGTCGTGGTACACCTCACAAGGGTAAGATAAACTGAAAAGAACCTATACTAAAGCCCCGACTTGGGGCTTTTTTTTATTTCTGATAATACTGATTGACAGTCACCTTGACATGAGGCAAAATGGTTTGTCCATGCCCAATGGACCAAGATGGGTCTCCTCGATTCATGAAAAAAACGTTAAGGCCGTTGAAATCATTACGATAATGCCTGTTGATAAAAATAATTTTGTCAACGGGGATAGAATCCGTAATAATGGCGTAATTTTGCATCATGGAAACAAAGACAAGAAATGTAGCAAGAAAAAAGGAGAGAATTAGTTACGAACAAGCCTTCTCGCTCAATGGTAAAACTCCGCCTCAGGCAATAGAGATTGAACAGGCCGTTCTCGGTGCCTTGATGCTTGACCCCAACGCACTGAACAATACAATACAGATTCTTCGTACTGAGTATTTCTACAGTCCGGAGCATCAGTTGATTTTCGCCTCGATACTGAAACTCTTCGAGCAGTCGAAACCTATAGACCTTTTGACTGTGACTCAGCAGTTGATGAAGGATGGTCAACTCGATGCCGTCGGAGGCGCCCTTTATCTTTCTCAGCTCACCAACCGTGTCGTCTCTGGTGCTCATATTGAATTCCATTCCCGCATTCTCAGCGAGCGATACATACAGCGTGAGGTGATCCGGGTCTGTACCGAGACACTTACAGATGCTTATGAGGAGACTACCGACGTGCTTACTTTGCTGGACAAGACGGAGCGTTCGCTTATGGATATCGACGAGAAGAACTTCCATAGTGAGTACCATAATATGCAGGATGTCCTTAAATCTGCCTTCGAGCAGATAGAAGCGGCACAGCAGAGTGAGAATTCATTCAGTGGCGTTCCTTCGGGATTCAACGACTTGGACAGAATCACAGCTGGTTTCCAGCCGGGAACGCTGATTATTCTTGCCGCCCGTCCCGCAATGGGTAAGACTGCTTTTGCATTGACAATGGCTCGCAATATAGCTGTGGACATGAAGATGCCGATAGCATTCTTTTCATTAGAAATGACTGCCGTCGAGTTGGTTATGCGTCTTGTCAGTTCGGAGTCGTGCATCTCTGGTGAAAGACTGAAGAAAGGTGAGAAACTGCCCGATGTGGAGAAGATGCAACTCTATGCTAAATCGCAGACTCTCACTGAGGCTCCTATATATATTGACGACACGCCACAGCTCTCTATCTTCGAGTTGCGAGCCAAATGCCGCAGGCTGAAGCAACAGCATGATATAAAGATGGTTTTCATCGACTACCTTCAGCTGATGTCGGGCGGTGCCGACATGAACCGCAACAGTAACCGTGAGCAGGAGATTAGTCTTATCTCCCGTCAGCTGAAAGCATTGTCCAAAGAGTTGGGCGTTCCTGTCCTTGCTCTGTCGCAGCTGTCGCGTGCTGTCGAGACTCGTGGAGGATCGAAGAAACCCCAGCTCTCCGATTTGCGTGAGAGTGGCGCTATCGAGCAGGATGCCGACATAGTGATGTTTATCTACCGTCCGGAATACTACCACCTATATCAGGATGACAATGGTTCCACGCTTGGTATGGCCGACATCATCATCGCAAAGCATAGATCTGGTGAGATAGGTGAGGTGCGTCTGAAGTTTGTCAAACAGTTTGCCCGTTTTGAGAATCGTGATTATGAGGGTGGAAGACTCCTCAACAGCGGACTTAATCCCAACAGCGACTTTGACAATCAGGGTCGAACAATATCTGTCATAAAGGATTCCAAGATGAACAGCGAGGCAGATAACGACAATCAGGAAATGTTCGATGAGTAATAGAAATAAACAGTTTGTTGAAGACTGATGCTTTTTTAGCACAGTCTTCAATTTTTTTTATTATATTTGCATTTTATTTAAATGTAGATTAAATAAAATTATATATTGATAATTAACAAATTAAATATATTATAATAATGGAAAAGAAAGATCTTCTGAAAGAAACCGTCAAACACATTGACATCAAGAAATACGATTCGACAGAATTGATTGACGCAATGCGTCACATGTCGTTTACAAGTCGCGACACTGCCCGTGCCGCCGACATTTTGATGAAGATGGTGGCAGAGAAAGACTGCACCAACATCCTCACCATAGCAGGATCAACCTCTGCCGCAGGTTGTATGCAGGTTTATGTTGACATGGTACGCAACAAGATGGTTGACGTGGTGGTCTCCACCGGAGCCTCCATCATCGACATGGATCTTTTTGAGGCTCTTGGTTTCAAACACTATATCGGAACCAAAGAGAATGTTATTCCCGACACCAAGTTACGTGAACTTTATATCGACCGTATCTATGACACGTTCATCGACGAGGAAGAACTTCAGGCCTGTGACAACGCCACCTATGAGTTGGCTAACATGCTCGAGGCCCGTCCTTACAGCTCTCGTGAATTCATCTATGAATTGGGCAAATGGTTGCACAACGGTCGCAGTTTGAAGAAAGACAGTCTGATTCAGACCTGCTATGAGTGTGGCGTGCCTATCTTCTGTCCTGCCTTCTCCGACAGTTCGGCAGGTTTTGGTATCGGCAAACATCAGTGGGAGCGTTCCAACGCCGGCAAGCCCTACCTTAGCATTGACTCGGTTTGTGATTTTGTGGAACTGACCAAGATTAAGATGGCTACTCCTGAGAGTGGTCTCTTCATGGTCGGTGGTGGTACTCCCAAGAATTTCGCCCAAGACACTGTCGTTTGTGCAGAGATCCTTGGACATGAGGTGCCGATGCACAAGTATGCTATCCAGATAACCGTCGCCGATGTCCGCGACGGAGCCTGCTCGTCATCGACTCTGCTCGAGGCTGGTTCATGGGGCAAGGTATCGGAGGAGTTGCAGCAGATGGTCTATGCCGAAGGTACCACGGTAATCCCTGCTATTGCTTCGTATGTCTATCATAATGGAGCATGGAGAGAGAGGGAGTACAAGAACTGGCAGAAACTCTTCGTCAAAGCCTGACAAAAAACAGAGGGTAGATTATAAATATTCAGCAGATGGATGAGAAACTCCGATGTCAGATTATAAATCTGATTAAAAAAGAGGTCGTCGTGGCCACAGGGTGTACCGAACCCGGAGCCGTGGCGCTGGCCGCCGCTAAAGCTCGCGAAACATTGGGTGAGATGCCCGACCATGTGGATCTTTTGCTTAGCAAGAATGTCTATAAGAATGCCATGGGTGTGGGTATTCCAGGAACCGGTATGGTGGGTTTGCCCATAGCTGTGGCGATAGCATTGACATCGGGAGATTCCAGTCGTCTGTTGGAGGTGCTTACAGTACCTCAGTCGGACGTGGATGAGGCCAAACGCTGGCTGTCGAACAATGGCGACAAGATCAACATAGGTCTCAAGAATCCATGTGAAGACAAGCTCTACATAGAATGTATCTGTCGCAAAGGAGATAATACCGCTACGGCAGTCATCTCCAAACGCCATACCAATTTCATATTTATAAGCAAAAACGACAAGGTCCTGCTGAACTCAGACTGCAGTGCCTCGGGCGAAGGTGACATCGGCGACGAGCCTGTCCTGTCGGAACGGATAGTTTACGACTTTGCCACCACATCGCCTATAGAGGAACTGATGTTCATCAACGATACGGTGAAGCTGAACACCGCCGCCGCAAACGAGGGTCTGAAAGGCTATGGTCTCAATACTGGTCGCATACTGATGGAGAATGCCGAGGGCGATATAGTTCATACTGTCATTGCCCGTACCGTTGCCGCTTCCGACGCCCGTATGGATGGATGCACACTGCCTGTTTATTCTAACAGCGGCAGTGGCAACCAAGGCATAGCCTGCACCCTTCCTGTATATGAATATGGCAAAGCCAAGGGTTGCGACAGTGAGAAAGTGACGAGGGCTCTTATCCTTAGTCATCTCACCTCGATCTATATCAAGCGAGGTATCGGACGTCTTTCTGCTTTATGTGGTATAGTGAACGCATCTATTGGTGTCACCTCCGGCATTACATTTCTTCATGGCGGCAACTACGATCAGATTTGCTATGCCATCAAGAATATGATCAACACTATTGCCGGTATGGTCTGCGACGGTGCCAAGCCGTCGTGCGCGTTGAAGATGTCGACAGGTCTGTACAGCGCTTTCGTGTCGGCGGAACTTGCCCTGCATGACAAGGTGGTTGACACCTGTGACGGATTGTCGGAGCGTGACATAGACTTCTCGATACGCAATCTTGGAAGGCTTGGTAAATACGGTATGGACCAGACTGACGATGTGGTGCTGGATATAATGACACACAAACAACTCTGACATTATTAGTCGCTGTTGACGATGTCAATTAAAAGATAGAAAATACACAAAACAATAACGGTTTAAAAAAATAGTTGTAACTTTGCCATTTCAAACGAGAGTCCGTTCTGTTTGATTTTTACGTAATAAGACACTAAGTACATTAGAAATAAATATTTTTATCATGGATTTTAACAGCAACAGAAAAGAGGAATTGTATTCGCAGGCAATCAGTGCCGGTAAGCGTAAGTATTTTTTCGATGTGAAAGAGACCAAGGGTGGCGACCGTTTTATCGTCATCGCAGAGAGCCGTAAGTTGTTTGACAACAATACTGGCAATTTCTATTTCGAGAAAAACAAGATGTTCCTCTACAAGGAAGATTTCGAGAAATTTCAGAAAGGACTTGTCAACGCAATCTCATTCATTGAGACAGGTGTGATACCGGAGGAAGATGTAAATGCCAACGTTGACGAGAAGCACGACGAGAACGTGATAGACGGCATTGACTTCAACTATTGATCACTAGAACAAACAACTGTCTGAATTCCAAAATGGGGAAAATAATTTCGATAGCAAATCAAAAAGGTGGAGTAGGCAAGACCACGACCGCTACAAACCTCTCAGCGTCTTTGGCGGTATTGGAATACAGGGTCCTGCTTATTGATGCTGACCCACAGGCTAATGCAACGTCGGGTCTGGGCGTCAATCCTGAGACAGTCGAGAAAAGCGCCTATGAGTGTTTCCTCGGTCAGGTGCCCGCGGCTGAATGTGTGGTGAGTACAGAGACGCCCAATCTATTCCTGTTGCCCACCCGCATCGACCTGGTAGGGGCGGAGATAGATCTCGTCAACGAGAAACAGCGTGAGTTTTACATGGCTAAAGCCCTTGCACCGATTCGCGACGACTATGATTTCATCATCATCGACTGCTCTCCATCGTTGGGACTTATCACCATCAATGCCTTGACGGCATCAGATTCTGTCATTATCCCTATCCAGAGTGAGTATTTCGCACTTGAAGGATTGGGAAAACTCCTCAATACCGTGAGAATTGTCCAAACCCGACTGAATCCTAAACTCGCCATCGAGGGTCTGCTGATTACCATGTACGATTCCAGATTGCGTTTGGCGCGTCAGGTTGTGGAAGATGTGCGCAGCCATTTCAAACAGATGGTCTTCGACACTCTTATCTACCGTAACACCAAGCTGGCTGAAGCGCCCAGCTACGGTAGGTCGATAATTATGCACGACGCCACCTGTCCCGGAGCAATCAACTATCTTAATCTCGCCAATGAAATATTGAGGAGGAATAACATCTCAAGGAGTGAGTCCAAATAAAAAGTAATGTGAGTATGGCATCAACAAAGAAAAAATCCACAGGCCTGGGTCGCGGTTTAGGTTCGATACTGCCAGATGTAGATATCGATGCTGCAATGGGTCGCACTAACCTGACGACAGCAGTAGTCAATATAGCTGTAGATGATATAGAGACCAATCCATTCCAGCCCCGTAAAGAGTTTGATGAGAATGCACTTGAAGAACTTTCGCAGTCTATCAAGCAGCAAGGCGTTATCACTCCTGTCACTGTAAGGCAGATGCCCAATGGCAAATACCAACTTATTGCCGGCGAGCGTCGTCTCAGGGCCTCCCGTCTTGCTGGGTTGACAGAGATTCCTGCATATATTCGTGTGGCTACTGACTCGCAGATGATGGAGATGGCTTTGGTTGAGAATATCCAGCGTGAGAATCTTAATGCCATGGAGATAGCTTTCTCATACAACGCCCTGATAGAAGAGTGTCAGCTGACTCATGAGCAGTTGAGCGAGAAAGTGGGTAAAGACAGATCCACTATCACCAACTATCTGAGACTGTTGAATCTGCCGTCTGAGACGCAGATTGCTTTGTGTTCAGATCAGATCAGCATGGCTCACGCCCGTTGTTTGGTGAATGTAGAGGATACAGAGCAACATCTGGCTATCCTTCACGATATCATCAACCGTCAGCTCTCGGTCCGCCAGACAGAGCAACTGGTCAAAGACTTCGCAAAATCCAAGAAGGTCGTGACTTCCAAAAAGAAGAAAGAGGATCTCCCCGAAGTGCATGCCGCCATGAAGTCGGCATTGAAACAATATCTACAGTCGGAAGTGGATATCAAGCGCAGTCGTCGAGGCAAAGGTACCCTGACCATCCATTTCAACAACGACCGCGATTTTGAGAGGATAATAAAACTGATTAAAGAAAATTGATTACATCTGGCAGATATTGTGAACTATTAAAAAGAGTAGGGCTTATATGCCTTACTCTTTTTTGCACATTGCATCTGCAGGAGGTGTCGGCCCAGACTGATTCGTTAAGAGCTATGACTGCTCCCCGTATTAATGCCGACACTGTGAATGTGGAGACAGTCAAGGAGCACAGTCCTACCAAGGCATTACTGCTGTCTGCCGTTCTTCCTGGTGCTGGACAGGTGTATAACCGTCAGGCTTGGAAAGTTCCAATCATCTATGCCGCTATAGGAGGTGTCGCATATTTCACTTACACCAACTATAAGCAGATGAAGCTGCATAAAGATGAATACCTATACAGGGTGTCACACGACGATACGCCTCTGAATCCCGAATTGGCCGACCGTCCTACGTCGAACATCTATAATCTTTATGAAGCTTACGACAAGACCTTTCAGTTGTCTGTTATAATCAGTGTGGCGGTATATAGTATTAATATCCTTGACGCTTATGTCTTCGGACATCTTTTCGATTTCCAGATTTCCGACGACTTGACAATGAATCTGTCGCCGGTAATGATGGGTTCAATGAATGCTTATGGGTTTGGTGTGACGCCGGGAGCAGCGTTGTCGCTGAAGTTCTGAATTATTTGTATTTAAACTCTTCTATCTCTCGACGGTCGCGTTTTGTTGGACGGCCGGCGCCACGGTCTCGTTTCTCGAAACCGTATTGGCGAGCCATCTGGATGCGCTCATATTCCTCTTGCGGTGTGAGGTCGGTGAGGTAGTTCTCCACAAGTTTAGCTCCGACACGGTTGCCGAGCAGAGCTTTGACCTGAACGGTGCGGTGCATCTGCTCGATGTTGAGTTCGTATATCTCACCCTCGCTGATTTCGTGTGATGCCTTTACAGGGAGACCATTCATCTTAACCCTTCCGGAGCGGCAGGCGTCGGTGGCAAGGCTGCGGGTCTTGAAGAGTCGCACAGCCCAAAGATATTTGTCTATACGGATGTCGCTGCTCATTTCGCACGGAAGTGGATGATGACGGGAACGCCATGAAAATCCCACATCTCTCTCATTCTGTTCTCCACAAAACGGCGGTAGGGGTCACGTACATACTGGGGGAGATTGCAGAAAAACACAAACTGTGGATAAGGTGTGGGCAACTGTGTTATATATTTTATCTTCACCCATTTGCCTTTGACGCTGGGTGGAGGGTTCTGCTCTTTGACGATGGGAAGCAGGGCGTCGTTAAGTTCGGACGTGGAGATTTTGCGGCTACGGGCGTCATACACCTGCTTGGCAGTCTCCAGGACTTTGTAGATACGCTGCTTGTTGAGTACTGAGGTAAAGATGATGGGCACATCTTCGAATGGTGCGATACGTTCCTTAATCAAACTCTCGTATTCTTTGTGGGTCTTGTTGTCTTTCTCTATGAGGTCCCATTTGTTGACTACCACGACAACGCCTTTGTGGTTGCGTTGAATGAGTCCGAAGATATTCAGGTCCTGCTGTTCGATACCCTGCGAAGCGTCGAGCATGAGTATGCACACATCGCTGTTCTCTATGGCACGTACCGACCTGAGAACGGAATAGAACTCGAGGTCTTCGCTGACTTTCTGTTTCTTCCTTAATCCGGCGGTGTCGACAAAATTAAAGTCGAATCCAAACAGGTTGTAGTGTGTAAGCAGAGAGTCACGTGTGGTGCCAGCGATGGGAGTCACAATATTGCGTTCCTGTCCTGTGATGGCGTTGATGAAAGATGATTTTCCGACATTGGGGCGGCCCACGACGGCGATGCGTGGCAGGTTGTCATCATGTTCCTCTTCACCCTCGTCAAAGTCTTCCACCACAGCGTCGAGCAGGTCGCCGGTGCCTGTGCCGGTGATGCCGGCGATGGGGTAGAGCTCTCCGAGTCCGAGGGCATAGAATTCGCCTATGGTCTCATGACGGGCGGGTGTGTCGCATTTGTTGACGACAAGCATGACTTTCTTGTTGCAGGGTCTCAGCATCTCCGCCACATCTTCGTCCATAGGGGTCAGACCCTCCTTGGCATCCACAAGGAAAAGGATGACGTCAGCCTCGTCGATGGCGAGAGCCACCTGTTTGCGTATCTCGGTCTCGAAGGCGTCATCACCTCCCATCACATATCCACCAGTGTCAATAACAGAGAAATGCTTGCCGTTCCAGTCGCTATGACCGTACTGTCTGTCACGAGTGACACCAGATGTCTCGTCGACGATGGCTTTGCGTTCTTCTATCAGTCGATTGAAAAGGGTTGACTTGCCCACGTTGGGGCGTCCTACTATAGCTACGATGTTAGACATTGGAAAAGGAAATTACGAGATGGATATAAAACGCATTCGACGAGACATTATTCCGGGTCTTCGTCAACGCTTAACAGGATTACTTCAGGAAGGTCCTTGTTGATGATGCCGAAACAGTTGAGGGCGGCAAAACTCTTGGTTGGAGAGGCGACGCCATAGATGGTGTCATCCTGGTGAAGGATGCGTGAAGCCCTGTATCCCATCACGCATTTGTTGAATTTGCCGTCGGCAGTTGTGAACTCAACTCCTATATCGTTGTCGGAAATAATATCGATGACATATCCTATCAACGACGATGAGCACATTTCAGCTCCGACGACATGTCCCGTGAAACGGAACTCTTCGATGTCTCTGTTGCAGGCACCGAAGAGCACCGTCAGACAGGAAACCAATAATATGGTTTTAATAGCTTTCATTATTTTTTTGAAGCGAATAATAAGGTGTTGTCAATATCAATCAGCGTGAGAACCGAAGAAGAGGTTCAGACCCAGAGAGATATTGAGTTGTTTTGCGTCAACAATATAAATGTTGGAGATATAGTCAAGGAAAGTGTAGATCTGCAGTGTGCGGAACGGGGTGAGGGTAAGACCTACGCCGGGGTTGAAGAAGTTCCAGTTGCCGTTGCTGCTGGTCAATGAATAGGATGCCACCAGCTCAACCCAGTCGTAGAGGTTTACACGGGCAAGGAGAGATGTGCGGCTATAGAATCCCACGTTCTTTTTCTTGAATACGTCGCCGACTTTCACCAGTCCTCGTTCAAACTCTCCGTGGAAGAGGAGTCCGGCGCTGACGCCTTGGGTGATGTGGAATATACCGCCAAGATTGACTTTGGTGGGGATGGATGTCCAGTAGTCCTCGCCGCCATTGATGGTCTTGGTTTTGGCAAGAGAGGAGAGGGAGTCGATGAGCATCTGGGTGTAAGTGGAGTCCATCTGACCGCCGTGCATCATGTTGCTGACGTCAGCGCCTTCAAAGGTGAAGGTGTTGTCTTCTCTAGCTGAAACTATGCGACTGACGGAGTCTGTCCAGTGGATACCGGGACCGAGGTCGAGGATGCTGGCAGAGACTTCGAAGAGGTCGGTCTCATATTTCGCACCGAGGTCAATGTTGAAACCGTAGTTTTTAGGAGTGTATGTACGGATATTGTAGGTAGTCTGGTCGTTCACACTGTCGTACTGGATGTCGATACATCCGGCATAGTTCATGTTGATGTCGAGGTCGGCGGTCATTGACGAGTAGTCGGGAGCCGTGGTGAGTGTCATTGAAGATCCGGCGTTCGAGAGATCTAAGTAGCCGAGCAACATCTTCAGACGAGCACCAACGGTGAGTTCGTCGGTGATTTTGTAGCCAAAACCTAAGGCTCCTTCAGCATAGACACGTGCATTTATCAGATTGCCGTCGAGGAGTTCGAGGACATCGTCGCCGGTGTGACCATAGTTACCTTCGTTCAGGAATGTCACCAGTCCTGACGGCATGCCGAATCCGACGTCGACTTTCACTTGTGAGGAGAGTGTGACGAAGAATTTGCCGAAATTGATGCCAAATCCAAAGGCGTTGACGTTGGTACCAAAGCGGATTTTGTCGCCATTGGCAAGAGTGTCAAGAATGTTGTTGGCGTTGATATATGTCTTGTTTTCAGCTGAGTCGTATTGGAAGATACTAGAGAAGGCGAGGGGGCTGGAGAATTTCACATTGGCGCCAGGCAACGAGAAATAGAGTTTGGAGTTTGATGGAAAGAATGCAGGGTTGGCATTGTTCATCAAAGGGTTGCGCGAAGAGGCATACATGATGCTGCTGGTCTGCGACTGTGCGGCGAAAGGCAATGACATAATTGCGATGAAGAAGATGGCCGCCAGAGTTTTTAAGAATACTTTTCTCATCTCAGACCTCCTTTCTGGCCTTCTTGGTCGTCGTTGCCACCGATGCCATAATCTATGGTGTAGTTAGGTTTGAGTTTAGCCCACACTCTGAGAGACAGTACGTCGGTTGCCTTTATTGACACACGTTTACGTGCCGGATTGCCGGTATCGGTAGTGTTGAGGGTGGCGTCAAGACGAATCTTTCTGGTCTTAAGCAGAGAATTAAACACCTCCTCTGTGATGGGGATGTTGACAAGGGTCTGTCTTGGAGATGATGAGACATAGAGATTGGTGGCGGGGTCGAGAACCACATTGGCGCCAGCGACGGTAGTGTAGGCGGGATCAAGTACGTCGCACATCACCGCGTCGGTGGAGTCTAAGAACTGAACCCTTAGAAGGAACTCGAGGGGTATGCCGTTCTGACAGTCGATGTAAAGCATCGAAGAGTCGATGGTCAGGTCGTCGAGTCTGAACGACGGTGCGAACTCGATATCTGTCTTATAGTTGAGATTATTAATGTAAGCTGAGATTGGGAAACTGACTTTGACGTCGGCGTCGACATCGACAGCGGTGATACCGATAGAGTCGGCAACGAATTTATTCTCGTTGAAGTTGGCGCCGAAGAATGCCGCCTCGAATGCGATGTTCATACGGGCTGAGTAACGTAGCTCGGTGGGACGGTGGTTGATGGCGCTGCTGATGTCAGTATTGTTGAACAGGGTGACATACTGTCCAATGATAAGACTGTCGATAGGAATCGAGTCGGGGTGGGAGTAGACGTGATGCAGAGTGCCGTCTTTTCCAACCACGTCGATATTCAGCGAGTCGTAGTAGACATGAACATGGAATGAGTCCATAGCCTCCATTGCTCCCGGACGTGCCATTGCTTTGATATAAGCGCCCACGTTGACTAAGAGACTGTCGACCTCAACTTCAGCATTGTCAAGAAACTCGATATTCTCGAACAGGTCGATGGGTGTTGATCCAGAGTAGACGTTGCGAGCCACATGTACAATGTCTGTTTTAGCACCGGTGTGGTGGCCTTTTTTAGAGTTTTCGATATCGATAGTATCTCTGATAGAGGTGTCGTATACAATGGTGACAATTCCGTTGCTGTTGATTTCCATGGATGCTTCCGACATCTGAACCATCTGAAGCATATCGAAGATAGTTGCCGACCCCATTCCGATGGGGACTCCGAGTGTTGGATTGACTGTGCCATGGAAGACCATTTCATGATTCAAGGCGTCAAAGTCGTTTAATCCATCCTTGAGGCATGATGTCATCAGCAATGTCGCCAACAATGAAAATAATAATAATGCTTTTTTCATGTTATTGATATGTTAGGATTGTTAATAATCTAGTTTTTTCAGCTTTTGGAGCCTCCTGTTTTCTTTTCAACATTGATATAGTTGGGCATAGGAACTGCGACGCCTCCAACGTTGAGCGAAGGTTTGATGCGCAGACCTACCTTTGAGGATGTTCCGTCGTTTTTGAAACTGCCGATAAAGTTCTTCAGCGATTCGATACCGTTTTTGCTGAACATGCTGTAGAGGTCGGTGTTCACACCAAGAGGTACAGATGTCGTGGCTTGCTTGGTGATGGTGTAGTTCTTGGTGCTGTTGCCCTGTGCGAACTGCGACCCGTCGATGTCAAGAATCCAGTCCATGGCTGTAAGGGCGGCATTCTTCTCGGTCGGATTCTTGATGTCGATGTTGACATCCATACTCATGGGCACCTTCTTATTCAGAAGGGCGGCGGAGAGATTGATGACATCAGATGCCGAAACTTTGCCGTTTGTCAATGATTTGACATTGACTCCCGCAATGGTTAAGTTGGAGACATTCTTGAGACTGTACTCGCAGTTGGCGAGATTCGCCAGGCCAGAGATTTGGTCGGCGGTAGACTTTAGTATTTCGCATGATGCGAAAATGACGCATGCTGCTGCTAAAGTGATCAGAACAGATAGACGTTTCTTCATATTTGTATATATTATATTTTCTATTATTTGAAAATGCAAAGGTACATATTTTTTGTTGATTAAAAAAATAATTGTATTTTTGTAAAATGGAACACTGTTCCAACGAGAAAATAATTTTTTATAAATCAGGATGCTATGTTTTTGGCATCTGTCTTTGTTATTGTTAAAACAATGGAAGAGAATAACGAAAAACAACTCAATTTTCTTGAAGAAATCATTGAACAAGGACTCAATGACGGTACTTACAAATCTATTTTGACCCGCTTCCCGCCTGAACCAAACGGATATCTCCATATAGGTCACGCAAAGTCCATTTGCCTTAATTTTGGATTGGCGAAGAAATATGGTGGCAAAACCAACCTCCGTTTTGACGACACCAATCCTGTGAAAGAAGACACCGAGTATGTCGACTCAATACAGAACGATATCAAGTGGCTCGGTTTTGAGTGGGCGGGAGTGCATTATGCATCTGACTATTTCGACCAATTATATGAATGGGCTGTTTTGTTGATAAAGAAGGGATTGGCCTACGTTGATGACCAAACTCTTGAGGAAATCCGCGAGAATCGTGGTACTGTGACAACCCCTGGCAAGGATAGTCCGTTCCGCAACCGTTCCGTTGAGGAGAATCTAGACCTGTTCGAGAGAATGAAGAATGGGGAATTCGCTGACGGCAGCAAGGTGCTGAGAGCTAAAATTGACATGGCTCATCCCAATATGATGTTCCGTGATCCTATCATGTATCGCATACTTCACTCCAACCACCATCGCACGGGTGACAAGTGGTGCATCTATCCCATGTACGACTATGCTCACGGTCAGAGCGACTCGATAGAGAAAATAACCCACAGTATTTGCACCTTGGAGTTCGACATACATCGCCCTCTCTACGACTGGTTTATTGAGAAATTGGAGATTTTCCCCAGCCATCAGTATGAGTTCGCCCGTCTTAACATAGACTATACCGTTATGTCGAAACGCAAGTTGTTGCAACTTGTGAAGGAGAACTATGTAAGTGGATGGGACGATCCCCGCATGCCTACCATCTGCGGTTTCCGTCGCAGAGGCTATACTCCTGAGAGCATCCGTGCTTTCTGTGATCGTATCGGTGTGGCTAAACGTGACAATATCATCAGTTATTCACTTCTTGAGTTCTCGCTTCGCGAGCATCTCAACAAGGTGGCTCAACGCCGTATGGCGGTATTGAATCCTGTAAAACTGGTTATAGATAATTATCCTGAGGGACAGGAGGAGATGCTCACGGCAGTCAATAACCCGGAATGTGAGTCCGACGGCACCCGTCAGGTACCGTTCTGCAGAGAACTATACATTGAGCGTGATGACTTTATGGAGAATCCTCCCAAGAAATATTTCCGTCTATCTCCAGGCAACGAGGTACGTCTGCGTTATGCATACTTCGTCACCTGCCAGAGTGTGGAAAAAGACGCTGAGGGCAATGTTACGTGCATACACTGCACCTATGATCCTGCCACTCGTGGTGGCGATTCTCCCGACGGACGTAAGGTAAAAGGCACGATTCACTGGGTCTCGGCACGCCATGCCGTCGATGCCGAAGTGCGCCTCTTCGACCGTCTTTTTGCAACCGAATCGCCTGACGATGCTCCTGAAGGCAAAACGTTCCTCGACAATCTTAATCCAAATTCACTTCAAGTCCTTCAGGGTTGTAAACTTGAACCCGTTCTTGCCGAGGATGTTAGAGAACCACGTAGTGAGAACGGTGTGGCGGCCCCGCATCGATTCCAGTTCGAACGTCTTGGATATTTCTGCACCGATCCCGACAGTACGGCTCAGCATCTGGTGTTCAACCGTTCGTGTACCCTCAAAGATTCTTGGGCAAAGCTCAACTCATAAAGTGTATTGATGTAAGTCGTTCTACTTTGACTATAGACAAAAAACATACACATAACCTTTAATAAATATTAATAATGAAAAAGAGTCAGATAAGCCTGTATTTTATAGTTATAGGAGCTTTCTTGCTCTTTATCTCGGGCAATTTTCTGTCAGAAGGTTTGTCTCGTGTCGGACTTGACAACGCTCTTGTCTCGCAGCGTATGGCTGAGGGTTTTGATAGTTTTTGGCTTCCGTCAATAGATACCCCTGGCACTCCCGACCGCAGTAACTACCTGCCTCTTGGTTATTGGTTGGGGAGTTGGTGGTATAAAGCGTTCGGTACTAATACTTTCATGGCTGAGAAGATATACTCGCTTCTCACTTATCTGATTGTTGCCTTATTGATGATTTGGGTGTGGAAACTTACCGGACGAACACGTCGTAGCGGGTGGTTACCGTTGGTGTGCTGGATAATGATGCCTATAGTCTCATGGTCGGCGACGAACAATCTGCTGGAGACCACGATGACGATATTCATCATGTTGTCTGTGGCATTTCTCTTCAAGGCTCAAAAAGCTCAATTCTTGGGGAAGACACTGCCATCCTCGCAGAAACGACAACGTAAGAACAGGTTTGCCCGTTATTTATGGGTTATCGTGGCTGCTCTGATGATGGAACTCGCCTTTATGATTAAAGGTTTTGCGGGACTGTTCCCTATCTTCTTCCCATTCTTTTATTGGCTTTTGGTGCGACGTGAGAGAATCATTTATCCCATCATCAACACTGTATTGATTCTGGTGGTGTGGATGGTTACATTGTTCATTGTCGTCATCCTTTCGCCCACAGTTTACGATGTACTATACAACTACATCCATAATCAGATGATAGGTGGTGTGCTGTATGTGCAGACTGTCACCACCAGGTTCTGGATTCTCAATGCGTTGGTAGTGCAGGGTGCCATACCTTTGGCAATAGCTGTAATTATCTGTCTCATACGGATTAAACATAGGCCATTCTATCGATTCATGTTCTATTGGCGACACAAGGACCAATTGACAGTTGATCAGGCTATGCGCGCCAGGACAGGTTGGTTTTTCCTTTGTTTCGGACTGTCGGGACTGCTTCCAATTATGTTGGGACTCAAACAACAGGAGTTCTATCTGGTGCCCACGCTTCCTTTCTTTGCGTTAGCTATGGCATGTCTGATGTACGACATTTTGGAGGATTGGGTGCTGGAGATGGACAAGGTGGCGCATTATGTTCTTATGGGTCTGGCAGTTTTGTTGTTCGGCTCGGGATTGATATTGAATATCAGTAATATTCATAAGATTAACACAAACAAGGAGTTGTTGGAGGATATGCAGATAATACTCCCTTATCTTGAATCTGGCGAGACGGTGTTGGCGACCCATGAGATTGTTGAGAACCCTGAAGTGGCGGAGTATTTCTATCGCTACAAAGACATTCTTCTCGATACTGGTAACGAGCATGAGCACCTGTTGGCAATGTATTCCCGTAAACAAATACGTCATAGGGGGACATTATATGTCAAGGTCGACATTTCGTCGCGATACTATAATCTGTATGTCATCGATTCCAACTCCTTAAAAAGAGACGCCATAGTTGATTCAGTAATGATGGCAGACAGTCTTGCTTTAGTGGCAGACAGTCTTGCATTGGAATTGTCAAACCCGTGACCCGATAGTATCACCGTTCACGATTAAACATATCACCTTAACATCTTATCAACATATCACCATATCAACGACTATGAAGAATATAAAGTTGGCGATACTTATCTGTTTTTCGACTCTAATGCTATTTCTGCAGTCTTGTGGCAGGGAATACAGTGTTGGCGATATCTATAGCGATGGGGATGTAAAGGGAGTAGTGTTGAGAGTTGACGACTCCAACAGTCCATTGCTTTTGCTCTCTCTCGACGAGATTTCGGGTATCGATGCCGACTCTGCCAATGTCTGGGCGTCGTCGCTCGGTGATGGAGAGTGGCGTCTGGCTGACAGGCAGGAGATGGAGATCGTGCGGAAATACAGAGCGCTTATCAACAATACGCTCGAACGAAAGTCTTATCCCAAGGTGCTTGAAGGCAACACCTATTACTGGACATCAACGCCGTGCTCCGAGTCGCATGTCTATGCCTGCGGCCCCGACGGAGTACGTTGTTATTTCAAATCAAACAATACAAAACTATATCGTGCACGTGCCGTGCGTGTGCTTTAAACTTATAAATCCTTAAACTTATAACAATACAACTACAATAATGAAGATATCTTATAACTGGCTGAAGGATTATGTGGACACCTCGTTGTCGCCTAACGAACTGGATGACTTGCTGACCTTTTCTGGACTGGAAATCGAGGGTGTTGACAAAGTGGAAACAATCAAAGGTGGTCTGGAACATGTGGTTATAGCACAGGTGCTGACCTGCGAACCTCATCCAAATTCCGACCATCTTCACATAACCACAGTAGATGTGGGTTCAGGTGAACCTCTTCACATTGTCTGCGGTGCTCCCAATGTGGCCGCGGGACAGAAGGTTGTGTGTGCCCAGATTGGGACTAAGATCTGGACATCCGATACCGAGTTTTATGAAATAAAGAAAGGCAAACTTCGTGGAGAGGTGAGCGAGGGTATGCTCTGTGCCGAGGATGAACTGCAACTTGGCAACAGTCATGACGGCATCATGGTGCTTCCGGCGGATGCTCCCGTGGGTATGAAAGCCAGCGAATATTTCAATGTGAAAGACGATTACACCCTTGAGGTCGCAATAACCGCCAACCGCTCGGATGCCACATCCCATATAGGTGTGGCCCGCGATGTGGTGGCAGTGTTGAATACCCGTCAAGGTCAGAATCTGAAGATAAAGTGGCCCGAGACAGACTCCTCGCTGACGGTCAACAGTATAAATAGCGACAAGGCTATAAAGGTTACCGTTGAACGTAACGACCTCTGTCCTCGATACAGCGGTGTGACTATCCGCAACGTTAAAGTGCAGGAGTCACCCGACTGGCTGAAAGACAAACTGCGTACCATAGGTCTCCGTCCTATCAACAATATCGTAGATATCACGAATTTCATCCTTATGGAGGTGGGACAGCCTCTTCACGCCTTCGACGCCGACAAGATTGAAGGAGGCAAGGTGGTTGTGAAATGTCTGCCTCAAGACACAAAGTTTGTCACACTCGACGGTGTGGAGCGTTCTCTTGACCAGCATGATTTGATGATTTGTAATGAGAATGAGGGGATGTGCATTGCCGGAGTCTTCGGTGGTGAGAAATCAGGAGTCACGATGGATACCACCAACATATTCATCGAGAGTGCTTACTTCAATCCGGTGAGTATCCGCAAGACTTCGAAACGTCATGGACTCAAGACCGATGCGTCATTCCGCTACGAACGTGGCTGCGACCCCAACATCACGCTGTGGGCAGTCCGTCGCGCCGCCCTGCTTGTGAAACAGTTGGCAGGAGGTGAAATCTGTGGCGATATCATTGATATATATCCCGAGCCTATTGAGAGAAAAGAGGTTGAAATCAATTTCCAGCGTGTCGCCGACCTTATCGGTAAGGCAATACCTGTCGACGCTATCCGTACTGCATTGACCTCTCTTGATATTGAGATTGTCAATGAGACATCTGAAGGTATGCTTCTCCGCATTCCCACATGCAAGGTCGATGTATATAGAGAGTGCGACGTAGTGGAAGAGATAATGCGAATCTATGGTTATAACAACGTTGATTTCGACGAGCGTCTGAACAGCTGTCTGGCATACGGCGTGAAGCCAAATCCTAACAAGTTGAAGAATATAGCTTGTGACTATCTCTCATATAACGGATTCAACGAGATTATGAACAACTCTCTGACCAAGAGTGGCTATTATGAAGGTAATGCTGACTTCCCGTCAGAGAGATGTGTCTGCATCCTTAACCCGCTCTCCAAAGAGCTCAACGTGATGCGTCAGACTCTCCTCTATGGCGGACTGGAGTGCATTGTCTATAACATGAATCACAAGATTTTTGATCAGAAAATCTATGAGTTCGGCCGTTCCTATGTCAAGAACAGTATTGATGAGGGTGAAACTGACAGCTCGGTGACAAAACGCTATACAGAAACTCAGCACCTGTCACTGTTTATGACTGGTGCGGCGGAACCCGAAAGCTGGCATGGAGAGAAAAAGGCAGTGGACTTTTTCGATGCTAAGTCGGCTCTCGTCAATATATTGCGTCGTCTCAGAATACCGATGTCTCGTCTGACCGTTGTTCCTTCCTCCGAGACATTCATCGCCGAAGGACTTTCATATCAGTTCAAGGACAGTAAAAAACAGCTCGCTGTCGTGGGACGTATCGCCAAAGAGACCCTGCGTCGTATGGATTGCAAACAGGAGGTCTTCTATGCTGACATCAACTGGGATCTTCTTTTGAAAGCTTTCCCCACCAAAGATGTCACCTTCTGTGAGATTCCTAAATTCCCTGAAGTGCGTCGCGACTTGGCAATGGTCGTGGACAATGATGTCACATTCGCTCAGATTGAGCAGGTCGCCTACGCCTCCGAGAAACGGATTCTGCAGAAGGTGTCGCTCTTCGATGTCTACAAAGGCAAAGGAATTGCCGATGGTTATAAGTCCTATGCCGTCAGCTTTATCCTTCAAGATCCCGACAAGACTCTCAACGACAAACAGATTGAGGCTGTGATGTCCAAAATCCAGAAAAACCTCGAGACACAGCTGGGAGCAAAGATTCGTCAATGAAGAAAGCTCCACGTGGAGCTTTCGATAGCGAAGCGGAGAACATTATTCAAAGGATAAAAAGGGTCGCTTCGCTTAAAACATTATAATTATATTAAACCTTTTCAACCTTTCAAACCTTTTTAACCTTTCAAACCCTTTTAACCTTTCAAACCTTTCAACATATCATGGGTCTGGAGAAATACGACATCAAGATTCTGCTGGCGTTGCTGAAAAGCATTTCTGGAAGGAAAGATTTCTTCCGCTGGCTTCTCGACAATGGTTATCCGGAGCTTGCCGCTTTCTCCAACGCCATACGTGGCGATGTCGACGCCATGAAATGGTTGTTCTCGCACAATTTCGCATGGCTCGCCATACTCTCCAATGCCATTGACGGCGAAGATGAGGCCAGACTATGGATAGGCAAAGCGACTCACAGATGCAACCTGATGTTCGCCTTGGCCTGTCGTGAGGATATTGACGCCATCCGCTGGTTGAGGGACAACGATCTGCAGATACTTTTAATGATGGCTAAAGAGGTGGCTACGGTCCTGGACACTCAGGCCCTGGAGAACAAGGGCCCCTACGTGCTTCATTTTGGCAGTTAGTCAAAGTCGCCGTGGTGAGTCCCGCGTGGCATAGCCTGCGAGCACCGCAGAATCGATTAAATGTAGCGAGTCAGTTTACGAGCGAACATATCAACATATCACCATATCAACAATGAAAGATTCACAGAACGAAAACAGAAAAAAATCATATAAGCCTCGTAGAGACAATGATGAGGAATCCTTTGACCGTAAAAAAACTGTACGTGGGGCAGGCAAGCGCACCTCGTCGATAAAAAGGAGTTCTTCGGCAGAGGGGAAGAATTCTTCCTCTGTCAAGAAATCCTCATCATATGGTTCCGGTCGACAGTCGGCAAAGCGAGGCGCCTCTGTAGTGCGTCGTGGAACAGCCGTGGGTGGCAAAAGGACGCCTAATACGCCGTCAAACAATGACGGCACTACACGTCTCAACAAGTATATCTCCAATGCAGGTATCTGTTCCCGACGTGATGCCGACAAGCTCATTGAGGCTGGAGCTGTCTCGGTGAACGGTGAGGTGGTGACATCTATGGGATATAAAGTGAAACCGGGCGATGTGGTCAGCTACGGCGGTCAGATATTGCGTAGTGAGACCAAACGCTATTTCCTGCTCAATAAACCCAAGGGATTTATCACAACCCTTGACGACCCCCAGGAGCGTCAGACGGTCATGCAGCTGATGCACGGATGCTGCAGAGAACGCATCTATCCTGTCGGCAGACTTGACAAGAACACCACAGGACTGCTTCTTTTCACCAATGATGGTGATTTGGCAAAGAGACTAACCCATCCTTCATCCAAAGTCTACAAGATATATCAGGTGGAATGCGACCGTGCCGTGTCTCGTGAGGATATGCAGCAGATGCTCGACGGCATAGAACTTGAAGATGGTTTTATAGCAGTCGACGATGTTCAGTATCAGGATGGTGGAAAAGACCGTCGTATTGTGGGAGTCGCTCTGCACTCGGGCAAGAACCGCATTGTGCGTCGCATCTTTGAACATTTTGGATATGATGTCCATAAACTGGACCGTTGTGTTTTCGCCGGTCTTACCAAGAAAGACCTTCCCCGTGGCCGTTATCGTGAGCTGACTGAACAGGAAGTTGGTTATCTGAAGATGATATAGCCCTGTCTCCATATCACCACGCCGGTACGCTCTCGTCCTCGAGGGTGAAGAAAGTTCCAGGGGAGCTTTCGATAGCAAAGCGGATAAAAATCACCGTATCAACATATCAACAATTATAATCATGAAGAAATTATTTATCCTTGTGGCAATGGTTCTGTCAGGGGTTGTCATGATGGCAAATCCTGTCGACCCTGACAAGGCTGTTCAAGTAGCGAAGAACTTCGTTAAGACACAGGTCAAGATGGACAGCTATAATACGACACTGGTTTACACCCATCCCATGCCTAGGACAGGCGAACCTGCATTTTATGCTGTCAACGTGAACGGTAGCGCTTTCGTTCTTGTCGCCGCCAACGATATTGCCCATCCCGTGCTTGGTTATTCCACCTCACGAGCTTTCCCCGAAGGAATTATTCCAGCTCATATCATGTCGTTCTACAACGACCTAGCTTCGCAGATTGAAGCGGCTATCGAAGCGGAGGTATACGATGTGGCAATAGCCTCTGAATGGCAACAACTGACCGCGAGATCCGAATTATCATTTTTCAATTTCCAATCTTCAATTTCTGATAGCGTCGGACCTCTCCTTACTACCACTTGGGACCAGGGGCAATACTACAACGCCCTATGTCCAGAAGATGCCGGCAGCCCTTACGACGGTCATGTGCCTACGGGTTGTGTTGCCACCGCCATGGCGCAGATAATCAAATATTGGGGCTACCCTGTCCATGGCCGTGGTACCCACAGCTATATTGTAACTGATGAAGAGGCTCAGTGTAGGAGCGTTGTGCGTTACGGCGATTATGATACACTTTCTGCTGATTTTGGCAACACCATGTACGACTACAGCAATATGCCTAACGCCTTGTCTTCCATAAACTCACAATCTGAAATAAATTCAGTGTCACAATTGCTGTTTCATTGTGGAGTGGCTGTGAATATGTGGTATGGTGCCTTTTCCAGCGGAGCTAATGATGAGAACGTACGAAGCGCATTAATCAGTAATTTTGGATTTTCACCTCAAATGGGATATGCTTACAAGTATATGTACTCCAATTCAGAATGGTCTGATTCGCTTAAAGCAAATATCAGTAGAGGGGAACCGGTTTATTATAGTGGTTGGGATAGGACTGACGTTGGTCATGCTTTCGTTTGCGATGGATATAAACAAGACGATTATTTCCACTTTAATTTTGGTTGGGGTGGTTTATGTGACGGATGGTATTTGACCTCGGCAATCAACGTGGGGCTTGAGTTTAATGATTGGCAGGCCGCCATAATGGGTATAAGACCAGACAGCAATTCGCATACAATAATTTGTCAAAGAGCAGAATATCTTCAATCTGTTGAAAATTATGTAATTAATAAACCTACAGATTTGCATCACCTTAGAGGATGTAGTAATTATAGGGTCGCAAATGAAAATACTGGCGACAGGCTCGTATTAAACCTTGTCCCTGAAGATAGTTTGGGGCAGTTGGTTGTTGATGTTCTTGGTTTTGATAATGCGCAGTCGGTGGCGATTTTTGATGGAGTTAACAAGGACACGCTTGTACGGGTTATAGAAACACGTGGATATGGCACATGGTCGTATGCTTATAGAAATTGGGAGTACGACCATCTTCCCTCTGACAGTGAGCTCCAAAACATTGCCGGTACGGATTATTCACCTGTCGTTTCTACTCGCCATGGATTAACAATAGTAGCTTATGGCGATGGTGGTCAGCCAGAAGGTTTCTATTTGCGTGTAAGTGATGCTTCTGATTGCCGAATGGTATCCAACCTTACTTATGCGGCGGATACAGCAGGTGTTACGGTGTCTTGGGATGGGAATGGAAGTGCCACACAGTGGCAAGTAAAAGTCGGCGATGACATTTATTTAAGAGACTCAACGCACATACGATTAACAGGGTTTGAGACAGACAGTACATATGAGGTGAAGGTTCGTTCGGTTTGTGGAAACGATCAATATGGTTTTTGGAATGCCATAATTGTTAATCCCGAGGACATTTATTGGACTGACGTTGTGCTTTCACAACCAAATGGGTTTGTGCAAGATGAAGATACTATCAGAATAACCACTGCGGAGGGATTGGCATGGCTATCTAAGAGATGCAATGATAATGATTTCCTATCGGTCAGTAGTATGCGTTTCTTATCGATAGAAAACGATATTGACCTCGAAGGCTACTTGTGGATTCCTATAAAGGGTTGGTATGGACATATTGATGGACATGGACATGTGATAAGCAACATGAATGTTGTTCAAAACAGATATGGAATCGGCTATAGTGGACTGTTTTCTACTTTGAGTTACGCAGAAGTGAAGGATTTAGGGTTAAGGCATTGCATGGTTAATTCAATGTCCACTTCAGGCTCTTTGGTTGGATTGATTCAATACAGTAGTGTCATTGATTGTTTCTCGGAGAATTATAAAATAATTTCGGGTGCTTTTGCAGGTGGACTGTTGGGCGATGTGATCAATTGTGAAATCATTAATTGCTATGCATACGGAGATCTGTATGCTCCTAATGGGTATGGTGGATTAGTTGGATATTCTGACAATACGAATATCATTAACTGCGTAACTCAACTTGGCGAGTCTTTCAATTGGGCAGACTGTGTTACAGGAGGTAGTTTCAGGGGGATTATTACCCAAAATGTTGATGGAGGCAACTATTCAAATTGCTTTTCAGACATCAGCATGGCAAATCGATCCAGGCTTTCAGAGTTTGATTCGCTGGCAAAGCGTACCTTTTTCTTGGGAAATGTGAATAATTTCTTCTCAATAAGCAATCTCGCGGCATTTAATGTTAGTACTGATCCTTTGGGACTGCTGATAGCCGATACGGCGGTGAACTATACATTAGGAGATAGTATAGACGTTATTACTGCATTGAATAATTATATTATAGAACAAAACTTACCGGATTATAGAACTTGGAGTAGAGATAGCGTAACACATCTTCCTGTTTTTGGTGGCTATTTTGAGGTGACATGCCCTAATGTCAGCAACTTAACGGCTGAAAATATACCTTATAATGGAGGTTTTGCTGTAGCATTGTCGTGGCAGGAGAGCGGAGAGGCTGAGAATTGGCAAGTAAAGTATTTTATAAATGACTCCCCTGAAGATAGTGCCGTGGTTTATAGCATATCAACGACGAATGATACTATTGAGGGATTAGAATTGGGAAATGAATACATTTTTTATGTACGGCCATTGTGCGGAGGCAATGATACTGTTGGATGGGGTCAATCAGTTCATCTGTATGTCGACAAACCTTTATGGGTAGATATTGTTACCGAGTGTCCTGCTGGTTTTGTAATGGATAATGAAGGGAATGTAACCATCTCATCGGCTGAGGGTCTTGCATGGTTGACGGCCATCACCAACGAACTCGCTGGTTGGGATTTGTATTACGCAATTGTGGGAAAAACAGTAACTATCAATGCAAATCTTGATATGGGAGCGTACAGATGGACTCCAATTAATTATTTTAGAGGCACTATCAATGGAAACAATCGTACTATCTCCAATCTGATATGCAGAGGCCTTCAGGATGAACACTCCACATATGTTGGATTCGTAAATCGTACTGATAACGCAACCATTCGGAATCTTATAATTTCAAATAGTGAAATTATTGGAAACGAACAGGTCGGTACTCTTTTTGGCTGGGGATACAATAGCACTTTTGACAATTGTCATGTCATGAATTCAAATGTATATGGAGTTCGCATGGTAGGAGTTTTAGGCGGTAGGAGTGATGGGTGTGTCATTATTAACTGTTCTGGCTCAGGAACCGTTTATGCGGATGTCGAGGTGGGAGGATTGATTGGATATGCTACACAGGGTTCCCAGGTCAAAAACTGCTACTCAAACTGTAATATTTCATATTACGGAAAGCGAACACCGAATTTGATTGGTGGCATGGTTGGTTATACAGACGCTTATTTCTCAAATTGTTATAGGGTTGGAGCTGTTGAGTCTGGGGCACCTAACACGGGGGCTTTTGTAGGCCTCATGATGTATCAGTATGAGGGTTTATATGGATACCACAATTTATATGCACAACTTTCCAATAACTTACATTTTGGAGGAAGAATATTTAATGTAACTGTGGACCATCTATCCGATACTGCATTCATTGTCAATGGCGATTTGCAAACCGCTGTTACAGTTGGAGGCAGTTCTTACACCAATATGCTTGATGCACTCAACGCATGGGTGGATGCGAACAACACAAATGGACAATATCGCCATTGGGCAGCGGACTCAGCAATTGTAAATGGCGGGTATCCCGTATTCGCTGCGATTCCTTGTCCCGTGATTGATGATCATGATACGGTCGAGGTTTGTGAGAACTACACATGGAACGGTACGCTTTACAACTCTTCTGTCGTGGTGACAGATACATTGTTTACAGTGAATGGCTGTGACAGTATTGTTACTCTGCATCTGACTATCAACAACCCGGTACA
>DBXB01000020.1:52899-63362 GCA_002309155.1 Bacteroidales bacterium UBA1223 | reverse complement strand
ACAGATTGCAACTGCTATGTCGTTCACAGGAGCCTCGAAGATGGTGAGGTTGAGGAAGACCACAGAGTCACAACCGGTACGCGGGTTGAAGAAACTGGTGGAAGTCTCAATAGTCTCGTCGATAACACCGATGGTGCTGTCGTTGACGATCCAGGTGTAAGGACCGCAGTTGGAGACAGTCTGGGTAGCGAAGGTACGTCCGCTGCCAAGGGTCAAGTGCAGGGTGTCAACGCTCAAGCAACCAGCAGTAGTGTATTCGTAGGTGTAAACGCCACCGGTGGTGTAGGTAGCGCCGGTACCAGCAGTCCAGGTGTAGGTCTGGCAAGCGGCAACTGTCTCGCTATTGTGTGTAGCGTGGTTGATGGTCAGGTTGAGAGTATCAACGCTGGGGCATTGATTACCATCCTGATAATCGTAGGTAGCCGTGTTGTTGTCAGCATAGTACCAGGTATTGTGCCACTGGACGCTGTCGCAAGCCACGATATCCACGGTATGACCGCTGTTTTGGTTGACGGTCAGGTTGAGGGTATTGGTGCTCGGGCATTCGTTAGCGGCAGTGTAGTCGAAGGTATAGACACCGCTGACAGTGTAGGTCTGGCCGTCGCCACCGTCCTCAGCAGTCCAAGTGTAAGTGTCGCAAACAGTCTTGTTGTAAGTCTGGTTGCTGTTGTTACGGATGGTGAGGTTGAGGGTGTTGGTGCTCGGGCAACCAGCAGCGGTATTATAGTTGTAAGTGTAGGTGTCGCTTGCAGTCAGCACGCGATCGTCACCACCCTCTGCAACACTCCAGGTGTAGGTGTCGCAAGCGTCAACATTGTAAGTGGTGTCGGTGTTGTAGTTCACCGTCAGCACAAGGGTGTTGGTGCTCGGGCAACCCTGAGCCGTGAAGTAGTCGCGGGTATAGGTACCGCTGGTGGTGTAGGTCTCACCGTTGCCACCGTTAGCAGCCAGCCAGGTGTATTCCTCGCAAGCGTCGTCAACAGTGTAGGTGGTGTTGGTGTTGTGGTTGATGGTAAGCATCAAAGTCACGGTGCTGTCGCAAACCAGAGGCTGACCGTTGATTATGGTACCTGCCGGGAAGTAAGCGGTAGCGTTGGAAGTGCTCTCCGTGTAAACGGTGCCGTTCCATTCGTAGCTGTCGCAAGCTGTACGGCGCTCGGTAGCGTAAGCAAACGGATGCTGGTTAACAACGATGTACTCGATGATACCAGTAGCAAGCGTATCATATACATAATATGTATGAGCGTTGTCGTAGTCGGTGGTAGCTGTGCTGATGACATGGTTACGCCAAGTGTAGCTGTCGGTGGTAACGCAGATGTCAGCAGCGTCAGCGACGACTTCCTGATAGTTGTTGACGAGGTGGACAGTCAGTGTGATAACACTGTCGCAGTGCTGGACAGCCTGGAAGTGGACGTCAAACTCTTTGTCAGTGTTGACGAAATCCTGCTGCAGGACTGCCAGAGTGTCGAAGTTGAACGTGCTGTCGCCGTAGACAACAACACGGTCACTGATGTTCATAGTAACCTCATCGAAACTGTTGTAGCTCTGAGTGAGCGTCAGGGCGAGCATATAGACGCTGTCGTAGGCGTTCTCACGAGGTACAGTGTAAGTCGGGTTGTAGTAGATATAAGTACCTGTGCTGGTCTTGTAGAGAGGTGCGTCATTGTCGCTGTTCAAGTTAGCGGCACGTTCAGCATCGCTGATCCAGACATAGGTCTCACCATTACGCCAAGTGTAATCGTTGCAGTTCACAACATTGTCGATACCAAGGATAGCGGTACCAACATTGAAGGTGATGTTGAGAGAACTGTCGCAACCAGCGACATTGGTGTAATGCTCGGTGCGGTTGTAGACACCCTCGCCGAACAGCTCGGTAGCGTTCTGGCCATAGTAACGGTATGAACCGTCGCTGATGTAGAGGACACTGTCATAGCTGCTGGAGCTGTTGATAGTCAGGTGCAGAGTGTTGGTGGTAGCGCAACCGTTACCATCAGTTGTACTGGCAGTGTAAGTACCCGTTGCGTTGTAGTAACGGTTGTTGATATCCCAAGTGAAGTCATCGCAAACAGTGGTATCAACAGTGACACCAGTGTTGTTGACGTTGATAGTCAAGTTGAGAGTCATATTGCTGTCGCAACCTGCAACGTTGGTACCGGTGTAGGTGTAAACGCCGGACTCGGTGTGGACGAGACCGTCACCGTCACTCCAGGTGTAACTGTCACACTGTGCCAGATTCTCAACCGAACTTGTGCTGGTTCTGATGGTCAGGTTCAGCGTGTTGGTGCTCGGGCAACCCTGTGCAGTGTTGTAGTCGTAGGTGTAGGTTCCACTGACAGTGTAAGCCTGACCGTTACCACCGTCCTCAGCAGTCCAAGTGTAAGTGTCGCACTCGTCCTTGTTGATGGTCTGGTTGGTGTTGGTGTTGATGGTCAGGTTCAGAGTATTGACGCTCGGACATCCGTTAGTAGCGGTATAGTTGTAAGTTTCGGTACCGCTGGTTGTCAGCACGCGGCCGTCACCACCGTCCTCAGCGCTCCAAGTGAAGGTCTCACAAGCAGCGGTGTCGATGGTCTGGTTGGTGTTGTTACGGATAGTCAGGTGCAGCGTATCAACGCTCGGGCAATTACCAGCAGCAGTAGCAGTGTAGCTGTAGAGGTAGTCGCCACTGGTGGTGTAGGTATTGCCGTTGCCAGCAGTCCAAGTGTAGGTGTCGCAGACATCCACAGTGGTAGCACTGTTGGTGTTGTAGTTCACCGTCAGGTTCAAGGTCTTGGTAGCAGCGCAACCGTTAGCGTCGGTGTAGTTGTAAACAACACCGGTAACGCTGGTGGTGTAGGTCAAGCTGTCACCGCTAGCCCATACGTAGCTGTCGCAAGCTGTGGCGGTAATCGTCTCAGCATTGACGGCACGCTGGTTGATCTTGATAACGTGAACAAGTTCGGTCAGGGTACCCTCATTCTCCTTCTGAGCGAAGTAGTAGGTGTGACCCGGTTCGCCGATGGTGTAGGTCACGTTGTTCCACTCATAAGAAGCGGCATCAGAGCAAGCATAGACCTCGGTGGTATCGTAGTTGTCGATATAATTAATAGTATAGGTACGATAGTCATCGCAGTAGACAACCGATCCAACAGCAAGCATGGTATCGAAGGTGGTACCGCGGTCAGCGTATGTGAAGTTGAAGGTCTCAACAGGAACATTCTCGACTGCGCCGGCAACACCGTTGATGGTGTAGGTACCCAAGCTTACGGGGATGTTGATGGTCTCGGTGCTGGTAGTCGACTCAAGCAGGTTGAGGTGCAGCACATCGACGTGGGTCATCACACCGTTGACGAAGGTCGTATCGGTCGGGTAGGTGTACACATACTTGTTGAAGGTAGCATCTTTGTAAAGTGCCATGCCGTGGCTCTGGCGCTCGCTCATCGGGATCCAGATGTAGGTGTGTTCAACACCAGCGATGGTCCAGGTGTAGCTACCGCAAGCCTCGACAGGAATCTCTGTAATCTCGTTGTCGTCGACAACAGGGATTATCAGGTGCAGATTGTCGGTACTGTCGCAACCATTGATGCTCTGGAAAGTATAAGTGATAGTGCTGTCGAATGGAGCTGTGTGCATAACACCAAGGTAGGTGTAAGAACCAGCATCGTTGACAACAAGCTCACTGTTGGTCACGTAGGTAGGATAGATGGTCAGGTGCAGGACACTGTCGCCCGAGCAACCGTTAGCATCGTTGAACGAGAACGAGTAGTCGCCACTTACAGTGTAGGTCTGGCCGTCGCCATCCGTCCAAGTGTAGGTGTCGCAAGCGTTCTCGGTAACCTCAACGCCTGAATTGACATTGATAGTCAGTGCCAGGGTAACCACGCTGTCGCAGCCAGCCACATTGGTGGTGGTCCAGGTGTAGTTTCCGGTGGCGGTGTAGGTCTGACCGTCGCCTTCTGTCCAGGTGTAGTTGTCGCAAGCTGTTTCAGTAACCGTCTCAGCTGTAGCAGTACGTATAGTGAGGTTCAGGTTCAGGACGCTGTCGCAACCCTGTGCACTTGTGTACTCAGCAATGTAGCTGCCAGACTCGGTGTAGGTTGTACCTTCCCAAGTGTAGCTGTCGCATACATCCTTGGTTTCGGTGCTGCTGTAAGTCGGGTTGACAGTGTAGTGGAGGATGGTGTCGTTTCCGTTAGGATCGCTGTTGCTCCAAACATTAACTGAACCGTCATTGATAACGATGCCATTGATACCAGTGTTGTACGGTAAAGCATTGTCACAGAAAACAATCGGATCAACAATAGTCAGATGCAGCGAGTAGACGTTGCCACAGTCGCCCTCAGCAGGAGCATCAAAGTAGACGTTCTCAACACTCTGGCTGTAGGTCTGACCATTCTGCCAAGTGTAAGGACTGTTGGCGAGCACATACTGATGGATGAGCTCGGTCTGCTGGATGTGGAAGGAGATGTAGGTAACGCTGTCGCAACCGTTAGAAATCGGTTTTTCACCATCATACCTCTCAATGAAGGTCTTGTCGGTATGATAAGTCACACCGTTGTACTCATAGCTGGTGCAGACATTGCGAGTCTCATAGCCACGAGCGGTGTCGTTGAGCGTGAGGTGGAGGGTGGTGATGAGATTACATCCTTCATTGTTAGCCGAGATGTACTCGTGATCCTGAGTAGCACCATCAGCAAAACGATAGGTCTCACCGTTGATATCCCAAGTGTACTCGTAGCAAGCAACGACATTGGTGTCAGCATAGCGGGTCGGATTGACGGTGTAGTTGATAGTAACTATACTGTCGCAACCAAGAGCAGTGGTCCAGTTGGCAACCACAGTGTTGTTGTAAGCTATCTCGTTGAGAGCTCCGGGGATAGTAAGTTCAATCGACTCAGCATCGTTGTTGGCGTTAACCACAGTGAGTGCGTTGTTAGTGAACTCGCTCTCGCAGAAGGTAAGATCGGCGGTGGTGTTATAGACCGGGTTGACAGTCAAGTCAACTTTTCTGGTCAGCTTACATCCGTCAGCATTGAGCGTACTGTTGTCCCAAGTATAGATACCGGTGGCATAGTCAGCACCATTGAATACGATACTGTTCTCAGCAACCCAGTTACCATTGCCACAGATGGTGACGACGGTGTCGACAACCTCGGTGGGATACTTCGGAGTGAGTCGCAGCACCTCGATGCTGGAGCAAGTAGAAGTGGTGAAACCAGCCTCAGCCAGGTCAACGCTCATGTTGAACGGATTGGCACCATTCACCATCTCAGCGGTGATAGTGGCAACCTCAAACGGGTTGTTGTTATCGTCGAGGATAGTCCAGGTGTAAGGCAGACACTCGGTAGCTATAGTAGTGTGGTAGGTAGACGGAGTGATGGTCAGGTGGATGCGGGCAACCTGATCGTGACCGTCAGTAGCACGGACACGGACAATATAGTCACCGCTCTCACGCAGATAGAGAGGCTCGATATGGCCGTTGCAGTCATCAGCATCAGTGAAGACAACAGCGTTGGCAATCTCATATTCGTCGCAAGCCTCGACATTAGTCCAGTTCAGGGAGTCGATGGCAGGATTCATAATGAGGTGGAGCTGAGCAATCTCATTACATCCAACAGCGTTGGTGCCGGTGACGAACTCGATGCCGTCGGTGACCTCAACATTCAGATCGTAAGTATTGCCATTGATCCAAGTGTAGTCGTAAGCATCACGCACGCAGTGGAAGTCCTCGTGGTAGCTGCGGTAGTTGACAGTCAGGTCGAGAGTGACGACACTGTCGCAACCCCACTGGTTCTGCAGTGTGAAGGTAGGTTCATTGGTCGAAGCGGTATAGTTGACACCGTTCAGATCCCAGACATAGTTGTCGCAAGCCGTAACGGTCTCGACACCGGTGTTCTGGTAGTTTACGGTGAGGTTCAACGTAACGACGCTATCGCAGTTCTTGGTGGTAGCCAAGGTGTAAGGATAATCGCCACTGACGGTGTAGGTCTCACCGCTGACAGGCCAAGTGTAAGTGTCGCAAGCAACCTGAGGAACAGTGGTGGCCTTAACGGGGTTGACCTTAACAGCAAGGTTGTAACGTTTCGGGCACTCAAGTATATCACCATTGATATCAGCATCGCCAACACCGAGTGTATAGGTAAGGGCGGTATCGACGGAGGCAATACGGGTGATGTTCTCGAAGGTATAGGTAGTACCGTAGCAACGCTCGATGTTGCTGTTCTCAACACCCATCTGCTCGAAGTTGAAGGCGAGGTGGATCAGAGAGTCGCAACCGTTAGCGGCGGTGAACATCTGGTCGTAGTTACCGTTGGCGGTAATCTGCTGTGCACCCCAAGTGTAAGGATTGTTGAGGTAGCAGACGTTCAGTGAGTCGCTCAGTTCGTACGAAGGATTGACGGTTACTGTAGCGGTGGTGAAGTTGTTGACACAACCGTTCTGGTCGGTGACTGTGACTGTGTATGCACCTGTAGCGGTGGCTACGGTGGTGGCAACAGCGGTGGCAGCACCGGTATTCCAGCTGTAGCTGTAGCCGTCAACAGCGGTAGCGGTCAGCGTGATGATACTGTCGGAGCAGATAGTGTTGACCGAAGCGGTAGCAGTCACAACAGGCAGCGGATTGACAACAACGGTGAATTCTGCCGTTGCCTGGCAAGCGCTGGTGTTGCTGGTGGTAGCTGTGACGGTATAGGTGGTTGTGGTAGTCGGGTTGACGGTGATGCTGGTAGTGGTAGCACCGTTGCTCCAACGATAGGTAGCAGGTACATTGTTGGCATCAGCCAAAGTCAGAGTAGCACTCTGGCCGTAGCAGATCTCAACATCGCCACTGATAGTGAGGGCGGGAACCGGGGTGGTGGTCACAGTAATGCTGGCGGGCAAGCTGGTACAGCCTGTCGTCGGGTTAGTGGCAACCACTGTGTAGGTGTTGCTCTCATGAGGATTGACCACGCGGGTTGCAGCAGTGCTGTTGTCCTCCCAAGCAAAGGTAGCGCTGTTGTCGTTACTACGAGCAAGCAGGGTCAGGTCGGCATTGTCGCAATGACCGGTAATCTCGGTCACGGCGCTACCGCCATTGTAGATAGCAGCGGTAGGAGCGGGGTTGACCTGGAGGTTCAGGATACCGATAGAGTCGGCACCGAATTCAGACTGCATAGCCACGGTATAGGTACTGGTAGTAGTATAAGTATTGCCGTAGAATGTATATTCATCACGCTGGCAAATGGTAGCATCGTATGTCAGGTTGTAGGACGGGTGCAGGGTCAGTTCCATATGATAGGTGACACTGTCTACGCCAGCCACGTTGACATAGGTATGAGAAGCTGTGAATGTGCGATCCATGTCGGGAGCCGACACTGCATTGGCATCGTAGGTCAGACCAGTACGGACGATAGCGTTCGAGTAGGTCTCGCCATTACGCCAAGCGAAGGAACCGTTCTCAACAATAACTTCAGTCGAATCGGGAGCAGCTTCGGGATCTTCGCACTGGATGAGCAGTTTGAAGCCCATCTGCGGGAAGGCGTTGTCAGCATCGGTGGTGAGGACGAGGGTTACATAACCGCTGTCAGCCCACAGGTTGCTGGTGGTCTTATAGTCAATAGTACCGTTGCCGGTGTAGCGGCCAATGAGGTTATTGGCGTTGACGGCACCGCGATATACGTTGAGGTAGTCATAACCATACTCGAGGTCATAGTCACCAGTGATATGGGCAACCTTACCAGCCTGGCCGGGACGGAGCACATAGGTGGCGTTGGTCAGATTGTTGGGATAGCTGCCACCAGTGGTGTCGGGCATAACATACTCGTTGCAGGCAACCAAGGTGGAACCGGCATCCATTGAATTGACTTTCTCACGCAGTTTGACAGTGAGGTCATCAACATAGGCGACATTGTAGCCAGTAGACGGCTTGGGAGCACGGAGGGCAATGTAGCGACCCGTACCAGTAAAGCCTTCAAAGTTCACCTCGAAATATTCGTAACTGGTGGTGGTGGGAAGAACCGTCTCGACAGGAACGAAAGTGTTAGCGTCGTCCGGGTCACTCATAACACCAACCTCGATAGTTCCGACGTAGGTAGCGGTGGTTGAACTTTCACGGGCGTAGAAACCTACGACAACGGTATCAAGGTCGAAGCCAAACTGAGGCAGGATGGCATACTGGTCGCCATAGGCCGCCGTAGTGTAGGTATAGAAGCGCATGTGGTTGTTGCCACTGTGACTATAGCTTGCACTATTATAAGCAATAGGATAGCCAGGATAGCCAGATGTGGAGGTACCACTGGTAGTCGTGGAGGTGTTGATGTAATCCCAGCAGTTGGGCAGCACATGGTTGTTGATGGTGCTGCTGGTAGTGCCGGTGACTCCGTCGAAATTCTCAACAAGAGGCATGTCGGCATACTGCCAAACACCGCACTGAGTGAAAGCAGAAGCGACAGGGCTCCAGTCACTATGGTCGGTGGCGCTGCAGACAGCGCGGACATAGAACTCATAGCGAGTAGAGTGGTTCAGACCGGTGACCACGAACTCAGTATTGTTGGTAGTCTCGATAGGAGTAGCACGGTCGGGGTTGAAGCCTGGCAGACCGTAGACAACCTCCCAACGGGTAGCAGGAGTCGGAGTGTTCTCCGCCCAGCTCAATGTAGCGCTATTGCTGGTGGTACCCATCACGGTCAGAGCCGAGGGAGCCCAGCAAGTAGGATAGGTATGGAAGGTAGACTTGGTCCATTTGCTATAGTCGTCATTGTCGGCATCGCAGACGGTGCGAACATAGACATCATAGTCAACATCCGACTCAAGAGTTTCAGTAATATTATAATTGAATACATTATTTAAATTAGAGACAAGCGTACCAGAACCCTGGATGTCGGGATTGAAACCGGCGAAGCCATACTTCATCTCGAAGTTGTTGACAATAGGACGCAGGTCGGTGCGAGCCGTCCAAGTCACTGTAACAACATTGGCAGGAGTAATACTAGTGCTTACGCTTGCAGGAGCAAAGCAGGTCACGCTTGTGTTACAAGCAGCCATCAGCTTCATCACGTTACGGTAGCTATAGGTGGTCTTTGTACCACTGTAAGCACTCAGTGTGGTGGATGATGTAGGATCGGGGTTGTAACTGTCGCTATAATAAGCCAGAGTCATCGGCGAATCAGTGGACATCGTGTTGAACTTGTGACTGCTAGTGTTATAGCCAGTGACATGGTCAACGAATGCAACCACGATGTTGCTTGAACCATCATATTCAAACGGAGTGTCGAAGATGAAATTGTTCCAACCCTGCTCAACATTGAAGGTGCTATGCCATACAGCAGTGAGAGTGGCAGGATCAACGAAATCAGTATTCGAAGCAAACGAATTCTTATCGGTAGTACCGATATAGATGGTAACATCGTATTTGGTCGGGTCGAGAGCTGCAGAATAGTCGTACTTCAGAGACAAACCCTGGATAGTAGTGGCACCGGGAATCTCATCGGCAGTGATAATCTGCTGTGTGTAGCTGTAGTTATAATAAGTATTGACCGGGATGGTGTACTGCGTACTGGCGGTGTTACCGGAAATTTCAACGTCACCACCATCAGGGCAGGATGTCATAAAGGTGACACCTACACTCCAACCACTCTCGTCGGTGGCGGTGCAGTTGGCCTTCACATAAACATCATAGGTGGTGTAGGCATCCAAACCAGTAATCTCTTTGGTTGCAGCGGTACAAGCAACTTCGGTTCCCTCCATGTCGGGATCAAAGCCGTGTACACCATATTTCAGCGTCCAAACGGTGGCATTGCCAACCTCGGTCCAGCTGATCTGAGCGGTGCTGTTGGTCACATCGCTAGCCAAAACATTCATCGGCTCGACGCATGTCGGAGTGGTGAAAGTATAGGCAGGAGCGGCATTGCTTGTCATGCTCCAAGGACTCTCGTCAAGCTGCGGTGCTGTAGCACATGTGGCCTTTACATATACATAATAAGTAGTACCAGCCACAAGGCCTGTCAACTGTGCAGACGGAGTAGTGCTACCCTGAACAGTGAGTTCAGTGTAATCGCTAGCTGCCGCAGTAGCAGGATTGAAGTCGGCAGTAGCATAACGCACAGTCCAATTCTGCGGCACATCACCAGGCTGACGCCAAGTGAGGGTGGCAGTNNTGTAAGTGATATTGCTTGCGCCGTAACCTGCTTCAGTAAGAATAGGAGTCTTACAGTTCGGGATAAACGGAGTAACAAAGTTGTATTTCACCATACGACCATTGGTGCCAGAGCAGATAGCATATACATAAACGTCATAACTGGTCTGAGCAGCAAGGTTGGAGAGGGTGTAGGTAGTGGTCGAGATGGGGCTGACGGTGGTACCGGCAGATGTGGGATCGAAACCCTGGGGACCCCAGATGATGCCATAGGTAGGATTAGTCTCACCATTGACATCGGCGAAGGTCAACGTGGCAGCGTATTCGGTCTCTGCTAGGGTTATAGTCACAGTCGGAGCGTTGCACGAACCCG